>NZ_JBFULL010000002.1:0-421028 GCF_056400345.1 Microbacterium sp. P5_B6 | reverse complement strand
CCCCCCCCCCCCCCCCACTTCCGGAGCGCAGGAGCGCCGGGGTCAGGCGAGCTTCTCCTCGAGGACGTAACCCTCCTCGCCGTGCTCGGCGAGGTCGACACCCGCGATCTCGTCCTCGCTCGTAACGCGGAAGCCCAGCGTCTTCTCGATGGCGAAGCCGATCACGAGGGTGAGGACGAGCGAGTAGGCCAGCACCGAGAAGGCCGCGATCGCCTGAACGATCAGCTGCGTGCCGTCTCCACCCATGAAGAGGCCGGTTCCGTTGGCGAAGAAGCCGAGATAGAGGGTGCCGATGAGTCCGCCGACGAGGTGGATGCCCACGACGTCGAGGGAATCGTCGAAGCCCAGCTTGAACTTGAGCTCGATCGCCAGAGCGCAGAGGGATCCGGCGACGGCTCCGAGAACGATCGCCCAGATCGGATCCAGGGCGGCACAGGCAGGAGTGATCGCAACCAGGCCTGCGACGGCTCCGGACGCTGCGCCGACCGAGGTCGGCTTGCCGTCCTTCAGCTTCTCCACGACGAGCCAGGCGAGCAGAGCGGCGGCAGTGGCAGCGATCGTGTTGACGTAGACGAGAGCGGCCGTACCGTCTGCGGCAAGCTCCGACCCTCCGTTGAACCCGAACCAGCCGAACCACAGCAGGCCTGCACCAAGGAGCACGAACGGCGGGTTGTGCGGGACGTGCGCGCCCTTGCGGAATCCGACGCGGCGTCCGACGACGAGGGCGAGCGCGAGGGCTGCGGCGCCCGCGTTGATGTGCACGGCAGTTCCGCCGGCGAAGTCGATCACGCCGACCCCGAAGGTCTCCTGCAGGCCGTAGGTGATCCATCCGCCGTATGCGTACGAGCCGTCGTCGGCCAGCCCGAAGTTGAATACCCAGCTCGCGACCGGGAAGTACACGATCGTCGCCCAGACGCCGGCGAACAGCATCCAGGACCCGAACTTCGCCCGGTCGGCGATGGCGCCCGAGATGAGGGCAACGGTGATGATCGCGAACGTCGCCTGGAAGGCGACGAAGGCGAGTGGTGGATATGCCGCGCCTTCCGGCACTTCGAGGAGGCTCTCGAGCCCGATCGCCGACCAGTCGATCGCCCACGGCGCGAGGAGGCCGTCAGAGCCGGGGAACGCTATGGCATAGCCGTACAGCACCCAGAGCACGCCGATGAGTCCGGCCGCGCCGAAGGTCATCATCATCATGCTGATGACGCTCTTCGCCTTGACGAGGCCTCCGTAGAAGAAGGCCAGACCGGGCGCCATCAGCAGCACCAGTGCAGCCGAGATGAGAATGAAAGTGGTGTTTCCCTGATCCATGAGGTGAGCCCTTCTGCAGGCACACCTGACGACCGCCGGGTTGCGATGCACTTCAGGGTTCGCCTGCCGGCAGATCACTGCCGTGCAACTCATCTTCCTGACGCGCAACTTCCTCCGCGTTTCACCGACGTGAATGTTGGATTTCCCGCCGGCCGTGCGGTTTTACCTTTCGGAAACATCCGCGATATCTGTCCGACGTGTTTCGGTTGGTACTGTCAATCAACTCGCTCCACTGTCAGTCAACCCTCAGGAGATCCGCAATGACCCTACCCGCATTCACCGGCGGCGACGTGGTGACGCTCCCCACCGCTGTGCAGTCACTGCGCGATCGTGCGCTGGCCGACGGTGTCCGCTTCATCCTCGCCGTGTTCGTCGACCTGAACGGGAAGCCGTGCGCCAAGCTCGTGCCGGTCTCTGCCGCCGACGATCTGGAGGACGGCAAGCTCGGATTCGCGGGATTCGCCGCAGGGCTGATCGGTCAACAGCCGCATGACCCCGACCTCATAGCGATCCCCGATCTCGACTCGTACGCGCCGATCCCCTTCGTGCGCGAAGGTCTGGCCATCGTCCACTGCGACCCCTACGTCAACGGCGAAGCCTGGCCGTTCGCGCCTCGAGTCATCCTCAAGAGGGCCCTCGCCCGGCTGGCAGCACGCGGTCTGACCGCGAAGGTCGGCGCGGAGGTGGAGTACTTCCTGGTCGATCGCGATGCCGACGGCCGGCTGTCTGCCTCGGACGCGAAGGACGAAGGTCTGCGGTCCTGTTACGACGCTCGCGGGGTGACGCGCATGTATGACCACCTGGCAGCCGTCAGCGAGGCCATGAACGCCCTGGGATGGGGCAACTATGCGAACGACCACGAGGATGCCCCGGGTCAGTTCGAGCAGAACTTCGCCTACGACGAGGCACTCGTGACGGCGGATCGCGTGATGACGCTGCGCTACCTCATCGGGATGCTCGCCGAACAGCGCGGGATGATCGCGACGTTCATGCCCAAGCCGTTCAGCGACCGCGCAGGCAACGGGCTGCACTTTCACCTGTCGCTGTGGGACGGCCGTGCGCCGGTCTTCCCGGACCCTGCAGACCGACGCGGCCTCGGCCTCTCCGAAACCGCATACTCCTTCCTCGCGGGGATGCTCGAGCATGCGCCGGGACTGCAGCTCTTCCTGGCGCCGAGCGTCAATTCGTACAAGCGCCGAGGGGCGACGACGAGCGCATCCGGCGCCACCTGGTCACCCAAGCACGCCACCTACGGCGGCAATGACCGCACGCACTTCATCCGGGTGCCCGACTCGGACCGCCTCGAGCTGCGCGCCGCCGATGGTTCCGCGAACCCGTACCTCGCACTCGCCGCCGTCGTCCATGCCGGCCTCGACGGCATCGAGCGCCGGGCCGATCCCGGCGATCCCTGCGGCCCCGGCGAGTTCCGGGAGACTTCGGCAGTCCTCCCCCGCACACTGCTGCACGCCGTGCAGTCGCTGCGCGAGGATCCCGTGCTGCGGGAAGCGCTGGATGCCGGCCACGGCGTCGCGGACTACTTCGCCGACGCCAAGGAGGACGAGTTCCTCGGCTGGCACAACACCGTCACCGAGTGGGAGCTCGACCGGTACCTCACGGCGTACTGACCATCCGGCATCCCGAATCGACGAAAGGAACCACAGATGTGCGGAATCGCTGCACTGCAGATTCGCAACCCCGCCCTGCGCGGAAGTCTCGGCGAGCTCATGCATGGCATGCTCTGCGAGATCGTGGAGCGCGGACCGGACTCGGCCGGCCTCGCCGTCTACGGCTCCGAGCGGCTCACGCCGGAGGGGTCATCGACGATCACGGTGATCTCGGATGCCGACACCGCCGCTCTCGCCGACGATCTTCGGGCGGCGCTCCCTGAGGGAAGCGAACCACAGGTGGTGGCCTATGCGGAATCGGTTCTCGTCTCGGCGAGCGTCAGCACAGGGATCCTGGAGGCCGCGGTGCGCACGGCGCTTCCCGGCGCCAGCATCATCGGCCGCGGGTCGAACGTCGCCGTGCTGAAGGGCGTCGGCCACCCCGTCGACCTCGCCGAGATCTATGGTCTTGCCGAGATCCGGGGCAGCCAGGCGCTCTCGCACACCCGCATGGCGACGGAATCGGCAGTGACCGCCGTGGGTGCCCACCCGTTCACCGTCGCAGAGGACCTCTGCCTCGTGCACAACGGCTCGTTCAGCAACCATGCCTCGATCCGCCGCCGCCTGCGCGCAGAGGGCGTCGAGTTCGACAGCGAGAACGACTCCGAGGTCGCCGCGCGCTTCATCGCGTGGCGAATGGCGCACGGTGACGACCTGACGACAGCGCTCGAAGCCCTGCAGGGCGTCTTCGACGGCTTCTACACGCTCGTGGTGACCACGGCCGACAGCATGGCGGTCGTCCGTGACCCCATCGCCTGCAAGCCGGCGATCATCGCCGAGACCCGCGACTGGATCGCAATGGCCTCGGAGTACCGCGCCCTGGCAGGGCTCCCCGGCATCGAGCACGCCCGGATCTTCGAGCCGTCGCCCGGCGTCGTCTACACCTGGGCTCTTGACGCCCCCGTTCTGGAAGGAGCAACCCGATGACCCTCACCGCTACCCCCGCGCCCGCGTCCGCGGCCACGTCCGTCGACCTCGCCCACTCGAGTGTGCGCGACCTCAACCAGTTGCTGCACGACGCGGTCGACGGAACGGTCTGGACCGTGGAGTCGCCCGTGGGAAGCCACAACATCGCGGTGGGCATCACCGCCGACATCGAGGTCGTCGTCGAGGGTGATGTCGGCTACTACTTCGCCGGGATGCACCAGCGCGGCACCGCTGTCGTGCACGGCAGTGCGGGGGTCGGCCTTGCCGAGAACATCATGTCGGGCGTGGTGCATGTCACCGGAGATGCCTCTCAGTCCACAGGGGCGACGGGGCACGGTGGGCTCGTGGTCGTCGAGGGCAACACCGGCGCGCGGTGCGGGATCTCAATGAAGGGCGTGGACATCGTGGTCGGAGGAAGCATCGGCCACGCGTCCGCCTTCATGGCCCAGGCCGGCCGGCTGGTCGTCTGCGGCGACGCGGGCGAGGCGCTCGGCGATTCGATCTACGAGGCGCGCATCTACGTGCGCGGCACGGTGGCGTCCCTCGGCGCCGACTGCGTCGAGAAGGAGATGCGCCGCGAGCACATCGAGGAACTCGCAGAGCTGCTCGGCCGCGCCGGACGCACCGAGCGACCCGAGGACTTCCGCCGCTTCGGATCAGCGCGCAATCTTTACCACTTCACCGTCGACAACGCCGCCTCATACTGACCCGCGGCACCAGGGAAGCGAAAATGACCAAAGACATCGCAGCGCTCGGACTCCGCGAATCCGCGACCTTCGACCGCGCCACCATCCACGACATCCAGCGAGCCGCCGCGACCGGCATCTACGACATCCGCGGCTGGGGCGCCAAGCGAGCACTCCCCCACTTCGACGACCTGCTCTTCCTCGGTGCGAGCATGTCGCGGTATCCGCTGGAGGGCTACCGCGAGCGATGCGCGACAGACGTCACCCTGGGCGCTCGCAACGCCCTCGAGCCGATCCATCTCGACATCCCGGTGACGATCGCAGGGATGAGCTTCGGGGCTCTTTCCGCCAACGCCAAGGAGGCTCTGGGACGCGGGGCGACCGAGGCCGGAACCTCGACCACGACCGGCGATGGCGGCATGACCCCCGAGGAGCGCGGCCAGTCCAAGACGCTGGTCTACCAGTACCTGCCTTCGCGGTATGGGATGAACCCCGACGACCTGCGAAAGGCTGACGCGATAGAGATCGTTCTCGGTCAGGGTGCGAAGCCCGGCGGCGGCGGCATGCTGCTCGGCCAGAAGATCACCGAGCGTGTGGCGGGGATGAGGACGCTGCCGGTGGGCATCGATCAGCGCTCGGCGAGCCGGCATCCGGATTGGACCGGTCCGGATGACCTGACCATCAAGATCGCCGAGATCCGCGAGATCACGGACTGGCGAAAGCCGATCTACGTCAAGATCGGGGCGTCCCGGCCCTACTACGACACGGCGCTCGCCGTGAAGGCCGGCGCTGATGTCGTGGTGCTCGACGGCATGCAGGGCGGCACGGCCGCCACGCAGCAGGTCTTCATCGAGCACGTCGGCATCCCCACGCTCGCGGCCATCGGTCCCGCGGTCGCCGCCCTTCAAGAGCTCGGCGTCCATCGCACGGGCGTTCAGCTGATCGTGTCGGGCGGCATCCGGACCGGCGCGGATGTGGCCAAGGCGCTCGCCTTGGGCGCGGATGCTGTCGCGATCGGCACCGCAGCGCTCATCGCCCTCGGCGACAATGACCCGCGCTACAGCGACGAATACGAGAAGATCGGATCCGCCGCCGGCTTCTACGACGATTTCCAGGACGGGCGCGATCCCGCCGGCATCTCGACGCAGGACCCGGAGCTCTCTGCACGTCTCGACCCGGTCGCCGCCGGTCGCCGGCTCGCGAACTACCTCCGCGTCCTCACTCTCGAGGCGCAGACGATCGCGCGCGCGTGCGGCAAGTCGCATGTGCGCAACCTCGAGCCGGAGGACCTCGTCGCGCTGACTGTCGAGTCCGCCGCGATGGCGGGGGTGCCTCTGGCCGGCACGACGTGGATCCCGGGACGCAGCTGACTCATGACGGTCGACCTCGGCGCCCCGGTGGGCCTGGATGTCGTCACGCCGAGAGACGCCCGGTCGGAATCGTGGGCGAATGGCCTCGGCGTGACGCGGGTGCTCGTGAAGACCCTCGCGTGGCGACTGAGCGTCGCCGAGCTGCGGGGACGGATGCCGTTCTCCGTGCTGCCCGGAACTGAGCGCATCCTCATCCCGCTCAGTCGTGAGGACGTGACCCTCACGATCGACGGGGTCGAGCATCGGGTCTCGCGCGAGGAAGGGATCCGGTTCGCGGGTGAGTCGCGGGTCGTCGCGTCGGTGGATCGCAACGGGGTCTCCGTGGTGAACCTGATGGTCAAACGGAGTCTCGCGGTTGCCACCTGCCGCATTCGCACCTATCACGAACGCGCGCCGGTGAGCCCCAACGCAACGCTCACCGTGCTCCTCGCGGGTGCCGCCACGATCGACGGCCTCCCGCTCCCACCGGGCAGCGCGCTGCTTCCGGCGGATCGCCCGCGCAGCATCATCTGCGCGACCTCATCGGTTGCCCGCTTCGACATCGCACCCGTCTCCCACTAGTCACGAGCCTTGAAAGGCCACCATGTCCGACCATCCGATCGCCATCATCGGGGCCGGCCTCGCGGGCGCAGCCGCAGCCCGGAGTCTCGCCCGCCGAGGCCGGGACGTCGTCCTGCTCGAGCGCACGACGCCGGCGAATGCGCTCGGCAGCTCCCACGGCTCCGCGCGCATCTTCCGGTACACGTATCCCGACCCGTTCTACACGAGCCTCGTCGGTGAGGCGCGTCGCGGGTGGGACGAGCTCGAGAGCGCCATCGGGCGGCAGCTCATCAGCGACGCGGGCGCGCTGGACTACGGCGCGCGGCGCGACCCCGCCATCCTGGCGGCGATCCTCACCGATCAGGGCATCGCCCACGAGCTTCTTCCGGAACACGCGGCGTCGCAGAGGTGGCCGGGCTTCGTGTTCGACGGACCGGTCCTGTGGCATGAGGCTGCGGGAGTGATCGATGCAGAAGAGTCCGTATCCGCACTGGTCACCCTCGCCGTTCAGGACGGCGCGAAGCTGCGCACCGACTGGGTCGCTGCAGGAGTGGTGCGCGACGGGGCCTCGTACGTCGTCGAATCGGAGTCGGGCGACACGATCTCGGCGTCCCAGGTCGTGGTCGCCGCGGGTGGATGGCTTCCGAGCCTGCTGGACCGACTGGCCCTTCCCGGAGACGCGGTGGATCGCTTTCCCGCTCTGCAGGTACGCCAGGAGCAGGCCCTCCATTTCGCCTACCGAGACCCGCACGCCGACTGGCCGACGTTCATCAACAAGCGCGAGGACATCCAGGTCTACGGGCTCCCCGGCGGACGGGATGCCCACTTCCGCGGCCAGAAGGTGGCCGAATACAACGGCGGACCGGTGATCGGCTCGGCGCTGGAGCACGAGCGCGTCATCGACGCTGCGCGTCGTGAGAGGGTCGTCGAGTATGTCGCTCGTTCCCTGCCGGGCCTCGTCCCCGAGCCGTACGCCGAGACGACATGCCTGTTCACCAACGCGCCGGACGACGAGTTCATCATCGACCGCATCGAGGGTGTCACGATCCTCTCGCCCTGTTCGGGACACGGCGCGAAGTTCGCCCCGCTGCTGGGTGAGCTCGCTGCGCGGCTGGTGATGGATGAGGACTCAGGCGTCCCACGATTCCGTCCGCTCGCGGCCTTGACCGGCGCATGACGGGCGTCGCGAAGATGATCGAGGAGATCTCCTCGATCGGACGGGACACCACCAGAGGCGGATACAGCCGCGCAGGCTTCTCGGCCGCGGACCGGGAGTTGCGTGAATGGTTCACCGCGCATGCCGAGCAGCGGGGTCTGGACGTCGAGCGCGACCGCAACGGCATCCTGTGGGCCTGGTGGAATCCGCCGGGCAGCACCGGCGGAGCCATCGTGACGGGCAGCCATCTCGACTCCGTACCGGGGGGCGGCGGGTATGACGGTCCGCTCGGCGTCGCGTCCGCCCTCGCGGCGATCGACATTCTCCGCTCTGCCGGCCTCAGGCCGCTGCGTCCCATCGCGATCGCGGTCTTCCCCGAAGAAGAGGGTTCCAGATTCGGCGTCGCCTGCCTCGGATCCCGGCTCATGACCGGCGCGATCAGCCCGCAGCGCGCGCTCGCACTCACAGATCGAGACGGTGACACCTTCGCCGACGTCGCTCGCCGAGACGGAATCGATCCGTCCCGCACCGGGACGGATCCCGAGGCGCTGGCGCGCATCGCCGCCTTCGTGGAACTGCACGTCGAGCAGGGCCGCGGGCTGATCGACTCCGGCGAGCCCATCGCGATCGCGTCATCGATTCTCGGGCACGGGCGCTGGAGGGTGACCGTCGACGGACAGGGCAACCATGCCGGCACCACGCTGATGTCCGACCGCAGCGATCCGCTCGTCGCGGCGGCACGGATGGTGCTCGAGATCCGCGATCTGGCCAGGCGCACACCCGATGCCCGGGCCACGGTGGGGCGGCTGGAGCCGATTCCCGGCGGCACGAATGTGATCGCCTCCCGGGTGCGCTTCTGGATCGACATCCGTCATCCGGAGGACCGCGTGACAGCCTGGCTCGTGTCTGAAGTCCGCGACATCGTCTCCGGCGCCGCGCAGTCGGAGGGATGCGCCGGGGAGGTCCGGGAGGAGTCGTTGAGCACGACAGTGGACTTCGACCTCGCTCTCCGCGAAGACCTCCGGCGTGCACTTCCGACGGCGCCGGAACTGGGGACCGGCGCCGGCCACGACGCCGGAATCCTCGCCTCGTCGGTCCCGACAGCCATGCTGTTCGTGCGGAACCCGACCGGCATCTCGCACTCGCCGGACGAGCTCGTGGAAGACTCAGACGCCGAGATGGGCGCATCTGGGCTCGCTGCTGTGCTGGGGCAGCTGGCGTCGGCCGAATCAATCGGAGGCCCCGACCTATGATGGCGAAGTGACGTCTGGTCGGCCCGTGGCAGAGAACGATCCTCCTGGTGGCGTGCTCGAGCCGATCATCGCTCAGCAGGTGCGCAGGTATCGCAGCGAGCAGGGCATCTCCGCCGCAGACCTGGCCGCCCGCACGGGGCTCTCCAAGGCGATGATCTCGAAGATCGAGTCGGCGACCACGTCATGCTCGCTCACGACTCTCCAGCGACTTGCGGCCGGATTCGGCATCCCGGTCACCGCACTCTTCCGCGGGTCGGCGAGTGACCGCGAGGCCTCGTTCACGAAGTCGGGCGCCGGGAGCGTGAGCGTCCGCAGCGGCACACAGCACGGACACATCTACCAGATGCTCGGTGTTCTCAAGGACACGCCCGACGCTCTCGAGCCCACACTGGTGACGCTCACCGACGCGTCCAATGTGTTCCCGCTGTTCCAGCATCCCGGAACGGAGTTCCTCTACATGCTCGAAGGGCGCATGACCTACGGTCATGGCGGCTACGAGTACGAGATGAGCCCCGGCGACGCGCTTCTCCTCGACGGCGAGGCCTCGCACGGTCCGCTCGAACTGCACGAGGTGCCGATCCGGTTCTTGGCCGTGCGCTCGCGCTAGCGGGCCTTCGTACCGAGCCGGCTCGCGGCAGGCTGTGCAGCCGAGCGAGCGGGCTGCTCTCGGGTCGTCCCAGAACCACGGCCATGTCGCTGGTGCGTGCGACCATCTGCAGAACAGACGAATGCAGGGAGCGCGGATGCGAGGCGAGGCGACCGTCCTGCACGCCGATCTCGACGCCTTCTATGCATCGGTCGAGCAGCGCGACGCGCCCGCTCTGCGAGGCCGGCCTGTGATCGTCGGCGGCGGAGTGGTGCTGGCGGCGAGTTACGAAGCGAAGGCCCGCGGAGTGCGCACGGCGATGGGCGGCCGTCAGGCCCGCGACCTGTGCCCGGAAGCCGTCATCGTCCCTCCCCGCATGGATGCCTACTCGGCGGCCAGCCGAGACGTGTTCGCGATCTTCCGCGACACCACACCACTGGTGGAGGGGCTCTCGATCGACGAGGCGTTCCTCGAGGTCGGCGGTCTGCGACGGCTTGTGGGCACCCCCGAGCAGGTCGCGGTCGGATTGCGCGCGCGGGTCCGTTCCGAGGTGGGCCTCGCGATCTCGGTCGGAGTGGCTCGAACCAAGTTCCTCGCCAAGGTCGCCAGTGCCGTGAGCAAGCCGGACGGTCTGCTCGTCGTCGAGCCCGACCGGGAGCAGGCGTTCCTTCTCCCACTTCCCGTGGAACGGCTGTGGGGCGTCGGCGCGGTGACAGCGGAGAAGCTGCACCGCCTGGGCATCACCACCGTCGGGCAGCTGGCCGAGCTCGAGGAGGCGACCGCTGAGCGACTGCTGGGCAAGGCGACCGGAGCCCACCTGCACGCGCTGGCGCGGCTGCGGGATCCGCGTCCGGTCGACACCACTCGACGACGGGGATCCATCGGATCTCAGCGAGCCCTGGGCAGCCGTCCGCGCTCGCCGGAAGAACTCGATCTGATCCTGACCCAGATCGTCGATCGGCTCGCCCGCCGGCTGCGCGAGCACGACCGGGTGTGCCGGACGGTCGTGCTGCGCCTGCGCTTCGCGGATTATGCGAAGGCGACCCGATCACACACCGTCCGCTCCCCCACCGAACGCACGGGCGTGATCCTCATGGTCGCGCGCGCGCTGCTCGTTGCCGCGCACCCCGAGATCGAGGAGCGTGGCATCACCCTCATCGGCGTCTCGCTCACGCAGCTCGGTCGCGCCGACAGCGTCCAGCCGGAGCTGCCCATCGACTGGGACGACGGAGACCGTCTCGACATCGTGCTGGACGCGGTCCGAGGTCGCTTCGGCGCGGCATCCGTCGCCCGCGCGGCACAGCTGGGTCGTGACCCCGGCTGGTCCACGCCCGTGCTGCCCGAGCACGAGTGAAGCCCGATCAGGTGGGGTCGTTGTTCATCTCCCATTGCTTCGGGGAGCGCCAGAGCGCGCTGGTGGTGAGGGATCGGATCATCTCCATCTCCTTCGGCAGTCGGTTGTAGAGCTTCATGAAGAGCTCTTCGACATCCAGCAGCTCCGAGGTCCAGTCTCGGCGGTTGATCGCCATGCAGGCGAAGAAGTCCTCCTCGGAGAAGTCGAGGCCGCCCCAGGTGAGGTCTTCGTAGCGCGGCATCCAGCCCAGTGGGCTTTCGATCGCGAGCGCCCTCCCCCGTGAGCGGGCGACGATCCACTCGAGGACCCGCATGTTCTCACCGAACCCAGGCCAGAGGAAGTTTCCGTCCTGGTCGCGGCGGAACCAGTTGACCTGGAAGATGCGCGGGGCGTTGCGGACCTTGCGGCCCAGTGCGAGCCAATGGTTGATGTAGTCGCCCATGTGATAGCCGGCGAACGGCAGCATGGCGAAGGGATCGCGGCGCACCACACCCTGCTCGCCGAAGGCTGCCGCGGTGGTCTCGGAGCCCATGGTCGCCGCCATGTAGACGCCGAACGCCCAGTTGAAGCTCTGGGTCACGAGCGGGATGGTGCCGGCTCGCCGGCCCCCGACGATGAACGCCCGGATCGGAACACCCTGCGGGTCATCCCACGCCTCGTCCAGCGCCGGATTCAGTGTGGCGGGGGCGGTGAAGCGTGAGTTCGGGTGCGCCGCCTTCGTGCCGGACTCGGGAGTCCAGTCGTTTCCCTGCCAGTCGATCGCGTGCGCGGGCTTCTCACCGTCCATCCCCTCCCACCAGACATCGCCGTCATCGGTCAGCGCGACGTTCGTGAAGATCGTGTCGGAGCGGATCGACTCCATCGCGTTCGGGTTGGTCGTGTACGACGTGCCGGGCGCCACACCGAAGTAGCCGGCTTCGGGGTTGATCGCGAACAGCGTGCCGTCCTCGCCGGGCTTGATCCACGCGATGTCGTCACCGACCGTGGTCACCCGCCACCCCTGGTCGGTGAAGTTCGGCGGCGGCACGAGCATCGCGAAGTTCGTCTTGCCGCACGCGCTCGGGAACGCCGCAGCGACGTACGTCTTCTCCCCCTCGGGGTCGGTGACGCCCAGGATCAGCATGTGCTCCGCGAGCCAGCCGTCATCGCGGGCCATGGTCGAGGCGATCCGAAGAGCGAGGCACTTCTTGCCGAGCAGCGCATTGCCTCCATAGCCCGAGCCGTACGACCAGATCTCGCGGGTCTCGGGGAAATGCACGATGTACTTCTCGGTGGGGTTGCAGGGCCACGCGACATCCGCGTCGCCCTCGTTCAACGGTGCGCCGATGCTGTGCATGCACGGCACGAAGTATCCTTTCGCTCCGAGCACCTCCGCCGCCGCGCGGCCCATCCGCGTCATGATCTTCATGCTGACCACCGCGTACGGCGAGTCCGTGATCTGCACCCCCAACTGGGCGATCGGCGAGCCGAGCGGACCCATGCTGAACGGCACGACATACATGGTTCGCCCCGTCATCGACCCCGCGAACAGGCCGCGGAGGATCGGCATCATCTCCCTCGGGTCCATCCAGTTGTTGGTCGGTCCGGCATCCTCCTCGCTGCGCGCGCAGATGAAGGTGCGCTCCTCCACGCGGGCCACGTCGCTGGCATCACTGCGGGCGAGATAGCTGCGGGGTCTCTTCTCCGGATTCAGCCGGATGAAGGTGCCCGCGTCGACGAGCTGCTCGCACAAGGCGTCGTACTCGGCATCCGAGCCGTCGCACCAATGGACGTCCGTCGGCGTGCAGAGTTCGGCCATCTCTTCCACCCAGGCGACGAGCCCGCGGTGCTGGATCCAGTCCGGTGAGTTCATGCTCCGAGCATGTCCCGCGGGCGCCCTCCGCACCAGATGGGTGCCGGCTTACGCGGGGGCGCTAACGCTGCGCTCGAGGACGATCCCTCACCATCCGTCGATGTGCAGCACGTCGTCGAGCGGTGCGCGGTGCGCGGGTCGGAAGTCCGTTCCCACGGTGTACGCGACGGGCAGGAGCACGCCTTGGTGCACGGTGGGCGGGATGCCGAGAAGCTCTGCGATGTCGCGCTCGTAGGCGAGATGCAGAGTCGTCCACGCGCTGCCGAGTCCGCGCGCCCGCAGCGCGAGCTGCAGACTCCAGGCCGCAGGGAGAAGCGACCCCCAGGGTGCATCCAAATGGGCCCATGGGCGGGAATGCATTAGCAGGAGATCACGCAATCACCGTGCTCCACACAAGGTCGGATCGTCGGAGGGGATCGTGGGCAAGAACTACGTCGACATCGAGAACGACAGCGGTGAGCTGCTGCGCTACCGCAAGCACTCGAACGGGCGCGGGCTCGTCGCCCATGGCGCGAAGGTCCACCCGACCGCAATCGTGGAAGCTGGTGCCTATGTCGAGCCCGGAGTCCAGATCGCCGCCGGCGCGCACGTCGGACGCGGAGCGTGGGTCGAGGCGAATGCCGTCATCGGCCCTGAGGCCGACATTGCGCCGCAAGCCCACATCGGCTCCGGCGCCGCGATCGGCGCCGGCGCGAAGATCGGCGTGCGCACGCACGTCGGCACGGGTGCTCGGGTAGCGGTCGGATCACTCATCGGCGACGATGAGACGATCGGTGACAGCGAGCGCGTCGCGACCGACCGGCGCGGGCTGCGTCTCGCCGCCTGACCGCGCCCACGAGCTGCCGGTGCTATGAGGGCGGGCGGTGGTGGTCGGGGACGAATGCGCACCGGCGCGCGGGCGCACCCTGCTCAGGTGCGGGTAGCCTCGATCACGGGCCAGTGCGACCGAGGGAGCAACCATGACCAGCATTCCGACCAACCTCCTCGAGGACCTCGAGCCTGTCGTGGCACAGAACCTCGACCGGCACCTCTCGATGGCGCAGGAGTGGCATCCCCACGACTACATCCCGTGGAGCCAGGGCCGCGACTTCGCGTTCCTCGGCGGCGAGGACTGGGCGCCGGAGCAGTCACAGCTCTCCGAGACGGCCAAGGCCGCAATGTTCACCAATCTGCTCACCGAGGACAACCTGCCGTCCTACCACCGCGAGATCGCGACCCGCTTCGGCCGCGACGGCGCGTGGGGCACCTGGGTGGGCCGGTGGACCGCGGAGGAGAACCGGCACGGCATCGCGATGCGCGACTATCTCGTCGTCACCCGCGGCGTCGACCCGGTCGAGCTCGAGCGGGCCCGGATGGACTACATGACCTCGGGCTACGACTCCGGCGAAAAGTCCGTGCTCGAGGCGGTGACCTATGTGTCCTTCCAGGAGCTCGCGACCCGGGTCTCGCACCGCAACACCGGCAAGGTCACCGGAGACCCCATCGCGGACCGGATGCTCGCCCGGATCTCGAAGGACGAGAACCTCCACATGATCTTCTACCGCAACATCGTCTCTGCGGCGCTGGAGATCGCGCCCGACGCGACGATGCAGGCGATCGCCAAGGAGGTCATCGGGTTCGAGATGCCGGGAGCCACGATGGCGGGCTTCCGGCGCAGCTCGATGATGATCGCGAAGGCGGGGATCTACGACCTGCGCCTCCACTACGACGACGTGATCATGCCCGTACTCCGGCACTGGAACGTCCTGGACCGCACGGATCTCGGACCGGAGGGCGAGCAGGCTCGGGAGCAGCTGGCGGCATTCCTGGAGGGGCTCGACGAACGGGCGACGAAGTTCGTCGACCGCCGCGAGGAGAGCCGGGCCCGGGAGGCCGCGCGCGACGACTGGGTGCAGCAGGACATCGTCACGTGAGCCGGGCGAGCGCGACCTCACTTCTCCGAGTGGCGCGCCGCCGCGGGGAAGCTCGGGCTAATACCAGTAGGGCGATTGGGGAACGTACGGTGCTTCCAGCGCCGCCACCTCCTCGTCGCTGAGCACGACGTCAAGCGCCGCAACGGCGTCAGCGAGGTGCTTCTGCTTGGTCGCGCCGACAATCGGTGCCGCCACGACCGGGTTGCGCAGCACCCACGCCAACGCGATCTGCGCCATCGGCAACCCACGATGCTGCGCTATCCGCTCGACAACATCGACGATCGGCTCATCTGCCGGGGAATCGAATGTCCTCGCGACGGCATCGCGCGCCGCCCGCTGCGTCTGCTCGCCCCACGGTCTGGTCAATCGACCCTTGCCCAGTGGCGAGTAGGGAGTCAGTCCGACGCCCATGTCGAGACACATGGGGATCATCTCCCGCTCCTCTTCGCGCTTGAGGAGGTTGTACTGGTCCTCCATCGCGACGAACGGCGTCCATCCGCCGACCGCGGCGGCGGTCTGCAGCTTCGCGAACTGCCAGGCGAACATCGACGACGCGCCCAGATAGCGGACCTTGCCGGCCTGGACGATATCGTGCAGCGCCTCCATGGTCTCCTCCACGGGGACTTGCGGATCGAATCGGTGGATGTAGTACACGTCGATGTAGTCGGTCCCGAGCCGGTCGAGCGACGCGTCGACCTGCTCGAGGATCGCGCCGCGCGACAAACCGTGGCCGGTGGGCCCGTCGTGCATCCGTCCGAACACTTTGGTGGCGAGGACGATGTCCTCGCGCCGGGAGTACTTGCGAATGGCGCGGCCGACGAACTCCTCGCTGGTGCCCGCCTGGTACGCGTTCGCGGTGTCCCAGAAGGTGACGCCGAGTTCCACCGCCTGCCGGAAGAACGGCTGGGATGCCTCCTCGTCGAGGGTCCAATCGTGCAGGCCGGTGACCGGATTGCCGTAGCTCATGCAGCCCAGCCCGACGCGGCTGACCTGCAGATCCGTACGCCCGAGACGCGCGGTGACAGTCATGGGCTGCTCCATCCCTGGTGTTGATCATGAAGGGTCACTCCGGTCAACACGGCGCCGGCGCACAACCCGGAGGTCACGCTGTCGATGTCGGACGCGATGCTGAACGCGTCGGGGGCCGACCTTCAGAGTGCGCCGCCGCTGTGGTGCCGGATGCCTGCGTCCCCGGTCCACGGCGGCGCAGCCTCGATTGTTTCACGACCGGTTCGTCGCGCGGCCAGGACTACGGAGAAGCCGATGACGGCAGCGGCAGTCACACCCACGATGACGCCCAGCATCGGATCGTGAGCGAGAAGTCCGGCACCTGCGCCGACCGCAGCGCCGATGAGGAGGGCGACAGTCCACGCCGTGGCGACGTAGCCGCGGGTGGGGTGCGGGATCCGGTGCTCCTCCATACGCCGCACATTACAGGCCGGCCGGTGGGAAGCACCATGCGCGGGTGGAGCAGGAGGGCATACAACGTGGAGCAGGAACAGAAAAACCCCCGCTGAGCGGGGGTTTTCTAAAGCTGGGGTACCTGGACTCGAACCAAGAACAAAGGTACCAGAAACCTCCGTGTTGCCAATTACACCATACCCCAAGGCGTTCGACCGAAGTCGTGCCGAAGATCGAGTTTACCCGATCCGGCGGCCTCCGCCAAACCGAGACGTCAGCCGCGGGCCTCCACGAGACCCGCCAGACGGCGAAGCGTCTCGGTCTTGCCGAGCAGTTCCATCGACTCGAACAGGGGCGGCGAGATGCGGCGCCCACTGACGGCGACGCGCAGCGGGCCATACGCGACCCGGGGCTTGAGCCCCAGTCCCTCGATCAGCGCCGACGACAGGGCCTCCTGCAGGGCGGCGGTCCGGAATTCGGACTCCGGAACAAGCTCCAGCGCGGCCACCGAGGCGATGAGCACCTCATTGGCGTTGGCCGGGAGCGTCGCGAGAGCATCCGCCTCATGCACGACCTGGTCGACGAACAGGAACCCGAGGAGTCCGGGCGCCTCGCCGAGGAGCTGCATGCGCTCCTGCACCAAGGGAGCCGCGGCGGTGATGATCGCCTGATCCTTCTCGCTCGGCGGCTCGGTCACGAATCCCTGGGCAGCGAGATACGGGACGAGTCGGGCCGCGAAGTCGGCGGGCTCCAGCATCCGGATGTGGTCTCCGTTGATGGATTCCGCCTTCTTCTGATCGAAGCGTGCGGGGTTGGGATTCACGTCGGCGATGTCGAACGCGGCGGTGAACTCAGCGAGCGAGAAGACATCGCGGTCGGGTCCTATCGACCACCCGAGAAGCGCCAGGTAGTTCAGCAGACCCTCATGGATGAACCCGCGGTCGCGGTGCAGGAAGAGATCGGCCTGCGGGTCGCGCTTGGAGAGCTTCTTGGTTCCCGTCTCGCCGAGCACGAGGGGCATGTGCCCGAAGCGAGGCACGAACGACGTCACTCCGGCATCGATGAGCGCGGTGTAGAGCGAGAGCTGTCGGGCGGTCGACGGCATGAGGTCCTCGCCCCGGATGACGTGAGTGATGCCCATCAGCGCGTCGTCCACCGGATTCGTGAACGTGTAGAGAGGCTGTCCGCCTGCCCGCACGACGACGAAGTCGGGGAACGAGCCGGCGGGAAAGGTGACCTCGCCCCGGATGAGGTCGACGAATGTCACATCGGCGTCCGCCACACGAAGACGCCACGCGGGCTCCCGGCCTTCGGCGCGGAACGCCGCCTTCTGCTCGTCGGTGAGCTGGCGATCGAAGTTGTCGTAGCCGAGCTGCTTCGCGCGGCCGTTGGCTTCGTTGCGCGCATCGATCTCTTCCGCCGTCGAGTAGCTCTCGTACACCGCACCGGAGTCGATCAGCTTCTGCAGCACATCGGCATAGATGTCCAGACGCTCGGACTGCCGGTAGGGCGCGTGCGGACCGCCGGTCTCGACACCCTCGTCCCAGTCGATCTTGAGCCAGGTCAGCGCGTCGACGAGCTGGCGGTAGCTCTCCTCGCTGTCGCGGGCGGCATCCGTGTCCTCGACGCGGAAGATCATCTTGCCACCCGTGTGGCGCGCGTAGGCCCAGTTGTACAGGGCGGTGCGGATCATTCCGACGTGCGGAAGACCGGTCGGCGAAGGGCAGAAGCGGACGCGCACATCGGCGCCGGACGCGCTCGTGGTGCGGGGATCGGGTGCGGCAGACATCCTGCCCATTCTAGGTGCGCGATGCCGCGGGCCCCGGTGGAGGAAGCACCCGGGCGATCGCCGCCAGCGTCGCACGCACGGGCGGGACGCGCTCGGCCCGGTGCGCCGTCACCACGTGCAGCGTACGCCGCTCCCCCGCCGGCAGGGGACGGACGACGACCCCGGGGAGCTGCGGGAACGACTCGACCGCCAGCCGGGGCAGCGTCGCCACGCCGATCCCCTGGGCCACGAGACCCTCCACAGCCACGAAGTTGTCGGTTTCGAACGCGATGCGCGGCTCGAACCCCGCGCGGCCGCAGAGCTCCAGCAGATGACCGCGGCAGCGGGGACAGCCGGCGATCCAGTTCTCGTCGGCCAGCCGGGCGACATCCAGCTGGTCCTCTCCCGCAGCCGCGTGCCCCACCGGAAGAACCGCGAGCAGGTCGTCAGTGCCCACCGCGTGCACCGAGAGGCCCCGCGCGCTCGAGCCGTGCGGGTCCTCGCGGTCGCCAGGATAGCTGAACGTCAACGCAATGTCGGCGCGGTCTTCCCGCACCGCCTGCACCGCCTCGGGAGGCTCTCCCTCGACGTACGTCACCGTGATTCCGGGATGCCTCTCCGCCACGTCGGCGAGCAGTCTCGGCACGATCGTGGGAGACGCCGAGGGGAAGGCCACGAGCCGCACGCGCCCCGACCGCAGGCCCTGGAGCTCCGCCAGCTCGCCGGCCGCGGCATCCAGGGCGGAAGTGACCGAGGGAGCATGTCGCGCAAGCACGCGGCCGGCTTCGGTGAGCCGCACCCCGCGGCCGACCCGCTCGATCAGCGCGAGCCCGAGCCGCACCTCGGCGCGCTTGAGCTGCTGGCTGACCGCAGGCTGGCTGTACCCCAAGGCGTCGGCCGCCGCCGTGATCGAGCCTTCGTCGGCGATCGCCTTGACGAGCCGCAGCAGCTGCGGGTCAAGGTCGGGATCATCATCGCGTTCTGCAGAGGCCACACGTCAAGCATAAGCGCGACGCATAGATGGCATGCAATACCTGCCGTAGACGAATGGATGACCGGGGACGGATGCTGGATGCATGAGCACCGCCCTCGATCACTCGTCCCTCGCCGTCGCGCATGACTCGTTCGACGGCGGACGCGGTTATCTGGCGGCCTGCACCACCGGCCTCCCCTCACGGGCGACCCGGGCCGCGGTCATCGCCGACGTCGAGGCAGCCTCACGGGGAATGGTCGATATCTCCGCGTACAGCAGGACGGTGGAACGATCGCGCGGCCTCTTCGCGGAACTGGTCCACACGACGGCTGACCGGGTCGCCATCGGGTCGCAGATCTCGGTGTTCGCGGCGCTCCTCGCGACCGCCGTGCCGGACGGCGGCGAGGTGGTGGTGCCCGCGTGCGACTTCTCCTCGATGATCATGCCGTTCGTGCAGGCCGGGCGCGGCATCCGGGTCCGGTCGGTCCCCCTGCACGTCCTCGCCGACGCGATCGGCGGGGAGACGTCGCTCGTGGCGTTCTCGCTGGTGCAGTCAGCGACGGGTGAGCGGGCGGATGCCGACAGCATCGTCGAGGCCGCGCGTCGTCACGGCGCGCGCACCTTCTGCGACGCGACTCAGGCGGTCGGGTGGCTGCCGGTGGACGCATCCCGGTTCGACGCCCTCGTGTGCCACGCCTACAAGTGGCTGTGCGCACCGCGCGGGGTCGCGTTCCTCGCGCTCGGCGAAGAGCTGCAGCGGTCGGTGGCGCCTCTCTTCGCCGGCTGGTATGCGGGAGCCGATCCCTGGTCGTCCTGCTACGGCGGGGATTTCGGGCTGGCGGCTGACGCGCGCCGCTTCGACGTGTCGCCCGCCTGGCAGGCCTTCGTCGGCGCGGAGCCGGCGCTCGAGCACTTCACCACGCTCGACGCCGAGGCCGTCGCCGCTTACACGACGGGGCTCGCGACGCGGTTCCGGCAGGCGATGGACCTCGAGCTGCCCGACCGCCCGAGTGCGATCGTCACCTGGGCCGATCCGGACGGGTCCGACCTCGCGCGGCTCCGCGCCGCCGGAATCACCGCGTCGGGTCGCTTCGGACGCGCGCGCGTGGCCTTCCACGTCTTCAACGACGCTGAGGACGTCGACCTCGCCCTTCGGGCGCTGGGGCGCTGACACGGCGCGCGCCTCCACTCCCCCGGTCTGATTCAGGAGGACGCCGGCGGCGCGGCCGCAGTACGCGACATCCTCAACGCCATCGGCGAAAGCGCACACACCACCACCACCGCGACGCCCACGCTCAGCGCGAGACCGCCGTACCCGATCCAGCCCAGCACGACACCCGAGAGGATTGCGCCGGAGGCGGCGACGATGCTCATCACGAAGTCGCTGAAACCCTGACGCCTCGTGCGCATCTTCTCCGACGATGCTTCGGTGAGCAGCGCAGACCCTGCCACGGTGGAGGCGCTCCAGCCGAGGCCGAGCAGAATCAGGGCGACGGTGACGGCGGTCGTCGACTCCTGTCCGAAGGAGGCCGTGAGCAGAGCAGCGACGAGAAGCCCCTGCCCGATCATGATGGTCGGGATCCTCCCGAACTTGTCGGAGAGGATGCCGAAGACAGGCGCGAGCGCGTACATGCCGGCGATATGCAGGCTCAGGGTGAACCCGATGACGCTCAGCTCGGCGCCATGGTGGAGAAGGTGCACGGGCGTCATCGCCATCACGGAGACCATCACCCCATGTGAGGCGGCGACGGTCAGGATGGCGTACTTGGCGGCCCGTGGGCGGTCGGGCTTGAGGATCGCGTCGATGCCCTGCGCGCGCTCCCTGCTCAATGCCGCACGCTGCGCGACGAGCAGCGGGTCGGGCCTCAGCGCGGACAGATAGAGGGCGATGGCGAGCAGCTGCGCGATCACGGTGAAGAGATACGGGCCCGTGAGCGGCGGCATCCCCACAGCGCGACCGATCGCTTCGCCCGGCCCGGCGAGATTGGGGCCGAGCACGGCACCGATGGTGGTCGCCCACACGACGATCGACAGAGCGCGTCCGCGCGAAGCATCCGTGGCGAGATCGGTGGCGGCGAAGCGCGACTGGAGGTTGGCCGTCTGCCCTGCGCCGATGAGGAGGAACGCGACGAGCAGGAGCGGGAACACGCGCGTGGCCCCGGCCGCCACGACGAGCGTGACTCCCCCGAGCGCGATCGCCATGCCGGTCGTCAGAGACCACCTGCGGCCTGCCCGGCGAGCGAGTGCCGCGAGCGGCACCGCGAAGAGGGCCGTGCCGAACGTCACGGACGCCGCCGCGAGTCCCGAGAGCGAATCGTCGCCTGAGATGTCGGCCGCCAGGACGGCGCCCAGAGACAGCGTCGCCCCGAACGCGACTCCGCCCAGAACCTGCCCGGCCGAAAGGACCCGGACGGTTCGCCGCTGTACCGCGGCGACCATGGCGAGGGTCGGGACTTCGCCGTCTCCGCCCCGCACCGCGCTTCCTATGCTTTTCGCGCGGTGTTGCGAAGGATGCCGAGTCCGGTCACCTCGACCTCGACCGTGTCACCGGCCACGAAGGGTCCAACGCCTGCGGGCGTGCCGGTCAGGATGACGTCGCCCGGCAGGAGCGTGAACGCGGCCGACGCGTACGCGATGACGTCCGCGAGGGAGAAGATCATGTCGCTGATCGGGCCCTGCTGGCGGACTTCGCCGTTCACGCGCGTGGTCACCACCGCGTCGCCTGTCGGATCGAAGTCGGTCTCGATCGCGGGTCCGAGCGGGCAGAAGGTGTCGAACCCCTTCGCGCGCGCCCATTGGCCGTCCGTCTTCTGCAAGTCGCGCGCGGTCACGTCGTTGCCGATCGTGTAGCCGAAGACGTAATCCAGCGCGCTCTCTGCCGGCACGTTCTTCGCGACGCGACCGATGACCGCTGCAAGCTCCCCTTCGAAGTCGATCCGCTCCGACTGCGGGGGCAGCACGATGGCGTCACCCGGTCCGATGACGGAAGTGTTCGGCTTGAAGAAGAGCATCGGCGCCGTCGGCACATCGTTGCCGAGTTCCGCCGCGTGGTCCCGGTAGTTGCGCCCGACGCAGACGACCTTCGAGCGCGGGATGACGGGCGCCAGCAGTGCGATGTCGCGAACGGACACCCGCTCGCCGGTCGTGTCGAACCCGGCGAACAGCGGATCCCCCGCGAGGACAACGAGTTCGTCCTCATCGATGATGCCGAACTTGATCGCGTCCTGATGGCTGAAGCGCACGATTCTCACCCGGTCAGCCTACCGAGCCCACCGTCTCACCGTCCGGCGGCGCGGGGCGGGAGAGGTCGGAGCGAGCAGGTGAAGAGACCGCACCCGCACATCACTCGAAGCGGCTCCGGGATCAGGCGGCAGCCACGGGCGGCGCCGGACTCAGCGACGCCGCGAGAAGACCCGCCGCCTCGGTCGCCTGCGCGATGCTGGCGGCCCGCACAGCCGGGCCGCTGTCGACCCCGTGTGCGCGGACGAACGTCATGTCGTAGATCCCGACGAAGCCGAAGATCGTGCGCAGGTACGGCTCGAAGAAGTCGTATGGCTGCGCGGGGCTCCCGTCGGTGTAGTCGCTCCCCGACGACGATATGACGATCATCTTCTTGCCCTCGAGCAGGGGATGCACGACCCCCAGCTCGTCGAACTTGAACAGGTATCCCGGCTGCACGATGCAGTCGATGTAGTACTTCAGTGCGTACGGGACGCCGAAGTTCCACATCGGGGAGGAGAGGACGTAGACGTCGGCCGCCCGGAACCGCTCGATCTCGTTCTCGATGGTGTGCCACGACTCCACATGCTCGCGGCCGATGGGCATCCCCGAGAGCAGGGTGTACTTCGCCTCGATGTTGTCGCCGGCGATGGAAGGAAGGTCGGCTTGGAAGAGGTCGAGCGTATCGATCGACAGGTCTGGGTGACTCTCGCTGAGGAGGCGGAGGAAATGCTCGGAGATGCCGAGCGTCGTTGAGCCCGCGAGTCGAGGACTCGCGATGATGTGCAGCAGTTTCATGATGCTTCCCCAGGAGACAGAGCGAATGGTGACGATTCGAGCTGGCCGACGCGGTCGCGTCCGGAGTGCTGGGGAAACCGCGATGTTCCGACCGATGGTGCTCATCGCGTTCGATGAGGCATCTGCTGTGCACGTTAGTGGAATCGGCGATGTTGCGCGACGGGACATCGACGGCCGGCATGGCGAAGAAAGGCCACGCCCGGAATGCAGAACCGCCTCCTGCCGGCGGGCAGGAGGCGGTTCAGACTCGATGTCGTCGAGGAAGGGTCAGGCGTCGAGACGCACGAGCCAGTTGTGCTTGTCTTCGGCGCGCCCGTACTGGATGTCGGTCAGCTCCTGACGAAGCGACAGCGCCAGCGACCCGGTGGGCTGCTCGTCGAGGAAGTCCTTGCCCTTGAGCACGCCGATGGGTGTCACGACCGCGGCGGTACCGCACGCGAACACCTCGACGATGTCACCGGACGCCACGCCCTGACGCCACTCATCCAGCGAGATGTTTCGACCCTCCACCTTGTGGCCCCGGTCGATGGCGAGCTGCAGGATCGAGTCGCGCGTGATGCCCTCGAGGATCGAGTCCGACTGAGGGGTGACGATCGTGCCGTCTTTGAAGACGAACACGACGTTCATGCCGCCGAGTTCTTCGACGTTGCGGTCCTGGTCGAGGAAGACCACCTGGTCGCATTCGTTCTCGTACGCCTGGGACTGCGGCAGCAGGCTCGCGGCGTAGTTGCCGCCGGTCTTGGCCGCACCCGTTCCGCCCTTGCCTGCGCGCGAGTACTCCTCGCTCAGCCAGATCGAGACCGGCCGGGCGCCGCCCTTGAAGTAGGCGCCCGCGGGGCTCGCGATCAGGTAGTACGCGACCTTCTGTGCGGGACGCACTCCGAGGAACGCCTCTTTGGCGAACATGAACGGGCGGAGGTACAGGCTCTGGTCCTCGCCCGAAGGCACCCAGTCGCCGTCGACGGCGATCAGCTCGCGCAGCGACTGCAGGAAATACGAGACCGGCAGCTCGGGCAGAGCGAGGCGACGGGCGGAGCGCTGCAGCCGGCGGCCGTTCTGGTCGGGCCGGAAGGTGTGGATCGAGCCGTCTGCGTGCCGGTAGGCCTTGATGCCCTCGAAGATCTCCTGGCCGTAGTGCAGCACCGCGGCGGCGGGGTCGAGGGTGATCGGGCCATAGGGCTGGACGCGTGGGCGGTGCCAGCCGCCGCGGACCGACCAGCAGACATCGACCATGTGGTCGGTGAAGCTCGTGCCGAAGCCGGGATCGACGAGGATCGCCTCGCGCTGGGCGGGGCTCTTCGCGGCGAGATTTCGTGTGACGGCGAACTCGAGGGGGGCGAGTCCGGTGTCGGGGTCGGAATCGATGAGGGTCATGTCGTGTCCTGACTGTGTCGTCTGCGGCGACGTGGGCGCGCTACCAGGTTACGCCTGGAGGGCCGCGGCGATGGCGTCGCCGATCTGCGCTGTGGTCCGTGCGGAGGCTCCGCGTTGGGCGATGTCATCCTCGACCGTGCGGGTGACACGGTGTGCTTCGTCCCGCAGCCCGAGGTGGTCGAGCAGCAGGGCGATGGACAGGATCGCGGCGGTGGGATCAGCCTTCTGCTGTCCTGCGATGTCAGGCGCCGAACCGTGGACGGGCTCGAACATCGAGGGGAACGTGCCGTCGGGATTGATGTTGCCCGAAGCGGCGAGGCCGATGCCACCGGTGACGGCGCCTGCCAGATCCGTGAGGATGTCCCCGAAGAGGTTGTCGGTGACGATCACATCGAAGCGACCGGGGTTCGTGACCAGGTAGATGGTGGCCGCGTCGACGTGCACGTAGTCTACGGTCACCTCGGGGTGCTCCTCGGCGATCTGATCGACCAGCCGCTTCCAGATGCCCCCCGCGTGCACCAGGACGTTGGTCTTGTGCACGAGGGTGAGCCTCTTGCCACGGCGCTCAGCGAGGTCGAACGCGTAGCGGACGACGCGCTCCACGCCGAACGCCGTGTTGACGGATGTCTCGTTGGCCACCTCGTGGGGAGTCCCTCGCCGGATCGACCCGCCGTTGCCGACGTAGGGACCTTCGGTGCCCTCGCGCACCACGACGAAGTCGATCTCGCCCGGATCCGCGAGCGGGCCCGGGGCTCCCGGGTACAGCTTCGACGGGCGCAGGTTGACGTAGTGGTCGAGCTCGAACCGCAGCGTGAGCAGCAGCCCTCGCTCGATGTTCGCGTTCTTCAGTCGCGGATCGCCGGGCACTCCCCCGACGGCTCCGAGCAGGATCGCATCGTGCCCCTTGATGGACTCGAGATCGCCATCGGTCAGCGTGTCGCCGGTCTCGAGGAATCGCGCCGCACCGAGTGAGAAATGCGTCTTCTCGAAACGGATGCCGCTCCCCGCCGTGGCGGCGTCGAGCACCTTCTCGGCCTCGGTGATGACCTCGGGGCCGATGCCGTCACCCGGGATGACAGCGAGCTTCACGACACGCGACATTGCTCTCCTTGCTGGGGGATGCGCCGCGGGTCAGTGATCGGCCGGCGCGGTGCGGGACCTTCCCAGCGTAACCGCCGCAATGACGGCAGCGAGAGCGACCAGGACCGCGCCGATGAGCGCCGTGACCGTGACACCCGCGTCGAAGGCGTGGGCCGCGGCATCCCGAACCGCCTCTCCGAGTGCGCCGCCCAGGGAGTCGGCCGTGTGCATCGCGCCCGCGAGCGTTTCGCGTGCCGCATCGGCAGCGTCTGCCGTCAGGCCGTCGGGAAGCACAAGTCCCTCTCGATAGCGCGAGGTGAGGAGGCCGCCGAGCACGGCAGTTCCGAGGACCGCGCCCAGCTCGTAGGCCGTCTCAGACACGGCGCTCGCCGCGCCGGCCTTCTCGGGCGGCGCGCTCGAGAGGATGAGTTCATTGGAGACGGTCTCGGCCATGCCGATCCCGATGCCCAGCGCGACGAACGCGGCCGTGATCGCCGCGGTCGTGCCTTCGCCGGCGGTCACGGCGACGATGACGTACCCGACGACAGACAGAGTGAGGGCGGCCGGCACGATGATCCGGGGCGACCAGCGCTTCGAGATCGGCACCACGATGAGGCCGGCCACGATCATGGCCGCGAGTCCTGGCACGAGCGCCAAGCCCGCCTCGAGCGGGGTGAGGCCCATGATCAGCTGCAGGTGCTGCGCGACGAAGAAGAGGAACCCCACGAGCGCGACGACGCTCAGGAGGTTGACGAGGAGCGCGCCGGTGAACGACCCGCGGCCGAAGAGGCGCATGTCGAGCATCGGCGTGTCCGCGCGCAGCTGGCGACGGACGAACAGGATGCCGAACCCGACGCCGACGGCGAAGAGGACCGCGATCGTCACGGTGAACCCGTGCACAGCCAGCTCCTTGATCGCGTAGACGATGGGAACCATCGTGCCGAGCGACATCAGGATGCTGAGGGGATCGATGCGGCCGGGGTGGGGATCCCGGCTCTCGGGTACGAGGAGCGGTGCGAGCACGAGGAGCGGCACGAGCACGGGCACGGCCATCAGGAACACGGATCCCCACGCGAAGTGCGCCAGGAGGAACCCGCCGACGATCGGGCCGAGTGCCGACCCTGCCGAGAACATGGAGGCCCAGATCGCGATGGCGAGGCGACGCTGGTCGCGGTCCGTGAAGATGCTCCGCAGAAGCGAGAGGGTCGAGGGCATGAGCATCGCGCCGAACACGCCCATGAGCGCGCGCGCCGCGATGAGCACGGCCGCGGTCGGCGCGAAAGCGGCGAGAGCGGAGACAGTGGCGAAGCCGGTGGCGCCGATGAGCAGCATCCGTCGCCGTCCGAACCGGTCGCCGAGCGTGCCCATCGTCACCAGCAGGCTGGCGAGGACCAGCGGATAGGCGTCGATGATCCAGAGCTGCTGCACGCCCGTGGGCTCGAGATCGAGGGCGATCTGCGGCAGTGCGAAGCTCAGGACCGTGTTGTCGACCGACACGAGCAGCACCGGGAGCATGAGCACGACGAGCGCCGCCCAGCCGCGCCACCCGACTTTGGTGGCGTTGGCGTCGGCGATGCGAAGTTCTTGAGTGAGAGTCATCATTAGTAAACCGTCCAGCCGGTATAGTAACACCTCAGGTGTGCAAGGCGCCAGCGCGCACCCTCGCTACGATCGAGCCATGAGCCGCCCTCCCCGCGCCCGCGAAAGCGTGCTGGACGCCTTCGAGGCGACCCTCATCGAGAACGGCGAGCGGGGCGCGACGATCGAGGCCACCGCCCGCGAGGCCGGCGTGTCGAAGGGCGGTCTGCTCTACCACTTCGCCTCGAAGGACGCGCTCGAGGCCGGACTCATCGCGCGTCTCGGCGGCCTCGTCACCGACGACATCGACCAGATGGCGGCCGCCTCCGAGGGCCCGGTCGCCTACTTCCTGCGCACGTCGGTCATGGACGACGACCCGCTCGACCGCGCGATCATCGCGGTGTCACGGCTCGCGCAGGGCGGCAGCAGCGCCGCAAGTGCGGCTCTGCACGAGATGCGTCACCGGTGGCAGGACGCGCTTCGCCCGTTCACGAAGGATGCCGCGGCTCTTGACCTCGTGATGCTCGTGAGCGACGGGCTGTACTTCAACAATGCGCTCGGCGGTGAGTCGGTCGCCGGCGTCGTGCCGAAGGGTGCCGCGCTCGATCGGCTCGTGGCACTCGTCGAGGCCGCCGCGCGGCCCTGATCAGCGCCCGTGGCCGCTCAGGCCTCGGAGATCTCGATCTGGCGGAACAGGTCGGCCCCGACCGCCTTGCGCATCTCGTCGAGGATCTCGTCAGGCACCGGCGAGTCCACCGTGAGGACCGAGAGGGCGCGCCCGCTCGCATCGGGGTGGGCGACCTGGAGTCCGGCGATGTTGATCTCGGCGTCGCCCAGCTCCTTGCCGTAGATCGCGACGATCCCGGGGCGATCCTGGTAGCGCATGACCACGTGGTACCGCTCGAAGGGCACCTCGATCTCATACCCGTTGATGCCGACGACCTTGGGAACCATGCGGGTGCCGGCGAGGGTGCCCTCGACCGTGAGGACGGTGCCGTCCGACAGGGTTCCGCGAAGGATCGTGATGTTGCGGTAGAGCGGGCTCTCGGCCTCGACGATGAGTCGGGTCTCGATGCCGCGCTGCTCGGCGAACAGCGGCGCGTTCACGTACGAGACGTTCTCGCTGACGATGTTGGTGAAGATGCCCTTGAGCGCCGCGAGGCGGTAGACGCTGACGTCGTACGCCGCAAGCTCGCCGCGCACTTCGATGTCGAGGCTCGTGAGCGCACCCGAGGCGAGACCGGTGAAGAACTGGCCGAGCTTCTCGACGAGCGCGATCCCCGGGCGCACGAACGGGTCGATGACACCGCCCGCGACGTTGACGGCATCCGGAACCAGGTCGCCCTCGAGGGCGAGCTTGACGGAGCGGGCGACCGAGACACCCGCCTTCTCCTGCGCCTCTTCGGTGCTGGCGCCGAGGTGCGGAGTGACGACGACGTTGGGCAGGTCGAGCAGCCGTGCGGCGCTCGAGTCGGCCTTGGGCGGTTCGCTCGTGAAGACGTCGAGGCCGGCGCCCGCGATCTCGCCGGTCGTGAGCGCCGTGTGGAGCGCCTCTTCGTCGATGAGGCCGCCGCGCGCGACGTTCACGACGTACGCCGTGGGCTTCATGATGGCGAACTGCGCCTCGCCGATCATCCCGGTGGTCTCGGGCGTCTTGGGCATGTGCACCGTGACGAAGTCGCTCTGGGCGAGCACCTCGTCGAACGACAGCAGCTCGACCTGAAGCTGCTGTGCGCGGGTGGGCGTCACATAGGGGTCGTAGCCTACGACCCGCACCCCGAAGGCGCGGAGACGCTCGGCGACCAGGGCTCCGATGCGGCCGAGACCGAAGATGCCAACCGTCTTCTCGAACAGCTCGGTACCGGTGAACGAGCTGCGCTTCCACTGGCCGGCGGCGAGCGAGGCGTGGGCGGCCGGCACGTGGCGGGCAAGGCTGAGGATGTGCCCCACGGTGAGTTCGGCCGCCGAGATGACGTTGGAGGTGGGCGCGTTCACGACCATCACGCCGGCGCTCGTGGCCGCTTTGATGTCGACGTTGTCGAGCCCCACGCCCGCACGGGCGACGACCTTCAGCGACGGGGCGGCCGCCAGTGCCTCGGCATCGATGCGGGTCGCCGAGCGGATGAGCACCGCGTCGGCGTCGGCAAGCGATGCGAGCAGTGCGGGGCGGTCGGTGCCATCGACGTTGCGCACGTCGAAGTCGGGCCCGAGGGCATCGATCGTGGCGGGTGAGAGTTCTTCGGCGATCAGGACAACAGGCTTGGACACAGCGGAAGACTTTCGGAGCGGTGCACGACGGCAGAGGCGGTGGGATGCCGTGCCGCACAGCGCCGGGGCCGGCCGTGTCAGCCTACCGTGGGCGCGGCCCGCGCCCGAACCGTGTGACGACGTTCAGGTGCCGAGAACGGTCAGGCGCTCAGCCGTCGAGCGGGCTGAACCGCTCAGCCGTAGAGAGCCGTCGACGCCGCCGCGTAGGCGAAGACGTTGAGCCAGAACGCCGCCACGACGGCGAGTCCGGTCAGAAGGACGAGCGAGAACTGCCCCGCGCCCCGGCGCCAGCCGATGGCGAACGCCAGCCCGAAGACGACCAGAGGCACGACGACGGGCAGGATCAGGACGAACCAGCCGTAGCCGCTGAGCCCCTCGACACCGCTCGCCTGCTGGACCAGGAAGCCGAGTGCGGTCCAGACGACATACGCGTAGAGCAGGGCGAAGACTCCGGCGATGGCGACGATCAGCCACACCGGAAGGCGGGGAGTGCGCCTCGAGAGATCAGCGGCGGTCACAGCGCAGCTCCTGCGAGGACGAACGGCCAGGGAATCAGGAGGACGCCTCCTGCCGCGAGCAAGGAGAATCGCAGCCACGTCGCACTGGTCCGGGTGAACCACAGAACCGTGACGAACCACAGCGGGAGCGCGGCCACAGCGAGCCAGAAGGCGAACTGGAAGGCCACGGCGTCGAGGAAGAGCCCGGCGACCAGCTGCAGCCGGGCGACACCCAGCAGCCATCCGATGGTGAGCAGCAGGTAGACACCGCCGAAGATGCCGAGGCCGATGAGCGCCGCATTGCTCAAGGGTGCGCGGCTCTCCCCCGCAGCTTCGCCGTCACCGTCGGTGGTCGGAGCCGTCCGGAGGCCCTCGCTGCCCTTTCCGACAGCGGTGAACCCGTCCGGAAGTGGATTCGCGGCGCCTGGGCCTGAGTCGGGGTCAGCATCCGTCGAAGCGGTGAAATCGTCGGCCGGCACGGTCGCTCGCGAACCTGCATCCAGGGTGGGATCGTCGTCGCCGTCCCATGTCAGGGCATCCTCGTCACGTCCGGCTGGCACCTCAACAGCGTAGCGGGGCCCGTCGGGGGTATGACGAAGAGGCCCTCACGACTAGCGTCGCCTTGGACGGCGCCGCCGCTGACGCCGCCAGACGGAGGTGTCGCATGTGCCGTTGGCTCGCTTACGCGGGAGAGCCGCTCCAGCCGTCCACACTGATCCTCGAGACGAGGCACTCCCTCGTCGCGCAGTCGCTCAACTCGCCGCTCGGGTTCGAGACCGTGAACGGCGACGGGTTCGGAATCGGCTGGTACGGCAAGGATGCCCCCGCCGGCACCCCGCCCGCGCTGTTCCACAGCATCGAGCCCGCCTGGCACGACGAGAATCTGCGTGAGCTCACGCGCTCGATAGAGAGTCCGCTCTTCCTCGCCCATGTGCGGGCGGCGGCGGGGCCACCCATCCAGCAGACGAACTGCCATCCGTTCCGGTACGGGCGCTGGCTCTTCATGCACAACGGGGGCCTGGCGCACTTCTCGCGGCTCCGCCGTGACCTCCTGCTGGCGGTGGATCCCGAGCTCTTCCCGCTCGTCCGCGGCACGACGGATTCCGAGGTGATCTTCCATCTGGCGCTGACCTTCGGCCTGCAGGAGGACCCCGTCGCCGGACTCGGCCGGGCGATCCGCCTGGTCGAGCGCACGGCCGAGGAGCACGGCATCCGCGATTCTGTCCAGGGCACGTTCGCGGTGAGCGACGGCCGCACGCTGTGGGCATTCCGCTATTCGACGGCCGGACGCTCCCGCACGCTGTTCCACTCCGTCGACATGACGACTCTTCAGGAGACCTACCCCGACAACGAGCGGCTGCGGGCGTTCGGCGCAAAAGCGCGCGTCGTGGTGTCGGAGCCGCTCAGCGACCTGCCCGGCGCCTTCGTCGAGGTCGCGGAGTCCACCGTCACGATCCTCGACGCCGAGGACTTCCGCACGGAACCTTTCCTCGCGACCGCCTGATTCCGATCAGTCGAAAAGCCGCACCACGAGAGCGTGCCAGGTCTTGGGCCCGACGATTCCATCGTCCGGTGGGAGGAACACCTTCTGGAAATCGCGCACGGCGGCATCGGTCTGCGCACCGAACACCCCGTCGACCGCGAGGTCGCCGGGCAGGAGGGTCTGCAGCGCCTGCACAGCCTCACCGTGAGCGCCGGCCTTCACGGTCACGATGAGCGACGGCCAGTCGAGCTGCCCGATCGTCGAGGAGATCTCGACGGCGCGCAGCGTCTGCTGGAAGGCGTTCACTGCCGCGCCGCTCGCGGGACCGAACACCCCGTCCGCGACGATCGAGGCGCCGTGCGCTCGCAGCAGGTGCTGTGCCGCCAGGACGCGCCAGTTGGTCGCCTGGGTGGCACCGGGCTTGACGAGCGGCCAGGGACGCGCGCCGGGGACCTGCGTGCTGAGGAACGACCACGTCTCGCGTCCCGCAACCCCGTCCAGGGCAAGACCCCACGATTCCTGGAAGAACTCGATCCGCTCCTTGGTCTGGGGGCCGAAGTGGCCGTCGATACTCAGGAGGGTGTCACCCGGCGATCGCAGCAGCCCGAACTGCTGCACGGCGCGCACTTCGTCGCCGATGGCTCCCATGCCCGACGCCACGACCACATACGGCCAGGTCGCTGGACCCACGACGCCATCGGCCGGCAGGCCCTTCGCCGTCTGCAAGGCGCTCACCGCCGCCTTCGTGATCGGTCCGTATGCCCCATCCGCCGCCAGCGGGTGCCCTTGCGCCCTCAGCAGATACTGAATGCCCTTCACGACGGCGCCTGAGGCGCCTTGTGCGACGGTGCTCCACGGTTCGACGTTCATAGATGCTCCTCGTCCGTCTCCCCCGGATCGGAGCGATCCTCCTGATCCGAGGCTATCGGCGCCGTGACCTGCTCCGCCAGACGATGTGCCGGCGAGGGGAGTCGACGAAGAAGGGCCGCCCCTTCGTAGGGGGCGGCCCTGACGCACCGCGAGATGATGCGCGCGGTGCGCGGAAATCGGGAGCCGGACACGATTCGGTCAGAAGTCGCCGCCGGTCCCCGAAGATGGGGATGTCAGCGCGCCGCGCTGCCCTCCACGTAATCCTCGTCCTGCTGCTTCCACGCGAAGAGGCCGCGCAGCTCCTTGCCGACCTCTTCGATCGGGTGCTGGGCGCCCTTCTCGCGGAGTGCGAGGAACTCGGGGGCACCGGCATCCTGGTCTGCGATGAAGCGCTCGGCGAAGGCGCCCGACTGGATGTCACCGAGAACGGCCTGCATGTTCTCCTTGACGTGCGGGTCGATGACGCGGGGGCCCGAGACGTAGTCGCCGTACTCGGCGGTGTCCGAGACCGACCAGCGCTGCTTGGCGATGCCGCCCTCCCACATCAGGTCGACGATGAGCTTGAGCTCGTGGAGCACCTCGAAGTACGCGATCTGCGGCTGGTAGCCCGCCTCGGTCAGCGTCTCGAAGCCGTACTGGACCAGCTGCGACACACCGCCGCAGAGGACAGCCTGCTCACCGAACAGGTCGGTCTCGGTCTCTTCGGTGAAGGTCGTCTTGATGACACCGGCGCGCGTGCCGCCGATGGCCTTGGCGTACGACTTCGCGAGCTCCCAGGCCTGACCCGAGGCATCCTGCTCCACAGCGATGATGTCCGGGATGCCCCGCCCAGCCACGTACTCGCGACGCACCGTGTGGCCGGGAGCCTTCGGCGCGACGAGGATCACATCGACGCCCTCCGGCGCCTGGATGTAGCCGAAGCGGATGTTGAAGCCGTGCGCGAACGCGAGGGTCTTGCCGGGGGTCAGCTTGTCCTTGATGCTCTCGGTGAAGATCGAGCGCTGGTGCTGGTCCGGCGCGAGGATCATGATGACGTCCGCCCACTCGGCGGCGTCGGCGACCGACTTGACCTCGAAGCCCTCATCCTGGGCCTTCTCGGTCGAGCGCGAGCCGTCCTTCAGCGCGATGACGACCTCGACGCCGGAGTCGCGCAGGTTCTGCGCGTGGGCGTGGCCCTGCGAGCCGTACCCGACGATCGCGACCTTCTTGCTCTGGATGAGCGACAGGTCGGCGTCCTTGTCGTAGAAGAGTTCAGCCATGGTGTTTCTCCTTGCTTGACATCGGTCCTCGAGCTTGTCGAGGCGTCGTGTTCCCGGCCCTTGGACGTGCTCAGGACCGGAGAGGTGGGTGAATGGTTCTAGCCGCGCAGCACGCGCTCGGTGATGCTCTTGCCGCCTCGGCCGATGGCGACGAGGCCCGACTGGGCCAGCTCTTTGACCCCGAAGGGCTCGACGGCCCGCAGGAAGGCTTCGACCTTGCCCTTGTCGCCGGTGATCTCGGCCACGAGCGCGTCCGGCGCGTAGTCGATGACCTGCGCGCGGAAGAGGCTGATGACTTCGAGCACGTTGGAGCGCGTCTGGTTGTCGGCGCGCACCTTCACGAGCATGTGCTCTCGCTGAACGGATGCTGCGGCATCCAGTTCGACGATCTTGATGACGTTGACCAGCTTGTTCAGCTGCTTAGTCACCTGCTCCAGAGGAAGCTCGTCGACGTCGACGACGACGGTGATGCGCGAGAGTCCGGGCACCTCGGTGACACCCACCGCGAGTGACTCGATGTTGAATCCGCGCCGGGCGAAGAGCCCTGCGACACGGGTCAGCAGACCCGGCTTGTCCTCCACGAGGAGGCTCAGCACGTGGCTCGACATGGCTCAGTCCTCCTGATCGAACGCCGGAGCGTGGTCGCGGGCGTACTGGACGAAGCTGTTGCTGACACCCTGCGGCACCATCGGCCACACCATCGCGTCGGCGCTCACCACGAAGTCGATCACGACAGGACGATCGTTCGTCTCGAGCGCCGTCTGGATGGCGGCATCGACGTCCTCTTCCTTCTCGACGCGGATCGCGAGGCAGCCGTAGGCCTCGGCCAGCTTCACGAAGTCGGGGATCCGCACGGTGCCGTGGCCGGTGTTGAGGTTGGTGTGCGAATAGCGGCCGTCATAGAAGAGCGTCTGCCACTGCCGCACCATGCCGAGCGACGAGTTGTTGATGATCGCGACCTTGATCGGAATGTTGTTGATCGCGCAGGTGGCGAGCTCCTGATTGGTCATCTGGAAGCATCCGTCGCCGTCGATCGCCCACACCACACGGTCGGGCTCCGCGACCTTCGCTCCCATCGCGGCGGGGACGGAGTAGCCCATCGTCCCGGCTCCGCCGGAGTTCAGCCACGAGTTCGGCCGCTCGTACTTGATGAACTGCGCCGACCACATCTGGTGCTGTCCGACGCCGGCGGCGTAGACGCCCTCAGGCCCGGTCAGCTCGCCGATCCGCTGGATGACGTACTGGGGCGACATCAGCCCGTCCGACGGCTGCGTGTAGCCCAGGGGGAACTCGTTGCGGAGCCCGTCGAGGAAGGCCCACCACTCGTCCGTGTCGGGAGCAGCTGCGGCTGCCGCGGTGCGGAACGCGCTCTCGAGGTCGACGAGCACGTCCTTCAGGTCGCCCACGATCGGGACGTCGGCGGTGCGGATCTTGGAGATCTCGGCGGGGTCGATGTCGACGTGCACGACCTGGGCATGGGGCGCGAACAGCGCCGCCTTGCCCGTGACGCGGTCGTCGAAGCGGGCTCCGAGCGACACGAGGAGGTCTGCCTCCTGCAGCGCCAGCACCGCCGGCACCGTGCCGTGCATGCCCGGCATGCCGAGGTGCTGCTGGTGCGAGTCGGGGAACGCGCCACGCGCCATGAGGGTGGTGACGACCGGCGCGCCCGTCGTCTCGGCCAGCTTCAGCAGCTCTTCGGAAGCCTGCGCGCGGATCACGCCGCCGCCGACGTACAGAACGGGCTTCTTGGCCGAGGCGAGCAGCTGAGCCGCCGCCTGGATCTGCTTGCCGTGCGCCTTGGTGACCGGCCGGTACCCGGGCAGGTCGATCTTCGGCGGCCAGATGAAGGGAGCCTCCGCCTGCTGCGCGTCCTTCGTGATGTCGACGAGCACCGGGCCCGGGCGACCGGTTCCCGCGATCTCGAACGCCGCGGCGATCGCGCCCGGGATCTCGGCGGGATCCTTGACCAGGAAGGAGTGCTTGGTGATCGGCATCGTGATGCCGACGATGTCGGCCTCCTGGAAGGCATCCGTCCCCATGAGGTTCGAGAAGACCTGGCCCGTGATGCAGACGATCGGAACAGAGTCCATGTACGCATCGGCGATGGCGGTCACGAGGTTCGTCGCACCCGGACCCGACGTGGCGATCGCGACGCCGATCTTGTTTGATGCGGCGGCATAGCCCTCGGCGGCGTGACCGGCGCCCTGCTCGTGACGCACGAGGATGTGCCGCAGCTCGGTCGAGTCCATGAGCGGGTCGTAGACGGGCAGGATGGCCCCGCCCGGCAGTCCGAAGACGTCGGTGACGCCCAGCAGCTCCAGCGATCGGACGACCGCCTGGGCCCCCGTGAGCACGGGTGCGGGGGCGGTCGCTGTGGCAGCGCGAGCGGGTGGCCGTGGAATGGCCGCAGTGGTTTCGGCGGGCATGGTGAGAATCCTCGATCAGTCGGAGTTTCGATACGCGGCTGCGCCGCTACTCAACCACCGGTCAACGGTGGATCAGCCGGTCGTCGCGCCCTCTGCAGCGGAGCGCACGAGTCGGGAGTACTTGGCCAGGACGCCACGGGTATAGCGCGGGGGAAGCGGCTCCCAGCCTTCGCGGCGGGAGCTCAGCTCGGTCTCATCGACGAGTAGGTCGAGAGTGCGAGCCGCGATATCGACCCGTATCAGATCACCATCGCGCACGAAGGCGATAGGACCAGCGTCCACCGCTTCGGGTGCTATGTGGCCGATGCACAGTCCGGTTGTGCCGCCTGAGAATCGACCGTCCGTCAAGAGTAGTACATCTTTTCCGAGGCCGGCGCCCTTGATGGCGGCCGTGATGGCGAGCATCTCGCGCATTCCCGGACCGCCCTTCGGGCCCTCGTAGCGGATGACCACGACGTCGCCGGCGCTGATGTCGCCGGCCTCGAGCGCGTCCATCGCGCTGCGCTCCCGCTCGAAGACCCGGGCGGGGCCCTCGAACACGTCGGCGTCGAAGCCGGCGGACTTGACGACCGCGCCCTCCGGGGCGATGGATCCGTGGAGGATCGTGATGCCGCCCTTGGCGTGGATCGGGTCGTCGAACGTGTGGATGACGGTGCCGTCGACCGGGTCGGGGTTCAGGTCGGCGAGGTTCTCCGCAAGGGTCCTGCCCGTGACCGTCAGCGCGTCACCGTGGAGCAGACCCTCGTCGAGCATCGCCTTCATGATGACGGGGATGCCGCCGTGGCGGTCGACGTCGTTCATCACGTACTTGCCGAAGGGCTTCATGTCGGCCACGTGCGGCACCTTGTCGCCGATGCGGTTGAAGTCGTGCAGGCTGAGCTCGACATCCGCCTCGCGGGCGATGGCGAGGAGGTGGAGCACGACGTTGGTCGAGCCGCCCAGTGCCATCGCCAGCGCGATGGCGTTCTCGAACGCCTCCTTCGTCAGGATGTCGCGCGTGGTGATCCCGAGGCGCAGCAGGTTGACGACGGCCTCACCCGAACGGTGCGCGAAGTAGTCGCGGCGGCGGTCCGCCGACGGCGGAGCGGCCGATCCCGGCAGCGAGAGTCCGAGCGCCTCGGCGACCGACGCCATCGTGTTGGCCGTGTACATCCCGCCGCACGCACCCTCGCCGGGTGCGATGGCGCACTCGATGCGCTTGAGGTCGGCTTCGCTCATCTTGCCCGCCAGGCACGCGCCGACCGCCTCGAACGAGTCGATGATGGTGACGTCCTTCTCGGTGCCGTCGCTGAGCTTCACCCAGCCCGGTGCGATCGAGCCGGCGTAGAGGAAGACGCTCGACAGGTCGAGCCGCGCCGAGGCCATCAGCATCCCGGGGATGGACTTGTCACACCCGGCGAGCAGGACGGAGCCGTCAAGGCGCTCGGCCATCATCACCGTCTCGACGGAGTCGGCGATGACCTCGCGTGAGACCAGCGAGAAGTGCATGCCCTCGTGGCCCATCGAGATGCCGTCCGACACCGAGATCGTCCCGAACTGCAGCGGGTATCCCCCGCCCGCGTGCACGCCTTCCTTGGCTCCTTGAGCGAGCCGGTCGAGGCTCAGGTTGCACGGAGTGATCTCGTTCCAGCTCGACGCGATGCCGATCTGGGGCTTGTCCCAGTCCGCGTCGCCCATGCCGACCGCGCGCAGCATTCCTCGAGAGGTCGTCGCCTCGATTCCGTCAGTGACGACGCGGCTGCGGGGCTTGATATCGATGCGGCTTTCGGGCGAAGACATGATTGACATCCTATTCCGCGCCGCGGGCCCTCCCCCGTGCGACGGCTACTCCCGGCGCTCGGCTCGCATCCGCGCCAGCAGGTTCAGAGCGGCCGCCAGTTCCTGGATGCCGCGCACCCGCACCGACGCGACCGTCGCACCCTCTCCGACCCGGATGCCGAGGTCGTCCGGGCCGAGACTCGCCATGGCATCCTCGTCGGTCACGTCGTCGCCCGCGAACAGCACCGCGGTCGCGCCCGTCCGCTCGCGGAGAGCTGCCAGCGCGGAGTCCTTCCCCTCGTGGCGGAAGGAGTACTCCACGATGTGGTGTCCCGTGCGGCGGCGCCAGTGCGGAGCCCGCTCCTGCACCAGCCGATCGGCGGCATTGCGGGCCGTCTGGGCGTCCTCGGGACTCGCCACGCGGGTGTGGATGCCGAAGCCGTAGGTCTTCGGCTCGACCCACACGCCCTCGAGTCCGCCGACCTCCGCGTCCATCTGATCACGCAGCTCGTCTCGCAGCGCCGGCGCCTCCGCTTCGTCATCAGTCTCGAGCAGGCCCTGACCTGGCACCCAGAACTCGGCGCCGTGAGACCCTGCGAGGAAGATCTGCGCGTCGTCGGCGTGCTCGGCGATCTCGCGCAGGTCGTGCATGCTCCGGCCCGAGACGAATGCCACCGGCGTGTCGGGGAGCGCAGCCAGCGCCGCGACCGCCGCGGAGGCGGAAGGAAGCGCGCGCGCCTTCATCGGCTCGTCCTCCAGCGGCGCGAGCGTGCCGTCGAAGTCGAGGGCGACCAGCAGGCGATCGGATGCCGCGACCCGCGCCAGCGCCGACTTCAGGGCCTCGTCGTCGATCTGGATGTGATGGGTGGTGTCGGTCACGCTTCTCCTCTGGTGGAATCGCGCGAGCGCCTCCAGGAACTCGCGAGACCAGTCTTCGACCGTGTGCTCGAGTACCCGCCTGCGCGCCGTGCGCATGCGCCGGCCCTGCTCTCCGGGCGTCATGGCGACCGCGCGCATCATTGCTTCCTTCAGGCCCTCGATGTCGTGAGGGTTGACCCGCACGGCGGTGCCCAGTTCGTCCGCCGCGCCGGCGAATTCGCTCAGGAGCAGCACGCCGCGGTTGTCGACCCGCGAGGCCACGTACTCCTTCGCGACCAGATTCATGCCGTCGCGCAGGGCGGTGACGAGCATGACGTCGGCGGCGAGGAACAGGGCGACCATCTCCTCGCGGGGATACGCCTGATGCAGGTAGCGGATGGCGGTGTGGCCCATCGTGTCGAAGTCGCCGTTGATGCGTCCGACGGTGAGTTCTATCTCGTCCCGCAGCTGCACGTACGCTTCCACGCGCTCTCTGCTCGGACTCGCCACCTGAACCAGCGTGACGTCGTCCACGCTCAGCTTGTTCTCGTTGAGCAGCTCCCCGTACGCCTCCAGCCGGTGCCGGATGCCCTTGGTGTAGTCCAGGCGGTCGACGCCGAGGAAGATGCGCTTCGGGTTTCCGAGGCTCTCGCGGATCTGACGGGCGCGCTCCTGCACGTCCGGGCGCTGGGCCAGCTCGATGTACGAGGACGCGTCGATGGAGATCGGAAAGGCGCGCGCGAGCGCAAGCCGCGTCGTGCCATCGGCCTCGGGCACCCGGATGCCGGATGCTTTGGTCTCGTAGCGGAGCTGCCGCCTTACGGCGCGCGCGAAGTTGCCGGCGTCCGCGACGCGCTGGAACCCGATGACGTCGGCTCCGAGCAGTCCCTCGAGCACCTGCCGTCGCCAGGGCAGCTGGGAATACAGTCCGTATGCCGGGAAGGGTATGTGGTGGAAATAGCCGATCACGAGGTCGGGGCGGAGGTCCCGCAGCATGCGCGGCACGAGCTGCAGCTGATAGTCCTGAACCCACACCGTCGCCTCGTCTGCGGCCGCGGCGGCCGCCGCCTCAGCGAAACGGCGATTGACCCTGACGTACGCGTCCCACCAGTGCCGGCTGTACCGCGGCTGGGCGATGACGTCGTGGTACAGCGGCCAGATGGTGTCGTTCGAGAAGCCCTCGTAGTAGTTCGCGACCTCATCGGCGGTGAGTGTGACGGGAATGAGGTGGGTGCCCTCGAAATCGAACGGCTCGACGTCCACGTCGGCCTGCCCGGGCCAGCCGACCCATGCACCCTCCGCCTGCCGCATGACCGGTTCGAGAGCCGTGACGAGCCCTCCGGGGGATCGTCGCCAGGTTTCGGGACCGTCGTCATCCGCGCTGGGCACGCGGTCCACGGGCAGTCGATTCGCGACGACGACGAGTTCAGCCAGTGACACAGGGCGCTCCGGTTCCGTATGGGTTCGTCCAGGCTAACAGCGGGCCTCTCGAGCCGACGGGGCGTGCGGTGTGCGGCGGCGCATGGTACGCGTCAGACGGCCATCGGTGAAGTCCGCGCCACCCCTTCGCAGCGGATGCGCGCGGGCGCTAGCGTAAAGCGCATGCGAAAGTACCTCTTCGGCACGGGCCTCCTCGGGGCGATCACGGGTGGTGTGACGCTCCTGCGCGGTCTCCGCAACGACGCTCCGTTCACATGGCGGGAAGCGCTCGCATGGCTGAGCTGGGCCATCTCGCTCGTCCTCGCGATCGGCGCCATCGTCGACCTCCGCAATGCGAAGCAGGGCAAGCTCGCACCGAAGGACTCCCCCGTGTCAGGACACGAAGGCAAGATCCTGGCGAACCAGCTGAAGAGCTGACCCGCCGCGATAGTCAGCGAGTGAGGATGAGCGCGTCGCCCTGACCGCCGCCGCCGCACAGCGCCACGGCGGCCGTTCCGCCTCCACGCCGGACGAGCTCGTGCACCGCGTGCACGACCAGCCGGTTGCCGGACGCGCCGATGGGATGGCCGATGGCGATCCCGCCGCCCTGACGGTTCACGATCTCGTCCGAGAGGCCGAGCTCCGCCTGCGAGCGCGCGACGACAGCCCCGAACGCCTCGTTGATCTCGACGAGATCGAGGTCCTGCGCAGTGATGCCCTGACGGGCGCATGCCTGCTCGATGGCACGAGCAGGCTGCGCGTGCAAAGAGTTGTCGGGCCCGGCCACCTGGCCTGCGGCGCCCACGACCGCGAGGACAGGCCAGCCGTTCTCATCGGCATGCGAGCGGGTCGTGAGGACGACCGCCGAGGCGCCATCCGAGATCTGCGACGAATTGCCCGCCGTGATCGAGCCGCCCTCGGCGAAGGCAGGCCTCAGCGCGGCCAGCGTGTCCACCGTCGTGTCGGGCCGGATTCCCTCGTCCTTCGTCACCACGACGGGTGAGCCCTTCCGCTGCGGGATCTCGACCGGCACGATCTCCGCGTCGAACGCTCCGTCGGCCTGCGCCGCAGCTGCCCGCTGATGCGAGCGGGCCGCGACAGCATCCTGCGCCTCTCGGGTGATCTCGAATCGGTCGTTGTGGCGCTCGGTGGAGGCGCCCATGCTCTCGCGGTCGTAGGCGTCGGTCAGTCCGTCGTAGGCCATGTGGTCGAGCACCTCGATCGAGCCGTACGCCCAGCCGTCGCGGGAGCCCGCGAGGAGGTGCGGGGACCGGGTCATCGATTCCATGCCGGCGGCCACGACAACCGTCGCGTCGCCGAGGCGCAGCATCCGGGATCCGTCGATGATCGCGGTGAGACCCGACAGGCAGACCTTGTTGACGGAGCTCGCGTGGACGTCCCACCCGATCCCCGCCCCGATGGCGGCCTGACGGGCAGGGTTCTGGCCGGCCCCCGCCGGGAGGACCTGACCCACGAGCACCGCGTCCACGGCGCCGGCGGGAATGCCTCCCTGCTCGAGGGCGCCCTTGATGGCGATCGAGCCGAGCTGGACCGACGTCAGCGGTGCGAGCTGACCCTTGAGCCGTCCCTGCGGTGTGCGCGCCGCGGCGACGATCACGACGTCGTCGTTGTTCATGCCTTCTCCTTCAGTGCCTCGGCCACGATGAGTTCGGGCTCGGTCGCGGCGATGACCTCATCCACGGTGACGCCGGGCGCGAGCTCGACCAGCACAAGACCATTCTCGGTGACGTCGATGACGGCGAGGTCGGTGATGATCCGGTCGACGACGCCCTTGCCGGTGAGCGGCAGCGAGCATTCGTCGACGATCTTCGCGGTGCCGTCCTTGGCGACGTGCTCCATCAGCACGATGACCCGCGATGCGCCGTGGACGAGGTCCATGGCACCGCCGGGGCCCTTCACCATCTTTCCGGGGATCATCCAGTTCGCGAGGTCGCCGGACTGGGAGACCTGCATCGCTCCCAGGATGGCGGCGTCGATCTTGCCGCCCCGGATCATGCCGAAACTGGTCGCCGAATCGAAGAAGGCCGCGCCCGCCAGAGTCGTCACGGTCTCTTTGCCCGCGTTGATCAGGTCGGGGTCGACGTTCTCCTCCGTCGGATACGGGCCGACGCCGAGGATGCCGTTCTCGGACTGCAGCACTACCGTGATGCCGGCGGGAACGTAGTTCGGAACGAGGGTCGGCAGGCCGATCCCGAGGTTGACGTACGATCCGTCGCCCAGCTCGCGTGCGGCGCGGGCCGCCATCTCTGTGCGGGTGAGGGTCATGCTCCTGCTCCTTCGCTGACGGTGCGGCGCTCGATGCGCTTCTCGATGCTCGTGCCGACCTCGACGATGCGGTGGACATAGATGCCCGGGAGGTGGACAGCGTCCGGATCGAGCTCCCCGGGCTCGACGAGCTCCTCGACCTGAGCGATGCACACGCGTCCGGCCATCGCCGCCAGCGGGTTGAAGTTGCGGGCAGCCTTGTTGAAGACGAGGTTGCCGTGCCGGTCGCCCTTGGCGGCGTGCACGAGCGCGAAGTCGGTGACGATCGCCTCTTCGAGGACGAACTCGCGGGACTCGCCGGCGACCTCGAACGTGCGGACGTCCTTCTTCGGAGAGGCGACGGCAACGCCGCCCTGCCCGTCGTACCTGCGCGGCAGTCCGCCCTCGGATACCTGCGTGCCCACACCGGTCTGGGTGAAGAACGCCGCGATCCCCGAACCGCCGGCGCGGAGCTTCTCGGCGAGCGTGCCCTGGGGCGTCAGCTCGAGCTCGAGCTCGCCCGAGAGGAACTGCCGCTCGAACTCCTTGTTCTCGCCGACGTACGAAGAGGTCATCTTGCGGATGCGCTTGGCGTTCAGCAGCACGCCGAGTCCCCAGTCATCCACTCCGCAGTTGTTGCTCACGATGCTGAGGTCGCTGGTCCCCTGCGCCAGCAGAGCTTCGATGAGCGCGATGGGATTGCCGGAGAGTCCGAACCCGCCGACCGCGAGGCTGGCTCCACTCGGGACGTCGGCGATGGCCTCGGCCGCCGATGCGTACGTTTTGTCGATCACGTGATTCCCACTCCTTCGTCGGGCCGGCTGACCACAATCCGGTGCGCGTGCGAACCGGACCCCCTGCCGCTTCCACTCTGCGCCTGATGGGTCAGGGTCCTCAAGCCGCGGCTTGCCATGTGGATCCGAGGCGACATAGTGTCCACATTATGGAACGACGGACGAGCGTGCCCGGAGCACAGGCGATCGCCCGCGCGGCGAGGCTCCTGCGGCTCGTGACAGCGGCCGGCGATGCGGGCGCAGGTGTGCAGGAGCTCGCGCGTCAGGCCGGCCTGTCGAGGTCGACCGCTCATCGGCTGCTGTCGGCTCTGCGCGCCGAAGGGCTGGTCGACCAGGACGAGGACACCTCGAAGTGGATGCCGGGACCCGAACTGTTCCTGATGGGCACCGTGGCGGCGGCGCGATACGACGTCACGGGTCTCGGCAGGGACATCGTGCGCTCCCTGGCCGTGAAGACGGAGGAGAGCGCTTTTCTCTCCGTGCGCCGCGCGGACGAGACGGTGTGCCTCCTTCGCGAGGAGGGCAGCTTCCCGATCCGGTCCTTCGTGCTCAGCGAAGGGGTCCGCTTCCCTCTCGGCGTGGCCTCGGCGGGTCTCGCGATCCTCGCCTTCCTCCCCGAACCGGAGGTCGAGGCCTATCTCGAGCGGCATCCGGAACTGCCTGAGCGCTTCGGGCGAGCGCATGCTCCTCAGCCGATGCGCGCGCGCATCGCCGACACGCGAGACCGCGGATACGCCGTGAACCCGGGGCTGATCGTGAACGGCAGCTGGGGGCTCGGGGCCGCCGTGTTCAACCGGTCGGGCCAGCCCGAGTGGGCCTTGAGCCTGACCGGCGTGGAGTTCCGGTTCGGTGCCGACCGGCTCCCCGCCCTCGGCCGCACGCTGCTCGCGCACGCGCACCAGCTCACGACCCGCATCTCCGCGGCCGGCCGCTGAGCCGCCGTCGCCTCAGTGCAGGCGGGCAGGGCGGCGAACGGCCCGGACCGTCACCCCGAGACGAGCGCGAGTTCCGCCGTGATGCGCTCGGCCACGGCTCGCCCCCCGGCCTCCGACATGACGATCGTGTAGTGGTTGAACCCCTGGAGCCGCTCATGCGTCACCGCAGGATAGGTCGGGAGCAGGCGAGCGAGATACTCCTCTGCGTACAGTCCAGGCGGCTCGTCCTGCAGTCCCCGCGGGGCGGTGACGAACCGCGTCGGGTGCCCCAGGCCCGCCAGGGCCTCGGGCAGTGTCGAGCCCGTGTTCATGTCGATCGTGTCGTCCACGGTGACGGCGTAGCTGGTGGCGGGACGCAGCGCGCCGGCAGCGTCGTCCACGAGGTCGTACTCCAGGTACTGCTCCAACTCGGGCGACCAGTCGCGCTGGAAGGCGGGATGCTCGCGCCAGAACTGGCGGTACTCCTCCAGGTCTGCGAACCGTCGTGACAGGCGGGCAGCGGTCGGCCCGAGGATCAGGGAGACGAGCGTGTCGGGATCGAGCCCGGCCGGCACATCCAGCGGCAGCCCGCCGTCGACGAGCACGAGCCGCGACACCCGCTCCGGGTGCAGGTGGGCGAACACGACCGACACGAACGCGCCCATCGAGTGCCCCACGACGAGGGTCTGCTCGACGCCCAGCGCGTCGAGCGTCGCGGCGAGGTCCGCCGCGTGCGCTCGGAGCCCCGCGGGCCCCTCGATCGCGTTGCTCGCGCCGCGCCCGCGCAGATCCGGTGCGACGAGCCGCACACCGGGCAGCGCCTCGACGACGAACGGCCAGGCCAGGTGCGACGACGTGACGCCGTGCACGAGCAGGGCGGTCGGCGCGGCATCCGGATCCTCAGCGTCCGACGGGTCCCAGACGCCGACACGGAGATTCCCGCCTTCGACCGGGACGTCGATGGTCCGGTACGTGTGTCCGATCATCGGGAGGTCCACCCGCCGTCCATCGTGTACGAGGCGCCGGTGACCATGCCCGCGCTGTCGGAGACGAGCCATCCGGCCAGCGACGCCACCTCGGATGCCTCGACCAGACGCTTGATCGCGCTCTCGGTCAACATCACCTTCTCCACGACCTCGCTCTCCGGGATGCCGTGGAGCCGCGCCTGATCGGCGATCTGCTTCTCGACGAGCGGCGTGCGGACGTAGCCGGGATTGATGCAGTTGCTCGTGACCGCGTGAGGTCCGCCCTCGAGCGCCGTGACCTTCGAGAGGCCCTCCAGCCCGTGCTTGGCCGCGACGTAGGCCGACTTGAAGGGGCTGGCCCGCAGGCCGTGCACGCTCGAGATGTTCACGATGCGGCCCCACCCCCGGTCGTACATTCCGGGCAGAGCCGCGCGAATGAGCAGGAAGGGCGACTCGACCATGAGTCGCTGGATGAGACGGAATGCCTCGGGATCGAAGTCCTCGATCGGGCTCACGCGCTGGATGCCCGCATTGTTGACCAGGATGTCGGTGTCGAGCGTGAGGTCGTCGAGTGCCTTCGTGTCAGCGAGGTCCACCGCCCACGCCTCGCCGCCGAGTTCGGATGCCGCCGCTTCGGCCGCTGAGCCGTCCAGGTCGGCGATCACGACGTGCGCACCCCGCCCGGCGAACTCCCGTGCGCACGCGAGACCGATCCCGCTCGCCCCGCCCGTGATCAGGGCGCGCTTGCCGCTGAGGTCGTGGTCCGTCATGCTTCTCCTCCCCCGCGAGGTGCCAGTGCGTTGTCGATGAACCGCATCATGTCGTCGAAGATCGCGGGCGGAAGCTCCGCGGGCGGCCTGCCCTGGGCATCCCGCTCCCACAGCAGGAACCGCATCCCGATGAGCTCGCCCATGCCCATCAGCGCCCAGGCCGTGACGCCGGGATCCAGGGCAGGGTCGACGTCGCCGACGTCCTGAGCCGCCCGCAGGCCGGACTCGTAGCCCTCCACGATCCGCGTGTAGTGCAGGCGGAGGGTCTCGGGTGACACGAACTCGGCCTCGCGCACCACCCGGTAGAGCGCGGGATGCTCGGCCGTGAAGCGGAAGAAGCCGGCGAACCCGGCGCGCTCCGCCTCGAGCCGGGAGGACGCTCCCTCCATCGCCTCAGCCATCGAGCGTCGCACCCGGCGGTTGAGGTCGATGACGAGCGCCTCGAAGATCACCTGCTTGCCGTCGAAGTACAGGTAGAACGTGCCGAGCCCGACGCCCGCGCGCTCGGTGATCTTGACGATCGACGCCTCGTGGTACCCGGATTCGGCGAACACGTGCTCGGCCGCCTCCAGCAGCCGGCGCCGGGTGGCTTCACCGCGCTTGGTGAGCGGGCGACCGGTGGCCTGCGAGATGCCGGCGGCCTCGTCGTCGAGTGTCAGCGGGTCAGGAACGCTCACGGCGCACCTCTTCCTGGGCGAGGGTCTCCGCGAGGTCGCGGAGGCGGGATCGGGCGAGCTTGTCGATCGTGGAGCGGGGAAGTGCGTCGACGAAGGCCACACGGACGGGGACCTTGAACGCGGCGAGCACCGACCGGGCGTGCGTCAGCACCTCCGCCTCCTGGAGGGGCTGCGTGGCCACCACGAAGGCGACGCCGCGCTCACCCCAGACGCGGTCGGGCACCCCCACCACCGCTGCGGCCTGGATCGCGGGATGCAGTGTCAGCGCATGCTCGACTTCGGCCGGTGCCACGTTCTCGCCGCCCGAGATGAAGATGTCCTTGAGCCGGTCGACGATCCGGTACACGCCGTCCGCATCACGGGATGCGAGATCGCCGGTGCGCAGCCACTCCCCCGTGCGTGCACCGGCCGTCGCCTCAGGATCGCCCAGATAGCCGGCGAAGACACTGGGGCCGCGCACCCACAGCTCACCCTCGGCGACACCCTCCCGGATGAGGCCGCTCGCCGGATCGGCGAGGCAGACGTCGACGTGCGGGTAGGGGCGACCGACGGCGCCCGGATGACGCGCAGCGTCGCCCGGTGTGAGGCACAGCACGTTCGGAGCCGCCTCGGTCAGGCCGTAGCCCTGGGTCAGCGTCACGCCGCGATCGAACCAGGTCTGGAACAGCGTCGAGGGCATCGTCGCACCCCCGACCAATGCGGTGCCCAGGTGCGAGAGATCGGATGCCGAGAACCGCGGGTCGTCGGCCAGCAGCTGGTACTGCGTGGGCACGCCCATCATCGTGGTGACCCGGCGCTCTTGCAGCAGCTGGAGCACGCGGGACGGCTGGAAGGAGCGTTCGAGCACGACGGTGGCGCCCACCCACCAGGCGAGGAGTGGCTGGCAGTTCCAGGCGGCCACATGGAACTGCGGCAGCACGGCGAGCACGACGTCGTCGGCGGTCAGCTGGATGGCGCCGGCGAGCGCGAGGTTGTTCCAGAAGCAGTTGGCGTGGGTCAGCACCACGCCCTTCGGCGTCGCCTCGCTTCCCGACGTGAAGATGACGAGCAGAGGGTCCTCGTCGAGCACCGGGCGGGTTTCTCGCGGAATGCCGAAGCGAGCGTCGCGCGTCGGCACCCCCGCTTCCACCCCGGTGGTGCCGAGCGTCGCGATCGGCGGCGCCTCGGCATCCGGACTTGTGCGCAGGTGGCGCAGAGCGTCAGCCGCCACCGCCTGATACTCGTCGTCGACCAGCACGAGCTGGGCCGCCGTGCGCTCGAGCACCTCCGCGAGCTCACGAGCGGTGAGCCGCCACGACAGCGGCACGAAGGCGACGCCCGCCTTGGCGCACGCGAAGAAGGCCACGACGTGGTCGATCGAGTTGCCCGACACGGTGGCGATCCGATCGCCGGGACCGTAGCCCGCATGGCGAAGGGACACGGACAGCGTGTGGGCGCGCAGCTCCAGGTCGCGGTAGTCGATCGTCACTCCACGGTCGTCGATCGCGATGCGCTCGGGCGACGCGGTGGCCCGATCGGTGAGCCAGCGGCCGATGGTGTGCGGACCGTCGGAGGATGCCCGCTCCGCGAACTGCCAGTCCCAGGTCATGCGCGCACCTCCTCCGGCGCCTGCTCGACCGCATCCGCATCTTCGAGACGACCGGCGGACGACCGCGTGCGCTCGCCTCTGCGGCGCCGCATCCACGCGTCGGCCGTGCCGGCGATGCCGCCGGGCAGGAACATCACCACGAGGATGAACAGCACCCCGAGGATGAAGAGCGGCTCCGACAGCGGCACCCGCAGCACGTCAGGGAGCGAGGCGATCGCATCGGATCCGGCCAGCACCGTGAGCCGCTGATCGAGCAGCGTGTAGAGCACGCCCCCCACAATGGCACCCCATCGGAACCCGACCCCACCGAGCACGACCATCACAAGCACCGTGATGGTCAGATCCGCCGACACCGAGCGCGGCACCGTCCCCGACTGCAGCAGCATGTAGGCCATACCCGCCAGGCTGGCGAGCAGCGCGGCGATCACGAAGACGATGAGCTTGACCGTGTAGGGCCGGAGGCCCAGCACCCGCACGCGCAGCTCGTTCTCTCGGGTGGCCTCGGCGAGGCGCCCGAGCTGAGATGTGTCGACCCACAGCACGACGAGGTAGACGATGACGAGCACGACCAGAGTGAACCAGTACAGATTGCGGGTGTCTGCGACGCCGACGAGCCAGTCGGGGACGTTGTCGGTGTTGAGCCCGAGTCCCTCCTCGCCCCCCGTGACCTGCGGGTTGCGCCGCACGAGCACCGAACCGGCCTGCGCGAAGGCGAGGGTGACCATCGCGAACGGGATGCCCGCCACCCGCATGCTGACGGCGCCGGTCACGAGCGCGATGACAAGCCCGCCGACGAGCGCGATCAGGATGCCGGGGAACAGCGGGATCCCCGTGTTCTCGAGCACGATCCCCAGGCCGTACGCTCCCGCGCCGAAGTAGAGCGCGTGGCCGAAGGACAGCATCCCCGCCGTCCCGAGCAGCAGGTTGTACGACAGCGCGAGCGCGGCGAACACCATGCAGAGCGAGAGGAGCGCCAGGCTTCCCGGCATGTAGGTCGGAGTCGGCAGGATGCCGGGAATGGAGATGTTCAGCAGAGGAAGGATCGCCATCAGGACGACCAGCGCGATCCCTATGAGCGCCGGCATGAGGCTGGTCCACCGTCGCACGCCACTCGGTCGACCGGCAGAGGTGTCGGCGCGAACCGCGGATGGAGGCGTCGACGGGCCGGTGTGCAGGGTCATGCCTTCCTCCCCAGGATCCCGGACGGCCGCGCGAGCAGCACGACGGCGAGCAGGATGACCACGATGAAGTCGCCCGTCCCGCCGAGGTACGTGTTCGCGAACTGCTGCAGCACGGCGACGAGCACCGAGGCGATCGCCGCCCCGGTCAGGGACCCGAGTCCCCCGATCACCGTGACGATGAAGGCGAAGATGAGCAGCGTCGCGCCGAGGTGCGCCGAGACGAACGTCGTGTAGTGCATCGCCAGCACCCCGCCGATGCCGGCCGCCGCGCCGCCGATGGCGAAGACGAGGGTGAAGGAGCGACGCACGTCGATGCCGAGAGCGGTGACCATCGATCTGTTCTCGACGCCCGCCCGGATGATCATGCCGTACCGCGTCTTCTGCAGGAACAGCACGAGCCCCCCGAGCACGAGCGCCGCGGCGATCATCAGCACCCAGTAGGTGTTGGGGATGCGTGCGCCGAGCACCTCGGTGGTCTGCTTGAGCCACGGGGGCCCTGCGATGTTGATGGCATCGGTGCCCCAGATTCCCTCGAACAGGGCGACCGAGGCGAACGACAGGCCCACTGTCACGAGCACCTGCTCGATGTGACGCTCGTAAAGGGGACGGATGAGCACGAGCTCCGTGAGGGTCGCGAACACCGCACCGACGGCTGCCCCCACGACGATGGAAGCGAGGAACGAGCCCCACGACTGCGTGCCGAGCGCTTGGGCGACCTGCCATCCGATGAATGCGCTCAGCGTGAGGAACGCGCCGTGGGCGAAGTTGAGGACGTGCATGAGCCCGTAGATGAGGCTCAGCCCCGATGCGACCAGGAAGTAGAGCGCGCCGAGACCGACGCCGGTGATGAGGATGAGGACGAGCGTGCTCACGGGGCGCCCTCCCCATCCGGCGCGGCGACGACCTCGGCGTGCACGCCGAGCAGCCGCGTCGTGAGCTCCTCGTCATCGAGGATCTCCATCGCCTTGCCGGTATGCACGACGCGTCCGCCGGCGATCACGACGGCGCCGTCGGCGAGCCGCCGGACGACCTCGAGATTCTGCTCGACGAGCAGGATCGGCACGACCTTCGACGCCTCCAGCAAGGCGTCGGCGACCTGCGTGACGATCTTGGGGGCGAGGCCCTTCGTCGGCTCGTCGACCAGGAGCAGCTTGTTGTCGTTGAGGAGCGCCCGGGCGACCGAGACCATCTGCTGCTGGCCGCCTGAGAGCGTCCCGGCCAGCTGATCCCGCCGTTGCACGAGGTCGGGAAAGAGGTCGGCGACGAAGTCGCGCCGGGGATGGCGCTGCCGCTCCGCGAGCGCGAGGTTCTCCGCGACCGTCAGCTTGGCGAAAACCTCGCGATCCTCGGGAACGTAGCCGACTCCGCGCTGCACGATCCTGTGGGTGGGCAGACCATCGATCCGCTCGCCCGCCAGCATCACCTCGCCCTTGCGCTGGATGAGACCCAGGATGCCGCGAAGCGTCGAGGTCTTGCCGACGCCGTTGCGTCCGAGCACCGCCGTGATGCCGGTGGCGGGGACCTCGAACGTGACGTCCTCCACCACCTGCTGGCCGGCGATCGAGGCCCGCATCCCGCGCACGCTCAGGATCGGGTCGTTCATGCGGCCGTCCCGAGGTAGGCGCTCTGCACGAGCGGATTCGCCATGACGTTCTGCGGAGTGTCGAACGCGATGATCGTGCCGAAGTACATGACCGCGACCTTGTCGACGAGCCCCATCAGCACGTCGATGTGATGCTCGACCATCAGGACGGTGCATTCCTTCTCGGCCTGCATGCGGCGGATGTTCTCGACGAGCCCCGGCACGTCGCCCGAGGCCACGCCCGCCATGGGCTCGTCGAGCAGCACGATGGCAGCATCCGTTGCCAGCAGCACGGCGATCTCGACCTTGCGCTTGTCGCCGTGCGAGATGTCGCCCGCCGGGGTCTCGAGCTTGTGTCCGAGGCCGACCTCTTCGAGCTTGGCCCTCGCGAGCTCGGTCGCCGGGTCGGATCTCCGCGGAAACCGCAGCAGCGAGTAGCTGCCCCCCTGCGCCACCTGCGCCGCGAGCCGCACGTTCTCGAGCACGCTCAGCCTCGGAAAGAGGCTGGATGTCTGGAATGTGCGCCCCAGTCCCGCCCGCGCCCTCTTCGGCACCGACATGCCGGTGATGTCGGCGCCGTCCATCAGGATCCGACCGGCTGTGGCCTTCATGACGCCGGAGATCACGTTGAACAGCGTGGTCTTTCCGGCGCCGTTGGGCCCGATGACGCCGACCAGCGAACCCGCCGGGACGTCGAGGTCGACATCCTTCAGGATGGTCGCGCCGCCGATCTGCAGGCCGAGGCCCTCGATCTTCAGCGCGGACGGGACAGGGGTGCTCATGGTGCCTTTCAGGGATGCGTTCCGCAGGGAGCGCTCGATGCCGGGATGCTACTTCGCCTCGGGCGGTGCCACCTCGTCGGCCGCAGCGGTGTCGACCAGCTCGGGTACGAAGGTGCCACCCTCGGCGACGAGCTTGGCCTGGTACATCTCCTGAATGAGGGCGTGGTCGCTCTCGCGCACCGTCATGTCGCCCTTCGGCCCCTCGAACTCGAAGCCCTCGAGTGCGTCGATCATGGCATCCACGTCGCCGTTTCCCTCTTTGATGGCCTGCACGATCATGAGTGCCGCGTTGAAGCCGTCCGGGCTGAAGAGGTCGGGGGTTCCGCCGTTCTTCTCGATCGCCTCGATCATCGCGGTGTTCACGTCGTTGTCGTTGGCGCCCGGGAAGTAGTGATTGAGGAAGCTGATCTTCTCGGACGCTTCACCGTAGGCGCCGAACGTCGGCGAGTCCCCGAGCCCCGTGACCACGGGGATCGCGTCGAGCACGCCCTGCTGGCTCATCGCCTGCCACATGGCACCCGAGGTGGCGCCTGCCCACGCCACGAAGACGAGGTCGGGGTTGGCCGCCAGCACCTGCTGGGCGAACGGCGTGAACTCCGTGACGTCCTCGGCGACGAGCACCGAGTTCACCGTCGCACCCTTGGCTCCGAGGATCGCCTTGACGGCCGCCTCGTTGCCCTGGCCGAACGCGCTGTTCTGGGCGAACACCGTGATCGTCTTGCCCTCGAGGTCGTCGAGGAACGTGCCGGCGGTCGCGACATCCTGTGCGCTCTGGCGACCCGAGCGGAAGGTGTACTCGTTGATGCCGGTGATGGCATCCGCCGCAGCGGGGCCCGACACGAAGAGCACCTCGTTCTGCGCGGCCTGCTCGGCCACAGCGAGCGCCACACCGGAGGAGGCGCTGCCCGCGATGATGTTCACGCCGGCTCCGATGAGCTCTTTGACGGCTGTGACCGCCTTGTCGGGGTCGCCCGCGTCGTCGGCGTTCTCGATGACGATCTTCGTGCCGTCGACCTCACCGGTCCCGTCCGTGGCGTAGTCGAGGCCCGCCGTGAAGCCGTCGAGGTACTGCTTGCCATAGCCGGCGAGGGGGCCGGTCTCGCTCGTGACGATGCCGACCGTCACTTCTTCAGGAGCCGCCGAGGCTTCGGCGCCATCGTCGGTCCCCGTCGCCTGCGGCGCGCACGCCGCCAGGACGAGAGCGGCCGTGGCGACCACGGAGCCCAAGAGCAACTTCTTCGTAACGCGCATGTGCGTGCCTTTCACCATTGGAAGGTTCGTGCCTCAGGGTCCGCAGACCTGAGATGTGATTCAGGTATGGGCAAGCGTACGAATCGGGCCGTCTGACGTCAAGCCGAACGGTGTCGTGCGCATCCTTCGTTATCAATTCGCGACTCGTGCCGGGAATCGCCACGTTGATACCTGTGATATATACCGGTGGTATACTTATGGCGTGACGCATGACCGCACCATCGAGACCCTGATCGTCGCCGCACACGCCCTCACGCGGGTCGCGGCCTTGGAAACCCGCAGCGAGACCCCTGCAGCGCAGTGGCGAACGCTCACGCTGCTGCGCGACCGGGGCCCTCTTCGCGTCGGCGAACTGGCTCACCTGAGCCGCGTGACACAGCCCGGCATGACACGGCTCGTCCGGCAGATGGCCGATCAGGGCCTGATCGCGCGAACAGCGGATGCCGCAGACTCACGGGTCACGATCGTCTCGGCGACCTCGCTCGGCCTCGAGGCGCTCGACGTGTGGCTCCTGCAACTGATCTCCGCGGTCGCACCCCACTTCGATGACCTGACCGACGAAGAGTGGAGCGCACTGCGCACGACGGCGGACGTGCTCTCGCGCAAGACAGCGGCCGTGGAGGTCGCCCCGTGAGCGCCGAGGCAGGGGTTTCCGTCTGGCGCCAGCCCGGGCAGGTGTGGGCCGTCGCGTTCGCGTGCGTCGTGGCCTTCATGGGGATCGGCCTCGTCGACCCGATCCTTCCGGCGATCGCCGACTCGCTGTCGGCGAGCCCCGTGCAGACCGAGCTCCTCTTCACGAGCTATCTGCTGGTGACGGGGCTCGCGATGCTCGTGACCAGCTGGATCTCGAGCCGCATCGGAGCAAAGGCGACGCTGCTCATCGGCCTCGGCCTGATCGTGATCTTCGCCCTCCTCTGCGCCCTCAGCGGCAGCGTGGACTCGATCATCGCGTTCCGCGCGGGGTGGGGCCTCGGGAACGCCCTGTTCATCTCCACCGCCCTCGCGACGATCGTGGGAGCCGCAGCCGGAGGCACCGGCGCGGCGATCATCCTCTACGAGGCGGCGCTCGGTCTCGGCATCGCGATCGGACCGCTGCTGGGCGGCATCCTCGGCGAAGTCAGCTGGCGCGGGCCCTTCTTCGGTGTGGTGGTGCTCATGGCCATCGCCTTCGTCGCGGTGCTGACACTGCTTCGCGGACCCTTCGAGAAGCGACAGCCGGTGCCGCTGTCCGCACCCTTCCGCGCGCTCGGTCGTCCGGCTCTCGCGATCCTCGCGGTCGCGGCGCTCTTCTACAACATCGGGTTCTTCGTGCTGCTGGCCTTCTCGCCGTTCCCGCTGGGCTTCGGCGCCCTCGGCATCGGCCTGACGTTCTTCGGCTGGGGTGTGGGCCTCGCGATCACGAGCGTGTGGGTGGCGCCGCTGCTCCTGCGCCGGTTCGCCCGGACGACCGTCATGCTCGGGATGCTGCCGCTCCTCGCCCTCGATCTCATCGCCGCCGGCGTCTTCGTCGCCAGTCCCGCAGCTCTCGTCGTCTGCATCGTGATCGGCGGGATGCTGCTCGGTGTCATCAACACGGTGCTGACGGAATCCGTCATGGAGGCGACCGACCTCCCGCGCTCCGTCGCCTCGTCCGCGTATTCGGCGGTCCGCTTCCTCGGAGGTGCAGCCGCTCCCCCGATCGCAGCTCTCCTCTGGCACGCCTACGGCGCGAGCGTGCCGTACCTGTTCGCCGCGGCATCGGTGCTCATCGCCGCTCTGACGGTTGCGATCGGCCGCCCTGCCCTGCGGGCCGTCGACGTGCGAGAAGCGGATGCCGCCGAGGAGGCGGTTGCGGTCCTCGTCGGCGACTCTGCCTGATCCGACTGACACCTCGAGACGACGAAAGGGCTCCGCGTCCGCGGAGCCCTTTCGTGTGCTGTGCACCCCCTGGGACTTGAACCCAGAACCCACTGATTAAGAGTCAGTTGCTCTGCCGATTGAGCTAGAGGTGCGTGGTGGCCGACGAGGCAACCGAGGGTCAACGTTACCATCACAATCGCGTCACCTGAAATCGAGGCATCCTTCGCACACCTATCCTGGAAGGGTGACCCCTCCCCTCGAATCCGCTGGTTTCAGCGTGCGATTCGACGGCGACCTCGGTGGCGATCTCGCGCTGGCCCTTCGACTCGCGGATGCCGCGGACGCGGCCTCCATGGCGCGGTTCGATGCTCCCGACCTCGACGTGCGCACCAAGGCGGATGCCTCCCCGGTGACCGAGGCCGATCTCGCCACCGAGCAGGCCATCCGCGCGATGCTCGACGCCGAGCGGCCCGCCGACGGGGTCTTCGGCGAGGAGTTCGGAGTGTCCGGCGACTCGTCTCGCCAGTGGATCATCGATCCCATCGACGGCACCGCGAACTACCTCAAGGGCATCCCGATGTGGTCGACGCTGATCGCGCTGAGCATCGACGGAGTGCCGCGCGTCGGCGTCGTCAGCCAGCCGGCCATCGGGCGGCGCTGGTGGGCGGCATCCGGTCTGGGTGCGTGGACCAACACTGTCGACGGCGCGGCGCGGCGCATCTCGGTGTCGGCGGTCGACGACGTCGCCGAGGCCAGCGTCAGTTTCCAGAGCATCGGGCAGTGGCGGGATGCGGGAGAGCTGGACGCGCTCGAGCGCCTCACCAGCGCGGTCTGGCGCGACCGCGGATATGGCGACGCGTGGCCCTACATGCTGCTCGCCGAGGGCCGGCTCGAGCTCGTCGCCGAGTTCGATGTCAAGGAGTATGACCTCGCAGCCCACGTGCCGATCATCACGGAGGCCGGCGGCCGGTTCACGTCGTATGCCGGGACGGACTCCCTCGCGGAGCGCTCGTCACTGGCGACGAACGGCATCCTTCATCAGTCCTTTCTCGACCTCCTGCACTCCCCCGCCGCCCCCACGGAGCCACCTCGATGACCCCACCCCTCACGCGCCTCGCCGCGATGCTCGCCATCGCCTCGACCGCGATGCTCGCGAGCGCCTGCACGTCGACCGCGCCCGAGCCGACTCCGCGTCCGAGCGAGACCGCCGGCGCCGCAGCACCCGGTTCGCCGGCACCCGAGCCTGAAGCGAGTCCGTCATCGGACGCCGTCTCGAGCGACGAGCCCAGTTGCGACACCATCATCTCGCCGGCCACCGCCGCCGACTTCGACTCCCTGGGCTGGACGGCTCTGGCTGACAGCTTCGTCGTCGGGAGCGTCGCTCTCCCGGAGGGCATCCAATGCGTCTGGGGCGACTTCAGCACGGCCACCGATCACGTGCAGATCTTCGGCTGGGCGCCGATCACCGAGACCCAGGCCGAGACAGCCGAGTCCGACCTGATGGCCGAAGGCTGGACCCGGGAAGAGTCCGATCATGGCGTCTACCTCACCGAGAACCCCGACACCGCGATCGCCCTCGACGAGGACGGATACGGCCTCACGTATCTTTTCGGCGACGGCTGGGTGAAGTACGCCGACACCAAGCAGGGCATCCTCCTGGTGGAATGGCCGCCGAGCTGACCGCGCAGGACGCGTAGGCTCGAGCGTCATGGCCATCGGCGCGACGATCTACACCTTCACCGTGAACCTCGCCGACGTCGACCGGGGTGTGTACGAGGAGCTCTCGGTGCGCGTGGCACGGCATCAGTCCGAGACCGACGCCTTCATGCTGACTCGCGTCATCGCGTACAGCCTCGAGTTCGAAGAGGGCATCGCGTTCAGCGAGGGGATCTCGGCCACTGACGAGCCTGCGATCCTCGTGCGCGATCTGACGGGCGCGCTGACCGCCTGGATCGAGGTGGGAGCTCCGGATGCCGCGCGCTTGCACTCCGGGAGCATGCAGGCGGCCCGCACCGCGGTGTACACCCATCGCGATCCGGCCAAGGTGGCGGCGCCGTGGGCTGGCAAGCGAATCCACCGCGGCGACGAGATCCCGCTCTACAGCTTCGATCCGGGCTTCATCGACGCGGCCGTCCGCGTGGTCGAGCGCCGCAACACCATGACGCTCTCGATCACCGAGCGCCGGATGTATCTCGATCTGAACGGCCTGTCGCTGGAGTCCGAGGTGCACGAGCAGCGGGTCGCGTAGCGTCCGATGAGCCAAGAGCCGCCCGTGGGCACCCTTCGGCCATTCGCCGGCCCCGGGTCGCGCGCACGATGAGTCTCCCGCCCCCGGGTCGGCGCGTCGTGGTGCGCTACCTGCTGCCGTCGGGACAGGCCACTGATGCTCTCGGCGAGCTGTTGAGCGCGGATGCCGAGATCCTCGTCGTCGACGGCAAGCGCGGGATCGAGCGCATCCCGCGGGGGGCGGTCATCGCCGCGAAGGAGGTGCCTCCGCCGCCCGCCCCTCGGGCACCCCGCCGTCCGCTGCCGCCGGAAGGGTAGGGAAGGACCACCGGCGCGCCCGAGCCAGGGACCGCCGATCCCCGGATGAGAACGCCCTGAATCTCGTGCTGCGACGCAGCCAGCATGGAAGCAGCACACCGAGACGAGGAGCACCATCATGCCGAAGACCGACGACATCCCCGTTCCCGACCTCACTGGGAAGCTCGCCCTCGTGACCGGTGCGAGCGACGGGATCGGGCATGAGATCGCCGCTCGTCTCGCGCGCGCCGGCGCCGAGGTCATCATGCCGGTGCGCAACGAGCAGAAGGGCCGGGCTGCGGCCACGAGGATCCACGAGCGGATACCGGATGCCGGCATCCGCGTCCTCCCGCTGGATCTGTCTTCGCTCGAGTCGGTGTCGGCTCTCACCGATCAGCTGCTCGCCGATGGTCGCCCCATCGACCTCCTCATCGGGAACGCCGGCGTGATGAGCCCGCCGACCAGGCAGCTCAGCCCGGACGGGTTCGAGCTTCAGTTCGCGACGAACCACCTCGGGCATTTCGCGCTCATCGTGCGACTGCTGCCGCTCCTCCGCGAGGCACGTGCGCATGTGACCAGCCAGGTGAGCATCTCCGCGAATCAGGGTGCGGTGAACTGGGGCGACCTGAGCTGGGAAAGCGGCTACGAACCGATGCGCGCCTACAGCTCGTCGAAGATCGCCCTCGGCCTGTTCGCGATGGAGCTGCAGCGGCGGTCGGATGCGGGCGGCTGGAGCATCCGAAGCAACCTCTCGCACCCCGGCATCACGCCGACGAACCTCCTCGCAGCGCAGCCCGGAATGGGCCGGCCCGACGACACAGCTGCCGTGCGGCTCATCCGCGCCCTGTCGCGCCGCGGCATCCTGGTCGGCACTCCGCACTCGGCGGCACTGTCGGCCGTCTACGCCGCGACCAGTCCAGCGGCGCGGGGCGGCCGTCTGTATGGACCGTCCGGCCTCGGCCATCTGAAGGGACTGCCTGCAGAGCAGGCTCTGTACTCACGACTGCGGAGCGAGACCGACGGGCGTCGCATCTGGGAGGTCTCCGAGAACCTCACCGGTCTGCCGGTGGGAGCGTGAGCGCAGACCTCATGGAGGGATCTGCACTCCCTGGCTGAGCATCGACGGATGCCGCACACTCGGATGATGGACAGAGCCCAACTGGCAGACTTCCTGCGTCGCCGCCGTGAGGCGCTGCAGCCCGAGGATGTCGGCCTGCGTCGCGGATCTCGACGTCGCACCGCCGGTCTTCGCCGTGAGGAGGTCGCCGCGCTGTGCGATATGTCGGCCGACTACTACAGCCGACTCGAGCAGGCGAGGGGTCCACAGCCATCCGAGCACATGCTGGCCGCGATCGCCCGCGGCCTGCGGCTCACGCTCGACGAGCGAGACCACTTGTTCCGGCTCGCCGGCCACACCGCCCCCACGCGGGCGCTGCGCGGCGAGCACGTCTCCCCCGGCCTCATGCGGGTGCTGGATCGGCTCGCCGACACACCGGCGCAGGTGATGACCGAGATGGGCGACACACTCGCGCAGACTCCGACCGCGCGGGCGCTGTTCGGCGATGAGACGCGCTTCGAGGGACACATGCGCAGCATCGGCTATCGCTGGTTCATGGACCCCGCCGCTCGAGACGTGTACCCGAGCGAGGACCACGGAATGCTGTCGCGGGCCTTCACCGCCGACGTCCGGGCGGCCTATGCGAAGTTCGGCGCACGAACGCGCGCCGGAGAGATCGTGAAAGCCCTCCTCGCCGAGAGCCCCGAGTTCGCCCAGCTCTGGGAGGCCCACGAGGTGCGCTCGTCCCATCCCATGGAGAAGCGCCTTCAGCACCCCGAGGTGGGCGCGATGGACGTGCAGTGTCAGTTCCTCATCGACCCCGACCAGGGTCAGACGCTCCTGGTGCTCACCGCGGCACCGGGCACCGAGAGCTATCAGCGGCTTCAACTGCTGTCGGTGATCGGCACGCAAGCGATCGCTTCCAGCCGCTGATCAGTGGGCCCGCGGCATCCCGGCCCATCCCCTGGTGCGAATCGGCGCGCGGGGCTGTCACCCCGCGGGTTGCACGACCAGTCCGGTTCCGCCGCCGCGCCGCACCGGCTCGGCGGCAGCAGTGAGCAGCCCGCCGTCGCCCACTTCGATCGCCGCCACGGCGCCGATCTCCGCCGTAGAGGTGAAGGTATGGCCGAACGGAGTGAGCACTCCCTGGTAGGCCGCCAGGAACGCCGGCTCCGCAGCGACGGCGGCAGTGTTCCGCTGCGACGCTCGTGGTGCGGCGACCGCCTCGGGCAGCGTCATCCCGAGATCGATCCGGTTGATCAGCACCTGGGTCACCGTCGTGATGATCATCGAGCCACCGGGCGAACCCACGACGAAGCGCACCGCGCCATCGTCGAGCACGATCGTCGGAGACATCGACGACCGCGGGCGCTTGCCCGGCTCGATGGTGTTGGGGTCGATGTCGGAATCCGGATCGGCGTCCTTGGGGGTGAAGCTGAAGTCGGTCAGTTCGTTGTTGAGCAGGAAGCCGCGGCCGGGCACGGTCATGCCCGAGCCGCCGGTCTGCTCGATCGTGAGCGTGTACGCGACCGCGTTGCCCCACTTGTCGACGACGGAGAGATGGGTCGTCGAGAGATTCTCGGTGTCGCCCACCGTCGCGGGCACGAGCGCATCGCACCTCGCGGCAGTCAGAGGGGCAGCCGCTACCGGCTTCGCGGATGCGACACTCGGATCGATCTCGCACGCGCGCGCATCGGCGAACTCCTGGCTGAGGAGGGTCTCGGTCGGAACGTCGACGAAAGCAGGGTCCCCGACATACGCGTTGCGGTCGGCGAACGCGTGCGCGGTCGCCTCGAGATACAGGTGCAGACTCTGCGGGGTGTTCGCGTTCGAGAGGGCGAAGTTCTCGAGGATGTTCAGCGACTCGCCGACAGTCGTGCCGCCTGAGGAAGAGGGTGCCATGCCGTAGATGTCGAGGCCGCGGTAGGCGATATGCGTCGGGGCCTGCTCGACCACTCGGTAGCCCGCGATGTCGGCCGCCGTCATAGTCCCCGGGTAGGCGGGCAGTTTGTGCGGCTCGCTCGTCTCCGGCGCGCGCACGAGGGCTGCGATCTCGTCGGCGATTGCGCCCCGGTAGAAGACGTCGGTGCCGCGCAGCGAGATCTCTCGCAGAGTCCTGGCGAGGTCGGGATTCTTGAACGTCGCCCCGACCACCGGCAGCGCGCCGTGCGGCAGGAACACCTCGGCCGTGTCAGGGAACTGCCTGAAGCGCTCCTCGTTCCCGGCGGTCTGCTCGCGGAAGGTCTCGTCGACGCGGAAGCCGCGGGTGGCGAGCAGGATCGCCGGTTTGAGCGCGTCCCTCAGGGATGTGGTGCCGAACCTGTCGAGTGCCGCCTGCCACGTGGCAAGTGTGCCGGGAACGCCGACCGACAGCCCCGAGGAGACGACATCCGAGAACGGATACGCCGTTCCCGTCGCGGGATCGATGAAGGACGTCTCCGTCATGGCGGCAGGGGCGGTCTCGCGCCCGTCGATCGTGGTGACCTCGCCGCTCGCGGCGTCGAAGTACACGAAGTATCCCCCGCCGCCGATGCCCGCGCTGTACGGCTCGGTCACTCCGAGCGCGGCGGCTGTCGCGACGGCGGCATCGGCGGCGTTGCCGCCCTTGCGGAGAACCTCGAGCCCCGCAGCGCTCGCCTCGGCGTCGACGGAGGCGACCGCACCGCCGTAGCCCATCGACGTCGACGGGCTCGGGGGCGCCGGTCGCCCTGCCTCAACCACTGTCTGCGCAGCGGCTGCCGGCGACGCTGCGACTGCGGCCGCCATCGCCAGCACACCGGCGAGCGAGAACGCGATGCTCGTGCGTGCAGATCGGTGCGTGAAGGTGACCATGACAAACCCCCCGTATATGGGTGGCGAGGGTCGACTCCCTCACGGTAACGCGAGTCGCGATCGGCGGCAACGACCGTCCGGGAACGCTGCCGGTGCCGAGACGAAAAGAGGGCCCGGCCCCGCGATCGTGCGCGGGTCCGGGCCCTCTTTCCGTGACAACGGCGTGGTGGAGATGGGGGGAATCGAACCCCCGTCCATCGCTGAGATACTGCGTCTTCTCCGGGCGCAGTCTGTGCAGACGTTCTACTCGGCTCCGACCTTTGTCACAGACACCTAAGTCGACGAGCCCAGCCTGGGAAGAGTCCCGCGTGACGTCCAGACGCCGTCACACAGCAAGATCCCTAGATGACGCCAGGAACCGTGTCGGGATCACCCACGGTCTGACGGACTATCGAGCTCGCTTACGCAGCGAGGGCGAAGTCATTGCGATTTGCATCGGCAATTATGTTTTTGCAGAGATCGTTTTCGAGATAACCCTGCATCCTCGGCCCGCTTCTCGCAGATTCGCAGGCGATGTCGAAACCGATCATCCCCGTGCCCTCGATATCGAGGTGTCCTCCTTGCGAAGGGCCGTTGTCACGCTGTTGAGTTTTCCGCAACGGATGCCGTGACATCCGAGCACATCAGAATACAACGGATCCTCGACATCCTGAATTCCCGTCCGACTGGCTCGCTCCCGATACCGTGTGAGGGTGAGTAGGAGAGGCTGGGCGATCATCGGCGCCGTCATCGGCGTAGGCGTCGTCGTCGGGCTTCTCGTCTGGCTCTTCGCCAGCACACAGGGCGATCCGGCGGCAAGCCCGGCGCCCTCCGCCCCGCCCGCATCGAGCGTCCCGGCCGACACCTCCCCTGCTCCGACGCCTCCGACCGCGTCCCCGAGCCCGACACCCTCGATGGTGACGGCGACCTGCGAGACGACGTCCACGGCAGAGTTCCGCGCGCTGGCGGCGCAGAACGGGTGGGTCTCGTGGGAGACGCAGGACCAGACCATCGGTGCCCGCCCCTTCGACCGGTTCCCCGGCGGGGCCCCGGTCGGTCAGCTCCTCTGCCGGTGGGGCGAGTCGCCTGACATTCCGACGGACAACCTGATCGACCTCGCATGGTCGCCCATCGCATCGAGTGCCGCCGCAGCGCAGGAGTCCCTCATCGGCGAGGGGTACGAACGCATCGACGCCCCTGAGGGCATGTACCTTGCCATGCCGAGCGCGGACGGATGGGCGGATGATGAGGGCTACGGAGACAGTTACCTCTTCACGGACGATGACGTGCGGTGGGCGATGACGAAGGCCGATCTCGCCTCTGTGAAGGCGCCCGATGAGCCCGAGTGACGGCGCCCTCGCGTAGAGTCCCCGCATGAGTGAAGTCGTCATCGCCGTGCGCGGCGAGCACGAAGCCCGCGTCGCCCCCGAGGAGGGGGTGGTGCGTCTGTCCGTGCGAGCCGAAGGCCCAGACCGCGGCGGAGTGGTCGAGCGCATCTCGACGCTGGCCGAGCCGCTCCGGGCCGACCTCGCGGCGCGCAAGGAGCAGGGCGGGGTTCGGGAGTGGTCCAGCCAGCGGGTCGCCGTGTGGGCCAACCGCCCCTGGAATGCGGAGGGCAAGCAGCTCTCGCTCGTGCACTACGCCTCGGTCGAGTTCTCCGCGGTGTTCACCGACTTCGCCGCGCTGTCGTGGTGGGTCACGGATGTCTCGGAGCGGGACGGGCTCCAGATCGATGCCATCGAGTGGCGCCTGACCCGTGAAACCGCCAAGCAGGCAGAAGCGGATGTCGCCACCGAGGCGGTGCGCGTGGCGGTGGAGCGTGCGAGCGCCTACGCCCGAGCGATCGGGCTGTCGTCGGTGACCCCCGTGGAGGTCGCGGATGTGGGTCTGCTGGGCCGGGACGAACCAGGCCCCGCGCCCATGGCGCGCATGCTGAAGTCGGCGTCGTTCGCGGCCGATGTGGGCGGCGGCCCGGCGGTGGAGTTCCAGCCCGAAGACATCATCGTGGCGGCCGCCGTCGAGGCGCGGTTCGCCGCTCGCTGAGGCACCTGGCCACTCGCTGCACACGCGACGGGCAGGTTTCGCGCACTGATCCGCGCGCTGTGGCCCAGCGGCGATGTCGTAGGTTTGTTCTAGAGTCGGATCATGACCGGCGATCCCTTCGACACCTCCCCCGTGGAGTGGGACGACGAGCGGCCGCCGGTGCCCGACGCGGTTGACCTCGTTGTCGAAGCGGCGGCGATGGAGTCGGTGTTCGCCGCTGAGCGGCTGATCCGCGTCGATGCGATGCGACGAGAACTGCTCGAGGATGCCGAGGGCCGAGGATCCGCGACCACCGAGATCATCGAAAGGTCGATACGGCTCGAACTCGCCGCGGCGATGCGCATCACCGAATACTCCGCGGGCCGGATGATCGTGCACGCCGAGGCACTCGTGCGGCGTTATCCGCGCGTGCTGGATTCCCTCCACCGGGCCGACATCACACCGAAGCACGCCGAGATCCTGGTCGACGACCTCGGTCAGCTGATGCCCGAGCTGAGCAAGCAGGTCGCCGACCGAGCACTCGAACTGGCCGAGGCCGAGCCGGTCGGCACCTTCCGGCGGGCGCTGCGCACCCTGATCGCAACCGTCCAGGCCTCGACGCTCGAGGAGCGCTATCAGGCCGCCCTCCAGACGCGTCGCGTCGCCATCGAGCGCGGCTACGACGGAGTGGGCGAGCTCCTGCTTCGCGCGCCCGACGTCGCGCTCCAGGCGATCTTCGATCGCGCAACCGCGTTCGCCAAAGCGATCGTCGGCGGCGATGGCGAGACGCGGACCCTCGATCAGGTGCGCGCCGACGTGCTCTGCGACCTCCTCATCGATGGGGTGACCGATGCCATCCCCTCCGAGGCTCGCGGCATTCGCGCGCAGGTCGTCGTCACCGTGCCGGTCCTGTCACTGCTCGAGCACGAGCCGGGCGGCACCGCTGATCCCGCCCTGGTCGAGGGAGTCGGCCCGATCCCGCTCTCTGTGGCGAAGGACCTCTGCGGCGGTGAGAGCCTGTGGATGCGGGTCCTGACTCACCCCGAGACGGGGATGGTGCTGTCGGTAGGGCGCGACCAGTATCGTCCGCCCGCGATGCTTCGCCGGCTGGTCAAGTGGCGCGCTGACAGATGCATGGCTCCCGGATGCGGAATGCCCGCCTCGCGATGCGAAATCGACCATCAGATCGACTGGCAATTCGGCGGTGAGACCTCGCTCGAGAACAATGCGCCATTCTGCAAGGGCCACCACACCGTCAAACATCACGGCGACTGGGCCGTCAGGCAGATAGAAGACAGTGGTGGAGCGGTGGAGTGGATCTCCCCCACCGGGCGACGATACGTCGTGCAACCCGAACGGCGGGTCCCGGTGTTCCGGATGAGCTCACCAGTGCCCGACGACTCGGTCCCACCGTTCTGAACGCCTGCGTCCGCGCTGCTCCGAACGTCGGCCACGCCCGGGTCCGGCGCCGAGGGCCCAGCATCCGCTCTCGAGAACTACTCGCCCAGGCGGTTCTTCGAGCGCATCGCCCGCTCGGCCTCGCGCTTGTCTTCGCGCTCCCGGATCGTCTGACGCTTCTCGAACTCCCGCTTGCCCTTCGCGACACCGATCTCGACCTTCGCCCGACCATCGGAGAAGTAGAGCTTCAGCGGCACCAGGGTGTAACCGCCCGCAGAGATCGCGTGCGAGAGCTTGATGATCTCCTCCTTGTGCAGCAGGAGCTTGCGGGTGCGCTTCGACGCATGGTTGGTCCAGTGCCCCTGGGAGTACTCGGGAATGTGCACCGAGTCGAGGAAGGCCTCTCCTCCATCGATGTAGGCGTAGCCGTCCGACAGATTGGCACGACCCTCGCGGAGCGATTTCACCTCGGTGCCTGTCAGGACCAGACCCGCCTCGTAGGTCTTCTCGATCGTGTACTCATGGCGCGCCCGACGATTGGTCGCGACGACCTTCTCCCCGCGCTCCTTGGGCATGACGACTTCTCTCCTGCTTCGACGGATGCCGCGCAGTGCGTGCGGCAGCCCATCAGTCTATCTCGCGGACCAGGTCACGCGCGAAGCCAGCGGCGAATCGCGAACCCGGCGGAGACCGCGGCGAGAGCGATCCCGATGACGATGAGGATCGGCACCACGGTCCAGGCCTCCTCGAGTCCCACCCACGTGGTCACGAAGTCGACACGGCTGCGCAGGTACTGATTGATTCCGAACTGGACGCCCACCAGCACGGCGCCGCTCGCGAGCAGAGAACCGATGAGCGCCGCGAAGACACCCTCGAGGATGAAGGGCGTCTGGATGAACCGGTTCGACGCCCCGACCAGCCGCATGATGCCGAGCTCTCGCCGCCGCGCGTAGGCAGACAGCCTGATCGTCGTGGCGATGAGCAGCACGGCCGCGACGAGCATGAGCGCGGCTATGCCGACGGCGATGTACGTCGCCACGGTGAGAGCTGAGAAGAGCGGTTCCAGATACTGGAGCTGGTCCTTCACCTCTTCGACGCCCTGCATGCCTCGGAAGGCCTCGATGATCACGTCCGCCTGCGTCTGGTCGATCAGGTTGACGCGGAAGGTCTGATTGACCTGCTCCGGGGTGACGACGCTCGCCGCCTCCTCGCCGACCAGGTCGAGCAGCTCCTGATACGCCTGGTCGTGGTCGACGTACTCGACGGTCCGGATCAGCGGGGCCAGGGCGTCGCCGTCGAGCTTGGCCTGGACGGCGTCGATCTGCTCCTGTGTCGCGGCACCGTCGGTGCACGTGGCCGTCTGCGAGACCGTCGTGCACATGTAGATCGCGACTTGAGCTCGGTCGGCCCAGAAGTCCCGCATCGTGCCGATCTGCATCTGCATGAGGATCGCCGCGCCCACGAACGTCAGCGACACGAATGTCACCAGCACGACGGACACGACCATCGAGGCATTCCGTCTCAGGCCGGTCAGAGCCTCGGACAGGATGAGGCCAGCTCTCACGACGTCGGCCCCACTTCGTCGTCCGGGTCGACCTCGCCCAGGCCCAGCCTGTCGGCCAGCCCGAGTTCCGCCACGTCAAGTTCGAGCTCCTCGACGACCTGGATCGGGGCGGTGCGGGGGCGGACGGGGGCAACGTCCACCGTCTTCGGAGAGGCAGGCGCCGCCGGTGTCTCGCTGGCATCGGGTGCTTCGATGGCCTGACTCTCGGCTTCGCGCGCCGCCTCGGATTCTGCGGACGCGAGGAGCGCAACCGGCGCTGGGGCTGGCGGCTCGCCCTCGGACTCGCCATCCGTCGATGTGTCGTCCCTCTCGGCAGAGGCCGCCGCGACGGCCATCGCCGCATCCACCGACGCCGAGTCGACTGTGCCGCCTTCGACGATCTCGCGGTGCAGCTCCAGCACCGCCGTGAGCGCAGCGACGGCCGCTGCACCGCGGGCGGGCTCGGGCGCGAGGCTCGGGAGCCCGGACGTGTCGCCATAGCCGCCGTGGCGCTCGTCGCGCACCATCTCGCCGTTGCTCAGCTCGATCACGCGGCGCTGCATCTGATCGACGAAGCCCGCCTCGTGCGTCGCCATCACGACGGTGGTTCCGCCCGCGTTGATGCGGGCGAGCAGCTGCATGATGTCAGCGGATGTCGCGGGGTCGAGGTTTCCCGTGGGCTCGTCTGCGAGCAGCACCTGAGGCCTGTTCACCAGCGCGCGTGCGATCGCGACGCGCTGCTGCTCGCCACCCGACAGCTCATGCGGGAAGCGACGCTCTTTTCCCTTGAGGCCCACGAGAGCGAGCACCTCGGGCACCGCCTGCTGGATGAACGCATTCGATGAGCCGATGACCTGGAGCGTGAAGGCCACGTTCTGGAAGACCGTCTTGGCCGGCAGGAGGCGGAAGTCCTGGAAGACCGAGCCGATGTGCCGGCGGAAATACGGCACCTTCCGACTGGCGAGCGTCTTGAGGTCGCGACCGAGCACCACCACACGGCCGTCGGACGGCGTCTCCTCGCGGAGGATGAGCCGCAGGCACGACGACTTGCCCGAACCCGACGCGCCCACGAGGAACAGGAATTCGCCGCGGGTCACCTCGAAGTCGATCTCGTGCAGAGCGGGCTTCGCCGTGCCGCGATAGCGCTTCGTGACGTTTTCGAACCGGATCATGGCTCCACGAGCCTATGCGTGGCAGCCCATGACCGTCCCAGCGACACCCGCCGGGATCGACGGAACTCAGTCGTCGTCTTTACGCTTGCGCCAGCGGATACCCGCGGCGATGAAGCCGTCGATGTCCCCGTCGAAGACGGGAGTGGGGTTTCCCACTTCGTAGCCGGTGCGCAGGTCCTTCACGAGCTGCTGGCCGTAGAGGAAGTAGGAGCGCATCTGGTCGCCCCAGCTCGCGGTGATCGTGCCCGCGAGCTCCTTCTTCTTCGCCGCCTCCTCCTCGCGCTGCAGCAGCATCAGGCGCGTCTGGAGGACGCGCATGGCCGCGGCGCGGTTCTGGATCTGCGACTTCTCGTTCTGCATCGAGACGACGATGCCCGTCGGGAGGTGCGTGATGCGCACGGCGGAGTCGGTCGTGTTGACCGACTGTCCGCCCGGGCCGGAGGAGCGGAAGACGTCCACGCGGATGTCGCCCTCGGGCACCTCGACCTCGACGGCCTCCTCCATGACGGGGATGACCTCGACGGCGGCGAAGCTCGTCTGGCGCTTGTCGGCGGAGCCGAACGGGCTGATGCGTGCAAGACGATGCGTTCCCGCTTCTACCGAGAGCGTGCCGTACGCGTAGGGAGCCGTGATCTCGAACGTCGCGGACTTGATTCCTGCGCCTTCGGCGTAGGACGTGTCCATGACCTTCACGGGGTACTTGTGACGCTCGGCCCAGCGGAGGTACATACGCATGAGCATCTCGGCGAAGTCGGTGGCGTCGTCGCCGCCGGCGCCTGAGCGGATCGTGACGACCGCCGAACGGTCGTCGTACTCGCCGTCGAGGAGGGTCTGCACCTCGAGCTCGCCCACGATGTCTTCCAGCTCGGCCAGCTCGCGGCGCGCCTCTTCGGCGGAATCCTCGTCGTCCATCTCGACGGCGAGCTCGATGAGCACGTCCAGGTCATCGAGGCGCTGCTCGATGTCGGTGATCCGCTTGAGCTGGGACTGCCGGTGGCTCAGCGAGCTCGTGACCTTCTGCGCCTTGTCGACGTCGTCCCAGAGGTCGGGAGCCCCCGCCTCCTCGCTCAGCCGGGCGATGTCGGCGGCGAGAGCCTCGACGTCCACGACGGACTTGATGTCGGCGAAGGTGGAACGGAGCGCCTCGATATCGGCGGCTAGATCGAGTTCGAGCATGACAGTCCAGACTAGCGCGGATGCCGGCAACCCCAGCATCCTCGATCCTGTTCACCCCGGGTCCGACCAGTAGCGTTGGATCGGTGAGTTCCAGCCCTCCCCCTCCGCGCGCGAGCGACGTGCTGTGGCGGTTCGGACCGATGATCTACGGACCTACCGTTCTCTTCGCATTGGGCGAGGGTGCGGTGATCCCCCTGATCCCCGTCATCGCCTCACAGCTCGGGGCGGATGTGGCGACCGCGGCCCTCGTCGCGTCGGCACTCGTCGTGGGCCAGCTGTGCGGCAACATCCCCGCGGGATGGGCGGTCGCACGCATCGGAGAGCGCCTCACCATGGCGATTGCCGGATGCGTCGCCCTTGCGGGTGCCGTCGCCCTCGCCTTCGCTCCTGTCCTCGGAGTGTTCGCGGCATCCGTGTTCCTGATCGGAGTGTGCGCGGCCGCTTTCGGGCTGGCGCGTCACTCGTTCATGGCGACGCGGGTTCCACTCGCGTTCCGCGCGCGAGCCTTGTCTCTGCTGGGCGGCACCTTCCGGCTCGGCATGTTCATCGGGCCGTTCATCGCGGTGGGACTGCTGACTCTCTTCGGCGACGAGCGAGCGACGGTGTGGTTCTTCGCAGGATGCCTGATCGCCTGCGTGCTGCTCGTGCTGCTGGGTCCCGATCCGGAGAAGCTGCCTCTCCCCGCGTCCGAACCCGTTCTCGCCGAGGACACGGGCGAGTCGGTCACCGGATCGATCCCGACAGGCGCGCTCGGCGGCGACACAGGACGCGAAGGCGTCTTCCGTACGATGTGGCGTTTCCGCCGTGTTCTCTCGCGCCTCGGCGTGGCCGCCGCATCCCTTTCGGCTGTCAGATCCGCGAGGCAAGTCGTCCTGCCGCTCTGGGGCGTCTCGATCGGGCTCGACGCACAGACGATCGCGCTCGTCGTCGGCATCTCCGGGGCCATCGACTTCGCACTGTTCTACGCGAGCGGGCAGGTCATGGACCGCTTCGGCAGGCTGTGGGCGGCGCTTCCCGCGATGATCCTGATGGGCGCCGGCTTTCTCGCTCTGGCGTTCACGCGCGACCTCGATTCCGCCGCCATGTGGTTCGCGATGTTCGCCGCCGTCCTCGGCGTCGGCAACGGCCTGTCGAGCGGCATCCTGCTGACTCTCGGTGCGGATGTGGCACCGAAGGCCGACCCTGCGCCGTTCCTCGGCTCCTGGCGCACGCTGTCGGATGCCGGGGGCGCGGTGGCACCGCTGCTCGTGTCCGCGATCGCAGCGGCAACCACTCTCGCCGCGGCAACGGGAGCGATCGGAATCCTGGGCCTGCTCGGCGCCGTCGCGTTCGTGCGATGGGTGCCGCGCTTCGTGCCGCGCGGGGGCATGCCTGAGGATGCCGCGTCGGAGTAGAGGCGCAGCCGCGCGATCAGCGCAGCGCGGTCCGGCTCGTCGCGGTCGCCCGGAGGGCGACACCCTCGGGGACGAAGAGCGTCAGGACGGGCGGACGCCACGACCCCGCGACGGTGACCCGCGCCGATACGCCATCGGGGGTGCCCGCAGAGACCAGGACCGCATCTCCCCCGACGCCGAGCAGCAGCGCCTCGGCCTGGGCGCGAACACCGGCCGAGTCGAGCTCAGCCCGGGCGTCGCCTTCGACCACCGAGAGCGTGAAGCCGTCCGCGCCGGCGAGCGCGGCGGCATCCGCCAGTCCGTCCAGGCGCTTCTGCGCGAGGTACAGGCTCGTCGCATCGACGCAGATCAGCACGGCGACGATCGCGAGGATCGCGTACCCGAGGGTCAACAGCAGAACGCTTCCCTCGTCGTCGGGCCCGCGGCCGGGCGCTCGCGTGCGCATCCGGGTCACTGCGCACCCCAGAAGCGCGAAACCTTCTGCCCCGACGACGCCTCGACGGGAATGCTCGCGATGCTGTCGAGCCCGAGGATCGGCGGGATCAGCGGGAGTGGCGCCCGCGTGCGCAGCGTCACGACGAGGGTGGCACCGGCATCCGGGCAGGTCGTGCCCGCGGGCACGCAGCTCAGCGAGAGCTGGACGGATGCCGCATCCATCCCGTACTCCTCCACCACGGCCTGCAGAACCCGATCCGCGCGCTCGCGCGCCTCGACGACGCCCGAGGAGGTCGACACGGTGCGTGCGATGTGCCTCGCACCGGCCTCGGCGCCGAGAGCCTGCTCTTGAATCAGTCCGAGCGCGACGACGAGATAGACGAGAGGCACCAGGAGAACCAGTCCCACGAGAATGAACTCGAGTGCCGCCGACCCGCGCTCGGAATCGTCGGTGCGCAGTCCCAGCCGGGGCGCCCGCCGATCAGTCGAAGGACTCGAGCGGTGCATGGGCTGTCACCTCCAGCATCCGCGGAATGCCGAGAAGTCCCACGAGTGGGAAGGGCGCACGCACGGTCAGCTCGACGGTGGGATCGCCGCGGTGCGCGACCTCGACCGCCCGCACATCCCCCGCGTACTCACCTCCGACGGTCCGGCTCACGATCTCGGTCGTACGCCGCACACCGTCCGCGAGCGAGGTATCGGCGAGCGCCGCGTGATACGCGCCTTCGACGGCGGCATCGTGCAGCACGTTGCGCACGTAGATCGCCAGGCCGAGCTGCAGCACAGCGAGCGTCAGCACGGTGAGGAGGGTTCCCACCAGGACGAACTCGACCGGGCTGGCGCCGCTCTCGTCGTCGAGGACGGCACCGAGCCGTCGGCGAAGACGGGCGGCGAAGGTCATCCGTTCAGAACCCCGACACTCGCTGGATCGCCTGCTCGAACAGTCCCGAGAGGGCGGGGCCCGCCATGGCCCAGATCAGCACGACGAGCCCTGCCGTCATGAGCGTGATCAGCACCCAGCCGGGCACGTCACCGCGTTCGTCCTCCACCGTGCGCGCGAGACGCGCTCCGATCCGGGAGATGAGGGTGTGCAGCATGATTTCTCCTTCCGACCCAAAGGGGTCAGCCGATTCCGAGGCGAAGCATGAAGATTCCCGGGAACACCGCGAAGAGGATGCTCAGGGGAAGGATGAGGAAGACGAGTGGGATGAGCATGTAGATCTCCTTGCGTCCGGCCCGTTCGATGAGCCGGCGCTTGGCGTCCTCCCGAGCGTCGAGAGCCTGCGAGTGGAGGACGTGGGCGAGCGGCGCGCCTCGGTCGATCGCGGCGACCAGCTGGTCGATCGCCCGGGAGAGCGCGGGGATCTGCAGCCGCGTCGACACCGTCGTGAGCGACTCCGAGAGCGAGGAGCCCGTTCCCACCGCCAGCACGACCCCGCGCAGTTCGGCGGTCAGCTCGCCCGCCCCTACCTGAGACACCCGCCGCAGCGAGTCGAGGATCCCCTCTCCTGCCGAAAGGCAGAGGGCGAGAAACTCGAGCACCGTGGGCAGCTCCTCTTCGATGCGGGCGATCCGTGCCGCTGCGGCGCGAGTCAGCGCGTAGTCGTACAGCGCAGCGGCCGCGAAGGCCATCAGCGGTGGCAGGAGCACGAGAGCCCCGGATGCCCGGCCCGCGAGGATGAGCAGGACGACGGCCACCCCACCCGCGCCGACACCGACCACGGCGCACCCGAGCTGGCGGGCACGGAAGGATGAGGCATCCGTCACCCGACCCGCCTGGCGCAGGCGACGCTCGATGGACAGAGAACCTCCGAGCGCGTGTCCGAGCCGTTCCGCGGCGCTGTTCCACAAGGAGCGGGGGTCGACCATGCGCGCCGCGTGGGCTGGCGTCACGCCCCGAGGGTCGGTGATGTCGCGGAGATAGGGGGCGATCCGGCGGGCGAGCGTGGGCGCACCCCACCGCGGAGCGAGCGACAGGAGCAGGCAGACCCCGAACCCGAGCGCGCCGCCGAGAACGACCGCGAGAGCTGCGTCCGTCATCGCGAACGGGGTCACCCGAACCACCTGCGGGGCTCGGGCAGACGTCCGAGTCGAAGCATGATGCGATACGCGACGAAGGAGAGCGCCGCACCGGCGACGATGAGCGTGATCCCCTCGGGGCTTCCGTAGGCAGCCGCCCCTTCCGGTCGCATCGCGAGGAGCGCGAGCACGATCCACGGTGCCGCCACACCGAGCACGGCGGCACCCCTGATCCAGGACTGGCGCGCCTCGACCTCGGCGCGGAGCGAGGCATCTGCGCGCACCGACGCAGCCAGCGCTCGCAGCACCGGAGTGAGTTCCGTGCCGCCCACCTGGCGAGCCATCCGGAGCGTCTCGATGATGCGGTCAGCCACAGGATCGCCCAGCATCGCCTTGAGCCCCTGCACGCTCGAGTCGAAATGCCCTGATGCGGCGAGGTCGCGAGCGAACCCGGCGAACGACGGGCGCAGCGGAGCGGGCGCGGAGTCGCCGAGGCCGGACACCGCGTCGGGGAGCGACATCCCCGCCCTCACAGAGGCGATGAGGAGATCGCACACGTCGGGCCAGAGTGCGCGGCGCGTGCGCAGAAGACGGCCGCGTCGTGCGCGCAGCCAGCCCAGTGGCGCGAGCGAGCCCGCAACCGCGGCGACCCCGGCCAGGACGGGGACGGGCACCATCAGCCACGCGACCGCGGCGAGCACGACCGCCGAGGCAGCTGAGGCGGCGATGAAGAAGCCGGGTGCCACATGAGCGAGACCGGCCTCTTCGAGAAGCCTCGCGATGGCGCCATCCGCTCGCGAGGGGGTCCGTTCGGCGCGTGCCGGCCACACCCAGGGCGAGACGGTCAGCAGCAGACCGGCCGCGAGGACCGCGCCCCAGAAGACGGTCACTCAGACCCACCGCGGTACGCAGTGCGCGCTTCGACGCCCGAGGTCCCGAGGCCCGTCGGCTCGACGATCTCGACGATCCGGCGCCGCCCCGACTCGTCACGCTCGCAGTGTGCGACGAGGTGGACGGATGCGGCGACCGCCGGCTGCACGAACCCCGCGTCGATGTTGCGCCCGGCGAGCAGAGGCAGCGCGCAGAGCTTCCCGAGGGCCTCCCGCGCGGAGTTCGCGTGGATCGTCGCCGCACAGGGGACGCCGGTGTTGAGTGCGAGGACGAGGTCGAGCGCCTCGGCGTCCCGGACCTCCCCCACCACGAGCCGGTCGGGCCGCATGCGGAGCGCTTCTTTGACAAGGCGGCGGAGCGAGACCTCACCCGTGCCCTCCAGGCTCGGCTGACGGCCCTGCAGCGCCACGATGTCGGCCGCGTCGACAGCCAGCTCGAACGTCTCCTCGACGGTCACGATGCGGTGGTGGCTGGGTGCGGCCGCGATCAGCGCGCTCAGCAGGGTGGTCTTGCCTGCATGAGTGGCGCCAGAGACCAGGATGCTGCGTCCGTCGGACATCGCCGCCCGCAGGATGGCGGCACCGTCCTCGGCGATGGAGCCCGCGCTGACCAGTCGGTCGAGATCGCGATACGCGGGCAGGAACTTGCGGACATTGACCGCCCAGTGGCGCCGGGTGATATCCGGAATGACGACGTGAAGGCGGCTGCCGTCGGGCAGCGAGGCGTCCACGAACGGCTGCGACAGGTCGACTCGTCGTCCGGTGGCGTGCAGCATGCGTTCGACGAGGTCGCGGACCTGGGCATCGGTCAGCGTGAGCGGCAGTCTCTGCGAGACTCCGCCGCGAGCCACGAAGACACGGTCCGGAGCGTTGATCCACACTTCTTCGATGGTCGGATCGTCGAGGTACGGCTGCAGCGGACCGTAGCCCGCCACCGCGGCGAGAACTTCCCGAACACACGCCGCCTCGTCGTCGACCGGCCTGAGGCCCCGGGCGAGGGCGAAATCGTTGTGCCGCTGCACCTCCGCCCGGGCGACCTGGGCCGCGAACTCCGGATCACGCGCAGGGTCGGAGCGCTCCGCACGCAGGCGCTCGCGCACGCGCTCGGCAACTGCCGTGGCGGTGGCGGTCGGTCCGGAAGCGAGATGCACCCGAGCATCCTCGCCCGCCGCGTGATTGACACCCGGAAGTTATCCACAATCCCGGTCTCGACCCCACAGGATGACGCGCCCCCGCGGAGCCGCGGAGCGAGACAAACGCGAGGGAATCCCCGCTCTGAACGCCGACGGGATGCTCTCTAGGTTTCCCGGCAGGGACGACGATGGCCGGGGAGGCCCCGGCCATCGTGCGCCATGCTGTGCCTATCTCACTGGCTGCTGACCGACGGTCCGTTTCCGATCGTCAGGGCGGTGGTCTCGTTGCAGCTGGCCTGAATACTCCGCTGCGCCGGGTTGGTGCTCGTATAGCTCACCTTCCACCAGTACGACCCGGTGGCCGTCACCACCGCCGTGGTGGTGTTGGCCGTCGACACCGTCTGTGGCGAGGCACCCGTCACAGCCGCATTCGTGAGGCTGTACAGCGCGGTACCCGTGCAGGTGTTGTTCGCGAAGAGCTCGAACGACACCGTGCCTGCGAGGTTGCCAGTTCCGGCCGGAGCCGTGATGGTCACCGAATCGTTCGGCACCCAGCGCTGGGCGCTGGTCAGCGTCGAGGGCACCGAGGTCATCGTCACATCCTCGTTGGAGTCCGTGCACGCGGCATTGTGGGTCTTGGCGTTGGTGTTCGGCAGGTTCCCGCTGTACTCGGCCACCCAGTGGTACGTTCCGGCCAGCGTGGGCTGGAACTGCGGCGCGGGTGTGTTGTAGGTGCTGTTCCCGCTCACCGCCACTGTCGGCGACGTGTACGCCAGCGTGGTGCAGTTGTTCGGCCCGTACAGCTTGAAGGTGATCGTCCCTCCGGCTGCAGCACCGCCTGTACCGGTGAGGTTGATGACGGGGCTCGCCGGCTGCGTCGCGGTGCCGCCGAGCGTGGCGGAGTCGGACACCGTGCCGCCGAGGTTGCCCCCGGCACCCGCGGTGGTAGACAGAGTGGGTGTCACCGGATTGACGGTGAAGCACTCTCCGATGCTCGAGTCACTCGAATTGCCGATGCCGTTGTTCGCGTTGCCGTCGTCATACACCGCGCGCCAGCAGTACCGGCCGGCTGAGGTGACGTACGCGGTCGGCGAGACGACAGTGAACGGATACGCCGTGGCCGTGACAGCCGTCGAGCCGACGGGCGTACCTCCCGTCGTACACGAACCGGTGTCCTGCTTGCAGAGCGAGAACGCGACGGTCCCCCCCGGGGTACCTGATGTGGCCCCCACCAGGGTGACGTAGGCGGAGTCCTTCACCGACGCGACGCCGGTACCGATCGAGATGCCGTCCGCCGGCACGATGTCAACGCCCGCGCCCGTCTGGGGCGTGGTCGTCGTCGTCGTCGAACAGTTGCTGATCGGCGGAATCGTCTGCAGGATCGTGTCCTTGTAGTCCGCGGTGTCCGAGTTGCCGGTGACCGTGCTCGGAATGGTGTTGGCGAACGACAGGCACTGGAGTGCGCCGCCGAAGATCGTGTCCGTCAGGTTGACGGCCGCCTCACCACGGAACCCGTCTGCACTGATCGCGGCTTGTGATGTCGCGGCGTTGAGCGCGATCGGCGCGCCCAGGACCAGGTTCGGTGCCGTACCGCTCCATATCCGGAGATACAGGTCGAGCCCGCTTCCCTGCTGATCCCAGAGGATCATGAAGTCGCCCGGCACGGCGGGATTCACTCCCGAGGCGGGCGCCCCGCCCTGCCGATTCGCCCAGGGATTGCAGCTTGCGATCAACTGGTCGGTGAGCGCCTGGGTGGTGGTGTCGTAGGTGCCGCACGCAACGGGAGCGGCGTTCCGCATGAACTCGTAGGCGATGAAACCACTGCCGGTGTTGTTGTCACGCTCCCACGCGAAGTAGAGCCAGTCCTTGCCGCCCTCCCGCTTGATGTCGAGCCATGCCTGACGCAGGTCGACCTGAGCGTTCGGATTGGTGAATCCGAGAGTGGGCGCGGCATCGTTGTGGATGACGCCGATCTTCGTCGTGTTCGAGTTGAGCGGGCCGAGCTCCTTCACGTTGCCCTCAGCATCGTCCAGGTTATTGGCGACTCCGGCGTCCGGGATCGTCCCGGTGCCTGCCGTGCCTGTGACATCCCACGGGCCGTCCGCGGCTGTCGCCGCACTGGCTCCGCCCATGACTATTGCTACGACGAGACATCCCGCCGCTCCTGCGGCGAGCGCGCGCCGCCGCGTCCATGTGGACATAGTGAGTCCCCTTTCGTACCCCCAGCGGGTTCGGCTCCACGCTATGAGCGCTGTCGGGGGCCGACCATCGGGCGAATCCTGAGGAGAACCGGGGAGAACTCCCTAGGGCATGCCCTGTTCTGGGACGTGTGCCGGTCCTAAGATGTGAGTGCTGCGGGGAGGCGACATCCGGGTGTGGGCAAGACACCCAGCGAAGATGTCGCGAGGGCGGGCAGCCCATGCAACGCGGCGCTGGGGACCAGACGTGAGCATCGAGGGCGATGACGCGTACGCGTTGGTCGTGACAGGCGAGCCTGTGCGACCCGACTACGTTGCGCTTCTGAAGCGTCTGGGCCTGGATGCCGACTCGTTCAGCCGCGCGGCGGATGCCTCCGCGGCCCTTCGCCTGCGGCCCCCCGCGGTCGCAATCCTCGAGGTGGAGGATGGCGGGTGCGAGCTGCTGCGCGAACTGCGAGACCGGTTCGGTGCGGATCTGCCGGTCGTGCTCGTCTCGGCCGACCGCACATCGCCGGCTGATGTGGTGGCCGGTCTGCTCGTGGGCGCCGACGACTACGCAGCGGAATCGATGGATGCCGATGAGTTCGTCGCGCGCGTGCGCCGCCTCGTCGACCGCACACGGGGCACTGGCAATGGCAGTCGCAGCAGGAGCGCGACCGTGGACTTTCGCAGGATGTCAGCGCTGACGGAGCGGGAACGCCAGGTGCTCACTCTCATCGCCGAGGGTCAATCCCAGAAGCAGGTTGCGACGAGCCTGGGCATCAGCGTCAAGACCGTGGGAGCGCATGTGCAGAACCTGCTGCAGAAGCTGGGCGTGCATTCACGCGTCGAGGCGGTCGCCCTGGCGGTACGGGCGAACGCGGCACTGGCCTGACATCTGGCCCCCAGCCACGGGGAATGGCACGATGGTCAGAACGGCCGGAGGGAGAGTCATGACGCACATGGATCGCCGATTGAGTGGTGGCGCTCGAGCGGGGGTGACGATCCTCGGCATCCTGCAGGCGGCCTTCGCCTTCCTGGCGGCGTGGGATCTCTGGCACCGCAGCGACGAGGAGGTCAAGGGCAGCAAGTGGATGTGGGTGCCGGCACTCTTCATCAACTGGCTCGGCCCTGCCGCGTACTTCCTCTTCGGCGTCAAGCACGAGAGCCGCTGACCACCACGGGTTTCGGGGGTTACCCCCTCAGCCGACCGTCAGGTCGCTCAGTAGACTGATCCCACCTCGCGGGAGTGGTGAAATCGGCAGACACGCAGGATTTAGGTTCCTGTGCCTTCGGGCGTGTGGGTTCAAGTCCCACCTTCCGCACGGTGTCTCCGGCATCACCACGAGCACCAACATCACGCACTCGCATCCTGACCGCCGACCGATCCGACCGACGGGACCCCCTCGTGCAGCACATCGCCCTCATCCCCTGGCTGGATCCGGCCGCCATCATCGGCTGGGCCGGCCCCTGGGCACTCCTCGTCGTGTGCTTCATCGTCTTCGCCGAGACGGGGCTCCTCATCGGCTTCCTCCTCCCCGGTGACACGCTGCTCGTGATCTCGGGGCTGCTCTCGCACCCGACCGAGCAGTACCCGAACGGAGTGTTCGGCGTCAGCGTCTGGTGGGTGGCGCTCCTGATCGCCCTCGCCGCGTTCATCGGCGGTGAAGTGGGATACGTCATCGGCTACAAGGGCGGCCCCTCCATCTTCGAGCGCAAGGAATCCGGGGTCTTCAGCGTCAAGAACGTCGAGCGCACCAACTCGTTCTTCCAGCGATACGGGGGCCTGACCGTCATCGTGGCCCGCTTCGTGCCCGTCGTTCGCACGTTCACGCCGGTCGCCGCGGGCGTCGGCCGCATGCATAAGGGCAAGTACACGCTCTACAACTTCATCGGCGCGATGCTGTGGGGCTTCGGTCTCACGATGTTCGGATACCTTCTCGGCTTCATCCCCTTCATCGGCAACCTGGTCGCCGAGTACATCGACCTCATCCTGCTCGCCGCCGTCGGCGGCACCGCGATCGTGACCGTGTGGCACTACCTGCGCGAACGCTCGAAGGCGAAGAAGGAAGCGGCCGCGGGCGAGGACGTGGTCGTGGACGCAGACGAGGCGCGCCACCTCGTGCTCGACCCGGAGGTCTTCGACCGGGGCCCGGAGCACCGTCACGAGGGCGGCACCGAGCACGACGCCGGAGCGCCCCCCAAGCCCTGAATCAGGACGCCTTCGAGGCCTTCTTCTTCGGAGCAGCCTTCGGAGCGGCCTTCGCCCCGGACGCCGGCTTCGTCGACGCCGAGCGCTTGGCCGCGGCCGGAGCAGCATCCGTCGCCTTGTCCGTGGAAGCGCCGCCACCGCGGGCCGCGCGCGACCGCTCGACCGACGCACGCAGCGCCTCCATGAGGTCGATGACCTCGCCGCCGGCCGCCTCTTCCTGCTCCCCGAAGGTCTCGGCCGTGTCGAGCGCATCGCCCTGTTCGAGCTTGGCGCGGATGAGGGTGCGCAGCTCCTCCTGGTACTCGTCGGTGAACTCTGCGGGATCGAACTCACTCGAGAAGCTCTCGACGAGGGATGCCGAGAGCTCGAGCTCCTTCGCCGAGATCCGCACGGACTCCCCCAGCGACGGGAAGGCGGCTTCACGGACCTCGTCCGCCCAGAGCAGCGTCTGGAGCACGAGCACATCACCGCGCACGCGGAGGGCCGCCAGCCGGGTCTTCTGCCGCAGCGAGAAGCGGACGATCGCCGTGCGGTCGGTCTGCTCGAGCGTCTTGCGCAGCAGCACGTACGCCTTGGGAGACGCAGAGTCCGGCTCGAGGTAGTACGCGCGGTCGAACGTGAGTGGATCCACCTGCTCACTGGGCACGAACTCCACCACGTCGATCTCGCGACTGCGCTCTGCAGGAAGCGACGCCAGGTCGTCTTTGGTGAGGACGACGGTCTTGTCACCGTCGTCATAGGCCTTGTCGATGTCCTGGAAGGGGACGACCTCGCCATCGATCTCGCAGATCCGCTGGTACCTGATCCGACCGCCGTCCTTGTTGTGCACCTGGTGCAGCGAGACATCGTGGTCTTCGGTCGCCGAGTACACCTTCACCGGCACGTTCACCAGGCCGAAGGTCAGTGCACCCTTCCAGATCGATCTCATCCCACCAGTACACACCGGTCGCGCCCGTCACGGCTAGGCCTGGACGGGGCAGGATGGTGCCATGCCCGGGAACGATCAGCTTGTCCGCATCGGCGGGCGACGCCTGCGGCTGACGAATCTCGAGAAGGTGCTCTACCCCGAGGCGGGCACGACCAAGGCCGAGGTGATCGACTACTACTCGCGCATCGCCACCACGATGATCCCGCACGTCATCGGTCGACCGGTGACGCGCAAGCGCTGGCCCGACGGCGTCGGCACAGCGGAGCATCCCGAGCAGTCGTTCTTCGCGAAGGATCTCGAACGCGGTGCGCCCGAGTGGGTGCGGCGACTGCCGATCCCCCACTCAGGCGGCCCCAAGGACTATCCCATCGCCGGGGACGTGCCGACGATCGTCTACCTCGCGCAGGTGGCGAGCCTCGAGCTCCACGTGCCGCAGTGGCGATTCACGCCGTCGGGCGAGCGAGGGGATGCCGACCGGCTCGTACTCGACCTGGACCCCGGTCCCGGAGCCGGGCTTGCCGAATGCGCCCAGGTCGCCCGCTGGGCGCGCGAGATCCTCCTCGACATGAGCCTCGAGCCCTTTCCCGTGACCAGCGGAAGCAAGGGCATCCAGCTCTACACCGCACTCCCGCCCGGTCAGTCGAGCGAGCAGGCGTCGGCGATCGCGCACGAACTCGCCCGCGCGATCGAGGCGGACCATCCCGAGCTCGTGGTGAGCAGCATGAAGAAGTCGATCCGCGATGAGCGCGTGCTCATCGACTGGAGCCAGAACAACGGCTCCAAGACGACGATCGCCCCGTACTCGCTGCGGGGCCGCATGCAGCCCACGGTGGCGGTGCCTCGCACATGGGACGAGATCGACGACCCCGACCTTCGTCAGCTGCGGTTCGACGAGGTGCTGGACCGCGTCGAGGAACTGGGCGACCCCATGTCACCGCTGGGATTCCACGCGGGCGGTCGGGCCGCCGAGGAGGGCCCGCTCAGCACCTATATCGCGAAGCGCTCGGCATCCCGCACACCCGAGCCGGTCCCCGCGAACCCGTCCGGCGCCGCCACCGCACCCGGCGAGCTTCCGACGTTCGTCATTCAGGAGCACCACGCCTCGCGGCTGCACTGGGACTTCCGCCTCGAGCGCGACGGTGTGCTCGTGAGCTGGGCGGTCCCCCGGGGGGTGCCGCACTCGTATCGTCGCAACAGCCTCGCCGTCCAGACCGAGGACCACCCGATGGAGTACGCGACCTTCGAGGGGACGATCCCGCGCGGCGAGTACGGCGGTGGCACCGTCACGATCTGGGACGACGGACGCTACGAGCTCGAGAAGTGGCGCGACGACGAGATCATCTTCACCGCCGAGGGCCGTCCGGGCGGACCGCTCGGCCGGGTGCGGCTGGCCCTGATCCGCACCGAGGGCGAGGGCGAGAAGTCGAGCTGGCTCCTGCACCGCATGAAGACGGATGCCGCAGGCCGGCCGCAGCCGGACGGCACGCCCGTCGAGCCCTCACCGCAGGCGGACGAGCCCCGAGGCGCCGCAGCCTCGAGGGCACCGTCAGCGCGGCCGGATTCCCCGGCGCGGCCGGATCCGCCGGTACGGCCGAGCGAGCCGACCGCATCAGGAGACGTGGCGGATGTGCTGGCATCCTGTCCCCCCGCGGCGTGGCCGCCCCCCGCCGTCGACCTGCGCACGATGCAATCCACCATCGCGACCCCCGAGCGCGCGCGGTCGGACGCCCGATCGTGGGGCGACCCCGTGTGGGCCGAGGCGAAATGGGACGGCATCCGCGCGATCGGCGTGTGGGACGGGCACCGCCTTCGCCTTGTCGCCCGCAGCGGCAACGACGTGACCGCCAAGTATCCCGAGATCACGGACGTCGATGCCGATCTCGGCGACGAGCCCGCGGTGATCGACGGTGAGATCGTCGCGCTCGACGGGGGGCGTCCGAGCTTCGCCCTGCTGCAGACCCGCATGAACCTGGTGAGAGCCGGCGACGTGGCCCGCGAGGCGAAGCGGGCGCCCGTCCTCTACTACCTCTTCGATGTCCTCGTCGCCCGCGGCCATGATGTCACCGCACTGCCCCTGGTCGAGCGGCGCAGGGTGCTCGAGGAGGTGGCCGGGAACAGCATCCCGAGCATCGTCGTCCCGCCGATCTTCGACGACGTGGATGCTGCGCTCGACGCGAGCCGTCGGTTCGCGCTCGAGGGGGTTGTGGTGAAAGACCCGCGCTCTCCCTACCGCCGAGGCGTCCGGACGGACGCGTGGCTGAAAGTGAAGCTCACCCAGAGCCAGGAGGTCGTCCTGGCGGGGATCCGCCCGGGGCAGGGCGGCCGCTCGTCGACCTTCGGATCGCTCCTGCTGGGCATCCCGGGACCCCGCGGGCTGGAGTACGCAGGCAAGGTGGGCACGGGTTTCAGCGACGCGGCGCTTCGGTCTCTGCAGAAGCAGCTGGAGGAGCTGCACACCGACGAGAACCCGCTGGTGGGCGTGCCACCGCTCGACGCACGAGACGTGCAGTGGCTGCGTCCGGAGCTGGTCGCGGAGGTCGAGTTCGGCGAGTTCACGCCGGGGGGAATCCTGCGGCACTCCCGGTGGCGAGGACTGCGTCCCGACAAGCGGCCCGAGGAGGTCGTGCGCGAATCCGCGGTGCGCGGCTAGCCACCCCCAGGGCGGGTCAGGCGTGCGAGTCGTGCTCGACGTGGCCCGCGGGCTCGAGCTGGAAGGTCGAGTGATCGACATCGAAGTGCTGAGCCAGGCACCCCTGCAGCTGCTCGAGGATCTCACCGGAACGGCCCCCGCTCAGCGAGTCCGCCTCGACCACGACGTGCGCGCTCAACACCGGAGCGCCCCGAGTGAGCTGCCAGACGTGCAGATCATGCACGTCGACCACTCCGGGAGTGGACAGGATGTGCTCGCGGATCGTCTGCACCTGCACGTCCCGGGGCGATGACTCGCTGAGGACGGAGACGACCTCGCGCAGCAGGCCGACGGCGCGCGGCACGATCATCGCCGCGATCACCAGCGACGCCACCGCGTCGGCCTGCATCCACCCGGTCGTGAGCACGAGGACCGCCGCGATGATGACGGCCGCCGACCCGAGAAGGTCGCCCAGCACCTCGACGTACGCGCCACGGACGTTGATGCTCGTCTTCTGGGCCGCGCTCAGCAGCCAGAGCGCACACGCGTTCCCCACGAGACCCACCACCGCCACGAGCAGCATGAGGCCTCCGGACACCTCCAGCTGAGCGGGGTCCATGAGCCGCTGGACCGCCTCGACGCCGATCCACACGGCGAGCACGACGAGAATGGCCCCGTTGACGAGCGCGCCGAGCACCTCCGCGCGCTGATACCCGAAGGTGCGGCGGTCGTCGGCGGGACGCGCGGCGACAGAGCTCGCGATCAAGGCGATCACGAGAGCCGCGGCGTCTGCGAACATGTGTCCCGCGTCGGCGAGCAGAGCAAGCGAACCGGACAGCGCCGATCCCGCGATCTGCACCACCATGACCAGCGCGGTGATCGCGAGCGAGATCGCAAGCAGGCGCCGATTGCTGAGCGAGCGGATGCCTCCGCCCGCCCCGTGCGCATGATCGTGCATGCCGTCAGGCTATGCCCGCAGCATCCACGGGTCGCCCGGTTCGCCGGTGTCGGGAATGAGAGTGATTCTCAGGCTCAGCGGCGATGCGCTGAGGCGGGTTCAGAGACGTGCGATGAGGGGAACGAGGGCACGGAACGCGCGGGCGCGGTGCGAAGCCTCATTCTTCTCCGACGCGGCCCACTCACCCACGGTGCGCTCGGCTCCGGTCTGGTCGTCGGGGATGAAGATCGGGTCGTAGCCGAAACCGCCGGACCCGGATGCCTCGGCTGCCAGCCTGCCGGGCCAGATCCCCTCGACCACGTGCTCGTCCCCGCCGGGCACGACGAGGGCGATCGTTGAGACGAACTGGGCGGTGCGATGCGGATCGCGGATGTCGAGCAGCTGGTCGAGCAGCAGGTTCAGGTTGGCGGCGGCATCCTTCGCATGCCCGGCCCAGTAGGCGGAGAAGACCCCGGGAGCACCGCCGAGCACATCGACCGAGATGCCCGAGTCGTCGGCCAGCGCGGGAAGGCCGGTGTGTGCAGCCGCCGCGCGGGCCTTGATGAGGGCGTTGGCCGCGAAGGTCGTGCCGTCCTCGACGGGCTCGGGACCGTCGTAGCCGATCACCTCGAGATCGGGACGCGTCGCCGCGATGATCGCCTGGAACTCCTGGACCTTGTGGGCGTTGTGCGTCGCGAGGACCACCCGCTGAAGGGCCGACGTGGTGGACATTCTCGGGATGCCGGACTATTCGGCAGCGGGAGCGAGAGCCGCAGCCTGGATGTCGCGCAGCTCGGCGCAGCCGTTGACCGCCAGCTCGAGGAGCGCATCCAGCTCGCGCTTGTCGAACGGCGCGCCCTCTGCCGTCCCCTGAACCTCGACGAAAAGGCCCCGACCGGTCACGACGACGTTCATGTCGGTCTCGGCCCTCACGTCTTCGACATAGGGCAGATCCAGCATGGGCTCGCCGTCGATGATGCCCACCGACACCGCCGCGACCGAGTCGATCAGCACCTGGGCCTTCTGGCCGACGAACTTCTTGCCCCGAGCCCACTCGATGGCATCGGCGAGGGCGACATACGCGCCGGTGATGGCGGCCGTGCGGGTGCCGCCGTCGGCCTGCAGCACGTCGCAGTCGATCACGATCGTGTTCTCGCCGAGCGCCTTGGTGTCGACGACCGAGCGCAGCGCGCGGCCGATGAGCCGGGAGATCTCATGCGTCCGTCCGCCGATGCGCCCCTTGACCGATTCGCGGTCGTTGCGGTCGTTCGTGGCTCGCGGGAGCATCGCGTACTCGGCGGTGATCCACCCCTTGCCCTTGCCGTTCAGCCAGCGCGGCACGCCGTTCGTGAACGACGCGGTGCACAGCACCTTGGTGTTCCCGAATGAGATGAGTGCAGACCCTTCGGCCTGGCTGCTCCAGCCTCGCTCGATGACGATGGGGCGGAGCTGGTCGGTGGCGCGGCCGTCGGCGCGAACGATGTCGGTCATGCGGATCCTCTCAAGGGGATGGATGCCTCAGCGGGCCGACGGCAGGTCGATGGCGCCCGTCTGCACGAGGCGGACGTCGGTCACCTCGCGACCCATCAGCCGGTGCGCCAGGCGCAGGAACTCATCGGCGGAGTCGCCGGTGGCTTCATAGACGTGGCGGGGAGCGGCATCCGGACCCGCAAGGAGGTCGCGGGAGACCAGCTGACGGTAGACGTCCTTGGCCGTCTCGGTGTCGCTCGAGACCAGCGACACATCGGGGCCCATCACGTAGCTGATCGCGCCCTCCAGGAAGGGGTAGTGGGTGCAGCCGAGCACCAGGGTGTCGACGGCGGCGTCACGCATGGGCGCGAGGTACTCCTCGGCGACGGCGAGCACCTCCGGCGAGTCTGTGATACCCGCCTCGACGAACTCGACGAAGCGCGGGCAGGGCTGCGCGAAGACGGTGAGCAGCTCGTTGACCTCGAGCATGTCCTGGTAGGCCCGCGAGCCGATCGTGCCCGCTGTGCCGATCACCCCGATCCGCCCGTTGCGGGTCGTCGACATCGCGGTGCGCACGGCCGGGCCGATGACCTCCACCACCGGGATGTCGTAGCGCTCCCGGGCATCGCGCAGCATGGCGGCGGACGCCGTGTTGCACGCGATCACGAGCATCTTGACGCCCTCATCGACCAGGGTGTCGAGCACTTCGAGCGAATAGCGTCTGACGTCGGCGATGGGCTTCGGTCCGTACGGCGAGTGTGCGGTGTCGCCGATGTACAGCATCGACTCGCGCGGGAGCTGCGCGGAGATCGCCCGGGCGACGGTGAGTCCGCCGACCCCGGAGTCGAAGATGCCGATCGGCGCGTCGTTCACGATCGTCCAGCCTACGCCAGGCTCTGTTTGCTTGATCGCGGGGAGGTCCCCGCGAGGACTCGCTGCGCTCGTCAGCGGCTTCGCCGCGCGCGCCTTCAATTGATCGCGGGGAGATCCCCGCGAGGACTCGCTTCGCTCGTCGGCGGCTTCGCCGCGCCCCCTCCTGACTAGGCTGACCGCATGACCGCCCCGGCGAGCACCGCCCTGCACACCGACCGGTACGAGCTCACGATGCTCGGCGCAGCACTTCGCGATGGCACCGCCGACCGCCGCTGCGTGTTCGAGCTGTTCGGACGGCGCCTGCCAGGGGCCCGTCGCTTCGGAGTCGTCGCGGGGACAGGCCGGCTCCTCGGACTGCTTCGGGACTTCCGCTTCGGCGACGACGAGCTGCGGTACCTGCGCGATGAGAAGGTGGTGGATGCCGGCACCCTCGCGTACCTCGAGGGCTACCGGTTCACCGGCTCGATGACGGGGTACCGGGAGGGCGAGCTCTACTTCCCGGGGTCGCCCATCCTCACGGTGGAGGGCACCTTCGCCGAAGCGGTCCTGCTCGAGACCCTCGCGCTGAGCGTCCTCAACCACGACTCCGCCATCGCGACCGCTGCCGCCCGCATGACGATCGCGGCCGGCGACCGGCCGCTCGCCGAGATGGGGTCTCGCCGCGCCGGTGAGCAGTCCGCCGTCGCCGCGGCGCGGGCGGCCTACATCGCGGGGTTCGGCGCGACCTCGAACCTCGAGGCCGGCCGGCGCTGGGGCATCCCGACCATGGGCACCGCCGCGCACGCCTGGACCCTCCTTCATGACAACGAAGAAGATGCCTTCCGTGCGCAGGTCGCCGCGGTCGGGGCCGACACGACCCTGCTCATCGACACCTATGACATCCGCACGGGCGTCGAGACGGCCGTTCGTGTGGCCGGCACACAGCTCGGCGGCGTGCGCATCGACTCGGGCGACCTCCCGATCGTGGCGGCGGCGGTGCGTGCGCAGCTCGACGAGCTCGGCGCCACCGGGACGCGGATCACTGTGACGAGCGACCTCGACGAGTACGCGATCGCCGCCCTCGCGGCATCCCCCGTGGATGCGTACGGCGTCGGGACCTCGGTAGTGACGGGGTCGGGCACGCCGACCGCGGGCATGGTCTACAAGCTCGTCGCACGTCAGTCGTCCGACGGCTCCTGGGTCGGGGTGGCCAAGGCCTCCGCCGACAAGGCCTCCAGGGGCGGCCGCAAGGCTGCCTTCCGCACCCTCGAGGATGGAACGGCGACAAGCGAGCTGATCGCCGTATCGGACGGCTACGAACCGGTCGAGACCGGGGCCGAGCATCCCGGCGCCCGCGCCCTGCACGTTCCGCTCATCGTGGCAGGGGAGATCGACCCGTCATTCGAGGGGACCGCCGGAGTCCAGGCGGCACGCGACCACCACGCGAGGGCGCGTCAGGAGCTGCCGGTGCACGGCCTGGGACTCAGCCGATCGGATCCGGCGATCCCGACTGTCTTCGTCGAGGCCCGCTGACCACCGTCTCGCGCGTCAGCTGATCAGAGACTCGTAGATCTCTTTGCAGGTCGGGCAGACGGGGAACTTCTCGGGGTCGCGCCCCGGAGTCCACTTCTTGCCGCACAGCGCCCGCACGGGCTTGCCGGTGATCGCGGACTCGAGGATCTTGTCCTTCTTCACGTAGTGCGAGAAGCGCTCATGGTCGCCGGGCTCGATCGATTCCTCGCGGATGAGCTCTTCGAGCTCTCGGTCGAGGGTGGCCGTGCCGCCCTGATCGGGGCGGCCTGCGGGGGTGCTCATAGACCGCCAGTGTAGTCCGGGTGAGCGGTGGGAGGGGCGCGGGAATCGGATGCGGACGCCTCCGTCGAGAGCTCAGTTGGACTCGGCGAACTCCATGAGCCGGCCACCCCGGCGCTGGAATGCGATCGATCCGACGCCGACGCCGATCACCAGGACGGTGAGTCCGATCGCGATGCCGCCCCACAGCGCCAGCGAGGCCGCCTCGATGTCGGTCGTCAGTGCGACCCATCCCCACCAGAGCGCTGGCGCGCTGAGCACGAGGGCTCCGAGCATCACGAACGACTGGGTGAGCGCGCTCCCCGACCCGACACGCGGCGGCTGCTGGAAGGGGCTCTCCCCCGGTCTGCTCGCGGGGTACGGCCAGACGACCGACGAGATGCTCGAGAGCCCGAGCCCCGTGAGGAACAGCGCGGTGCACACGCCCGCCATCGCGGGCAGCAGCGCCCATCGCCCGTGGAGCGAGATGGCGAACGGAATCGCGATCGCGAGCGTGGGAATGCCGATCAGGAGGATCGGCACGAGGCGCCCGATGCGATCGGAAGACCCCCGGATGCCTGCGGCGAAGTGCATCCAGACCGCCGTCGAATCGTACGCGAGGTCATTGTGCGGAAGCCAGCCGAGGAACAGCGCCGCGAGTGGCACGGGTACCAGGGCGAGGAGCTCGGGCGGGACGCCGGCGATGGCGAGGGGGACGACGGTGAGGGCTGCCGCGATGGGGACAACGATGAGATTCGCGAGGTGGCGGCGGTCGCCGAACCAGTAGATGAGGCTCCGAGCGGCGATGGCGCCGCCCGGCGTGCCCGGGGCGACAGCGAACCAGCCCAAGCCGCCGCGCTCACGACTCGAGACCGGCCGCTCGGTGCTGCTGAGGATGCGGCGCACGAGCCACACCCACACCGCCGCGAGGACGACGATCGTCCCGAGGGCGATGAGCAGGCTCAGCCATGCGTCCGCCGAGCCCGGCGTGTGAAGACCCGGGAACGCGACCGCGGCCCCGAGGGGTGTGATCGCCAGCACCTCGGCAGCCTCCGTGAGCTGAGTCGGGACCACGCCGTTCCATTCGAGGGAGGCGAGGAAGACGGCCACCGGAACCACGACCACGAGGATCGTCAAAGCGAAGAGCCCGGAGAGCTCGCGAGAGCGCCGGTCCGCCAGGAACATCGACGTGAGCGCCAGGAAGACACGGGCGATGAGCACGCATGTGGTCACCTGGAGGATGGCGCCGGCCACGGCCGCGCCCCACGACGTCCCGTGAGCTACCCACACGACCGCGGCGCAGCCCGAGAAGGCCGCGAGGACGAAGATCGGCACGCTCACGTACCCCACAACCCCGAGCACGCCGGCAAGTCGCACCGGTGGAAGCCCGAAGACCGTGAACCGACGGGGATCCAGCGGATCGGTCACCCCGGCGATGAGCGGCGCGAGGACGAACCCGAGCGTGACCGCCGAGCCGCCGAGCACCGTGACGGCGAACATGACCGGCTCTGCGGCATCCGCAAGGGTGAGAAGCGCCCGGCATCCTGCGACGGTCGCGACCCCGAGGATGACGAGGCCGACGACGACCCGCGTCATATGCCGGCGGTCGCCCCGCAGACTTCCGATGAGAAGCGAGAGCCTCAGTCGGAGAAGGTGTGCAGCCACTCGAGGCCCTCCACGTCGCTGAGGCCCCCTGCGAGCTCGACGAAGCGCTGTTCGAGCGTGAGCTCGCCGCGCACTTCGTCCACGGTGCCCTCCGCGAGCACCTGACCCGCGACCATGACGGCGACGCGTGTGCAGACCCGCTCGACCAGCTCCATGCCGTGACTCGAGAGGATGACGGTGCCGCCGTGGGCGACGTAGGCCGAGAGGATATCCAGGATCACGGCGCCGGAGACCGGATCGACGGACTCGAACGGCTCATCGAGTACGAGCAGTCGTGGCGAATGGATCAGCGCGCCCGCGAGCATCACCTTCTTCACCATGCCCGCGGAGTAGTCGGAGGTCGTCCGTCCGAGTGCATCGGCGAGATCGAACGCGCGCGCCAGGTCGGCGATCCGGCTCTCGACCGTGGCTGAGGGCAGTCCGCGAAGGACGCCGTAATAGTAGAGCAGCTGGCGGCCGGTCAGCCGGTCGAACGTGCGCAGGCGATCCGGCAGCACGCCCATGAGCCGTTTCGCCTGTGTCGCGTGGGTACGCGCGTCGATTCCGCCGACATGGATGGAGCCGCTGTCCGGACGCAGCAGCCCCGAGATGAGCGAGAGCGTCGTGGTCTTTCCCGCGCCGTTCGGGCCCACGAGTCCGTAGAACGTCCCCGCGGGCACGGTGAGGTCGATCCCGTCGACTGCGCGGGTGTCGCCGAAGCGCTTGCTCACGCCGCGGAGCATGAGCGCCGCGGGCGCCGTCGACACCGCCTCCTCCAGGACGACGGATGCCGCGAAAGGGTCCGTGATCTCGTTGGCCTCCGGTTCATCGAGGGCGACCACGTCGAGAACGGGCTCGGGAGATGTCTGGGTGGCGGTCAGCGCGGCAGCCGTCGCCGCTGCCGTCGGTCCGCGGTCCCACTCGGTGTCCGGTTCGATCGCCGCCTCGTCCTCGTCGTCCTCCCCGGGGCTCACGAAGGGCTCACTGACCTCGACGTGCGCCTCCAACTCGGGGGCGGTATCGGTCTGCTGCGTCTGATCGGCGGTCGTCGCCGGCGGCACGGGCAGGGGCGGGCGAGGCGGGATCACGATATCTGCGGGGTACCCCTCTGGAGCGGGCGAGACGAGGTCCGGCGGAAGCGGCGGAGGAGGGCCCGGGTTCGGCGCTGCGTCGACCGCCGCGGGCAGCCCCGGGCTTTTCGCCCCGGCACCGGCGCGAGGCGAGCGAGGCGATCGAGGCGCGTTGCCGCTCTTGGGAGATAGGGGAACGATCTGGGCTTCCTCGACCTCGGCGACAGTCCCGTCCGGGTCATCCGGAAAGGTGTCGCTCGGCATCGGCAAGGAGGCTGTCACCGGTCAAACCTACCAACTCGGCTTTGAGATGCACGGGGGTGGACATCATGTTTTCCCACGTCTAGCAGACGTGGTCATGTCACAATCCGACAACGGAGGGCAGGCATTATCCACCCTCACAGGTGGTTTCGCTACCATGTACCAGGCACGAAGGAGTGTCGGTTCGGTTAATCGACCGTGCACTTCCACACTCCAGGAGCAGATCTTGACTCTTCAGACCGTCATCCTCGCGGCCGGCATGGGCTCACGCCTCGGCCGCAGCCTGCCCAAACCGCTGACCGAGCTCAACGACGGCCGCAGCATCATGCAGCAGCAGCACGACAACATCCGTGCTGCGTTCGGGTCCACCGCCCGGATCACGACGGTGGTCGGCTACCGCGCTGAGACGATCGTCGAGGCATTCCCCGAGGTCGACTACGTCTACAACGACCGGTATGACCAGACGAACACGTCCAAGAGCCTCCTTCGCGCGCTCAACGCGACGGGACGCAGCGGTGTCCTGTGGATGAACGGCGACGTCGTCTTCGATCCCCGCATCCTCGGTCGTGCGATTGCTCTCATCGAGCGCGACCGGTCCTTCGTCACCGTCAACACCTCGAAGGTGAGCGACGAGGAGGTCAAGTACACGACAGCGGCCGACGGCTCCATCAAGGAGCTCTCCAAGACGGTCGTGGGCGGCATCGGCGAGGCAGTCGGCATCAACTACATCTCGAGCGCAGACAAGAAGGCGTTCGTCCGCCAGCTCAGCAGAGTCGATGACCAGGACTACTTCGAGCGCGGCCTGGAGCTCGCAATCGCCGAGGACGGCGTGCGGCTCGAGCCGCTCGACATCTCGGACCTGTACGCCGTGGAGGTCGACTTCGCAGAAGACCTCGAGCGGGCGAACCTCTTCGTCTGACGTCGTCAAGCCCCCGCGCACTCCCCGCGGTCGCTCCTAGGATCGGGCTGATGTCCGAACAGGTGCACCGCATTCACTCACTCCCCGACGGCTCCCCCTGGGTGGGCGGGCTGCCGCCGGTCGGCTCCGACGAGCATCCGACGACGGTCCGGGCGCTCGACCGGGTGCTCGCGATCCAGCGGCCGGTCGTCCTCGCGCATCTGCGCAGCATCCGGCTCCGGCATCCCACTGCCTCCCCCACCGAGATCGTCCGCATCCTCGAGCGCCGCTACCTCACGGCGGTGACGACAGGCGGTGCCGCGGTCGGGGCGACGGCCGTCGTCCCGGGTATCGGCACGGGCGTCACGCTCGCGCTGAGCGGTGTCGAGACGCTCGGGTTCCTCGAGGCGACCGCGCTCTTCGCTCAGTCCGTCGCCGAGGTCCACGGCATCCCCATAGACAATCCCGATCGCGCCCGAGCGCTGGTCCTGGCCCTCATGCTGGGTCAGGAGGGAGTCGCGCTGGTCTCACAGCTCGCGGGTCAGGCGACCGGCAAGGGCTCCTCCCGCGACAAGTACTGGGGCGAACTCGTCACCAAGACGATTCCGCGCGCCGCGGTGGGTCCGCTGGTCGATCAGCTCAAACGGTCGTTCATGCGGAGCTTCGCCGTGCGGGGCGGGGCCTCCTGGATCGGCAAGGCGCTCCCCTTCGGCATCGGCGCTGCCGTGGGCGGAGCGGGCAACAACATCCTCGGGAGGCGGGTGCTGGTGAGCTCGCGTCGGGCCTTCGGCATCGCTCCCGCGGATCTGCCCCTCGAACTCGAGCCGCGCCCCGGTGCCGCAAGGCTCGAGTACGCGGCAGAGCGAGGCATCCGGCGAGCAGGCGGCGCCGTCGTCGGCGGCCTCACGCGCGGCGCGCACGTGATCGGGTCGGCCGGCCGCCGCGGGCCGAAGAGGAACGATGACGCCGGGGTCGCGGCGCTCGATCCCTCGCTCGACCCCGACGACCTCGGCGACGACTGAAGCCGCTCTGCCGACACGGCGGATCGATCCGGCCTCGCCCGTGCCGGGTGGGCCGGTGCGGCAGGCTAGCCGTCATCTCGCGGCCCGGAATAGTCTCGAACCATGGACAGCACTCTGGCGTGCCTTGGGGCGTGGATGCCGCGGCAGCGGTGGTATGCCGCAAAGGGAAGACTGCCGAGCCTTCGTCTCGTCGCATGGTGGGACCTGCCCTCCGCCGACGCGACGGTGCGCACGTTCCTGATCGCGGACGAAGGCGCTCTGCCCGTCGTTCTGTACCAGATCCCGGTCGTCGCCCGGTCGACGGCCGAGGTGGACGCCCACCCCGACCACATCATCGGCAGCCCCGAGCCCGGGACGACCTTCATCGACGGGCCCTTCGACCCCGCGTACACGACGGCGCTGCTGCAGCTCATCATGGAGGGCCGCGAAGCGACGGGTCCCGGCACGGTCGTCGTCGGGCGCCCCGCCGGGCCGAAGCCCGCCGCGATTCCCCACCGCGCGACCGTGCTGGCCGGCGAGCAGTCGAACACCTCCCTCATCTACAGCGCCGACGAGGGGGGCACCCCGGTCATCTGCAAGGTGTTCCGCCAGCTGCATCCCGGTCTGAACCCCGATATCGAACTCGGCACGGCGCTCTCAGGTGCGGGATCCCCGCACATCGCCCCGGCGATCGGGTCGATCGAGGGCCGCTGGCCGGACGATGCGACAGCACAGGGCAGCCGCGAGGGCTCGCTCGCCTTCGCCCAGGAATTCCTCCCCGGGGTCGAGGATGCCTGGCGGGTGGCTCTGCGCTCAGCGGCAGCAGGCGAGGACTTCGGTGGACCCGCGCGGGCCCTCGGCGCCGCCACCGCCGAGGTGCACACGCTGCTCGCCAAGCTCTTTCCGACCCGGGCGACCCTTCGCGAGGACCGGGACGGCGTAGCGGAGTCCTGGCGTCGGCGGCTCGCGATCGCGATCGCCGAGGTGCCCGCGATCGCCGAATGGCAGGAGTCGATCGAGGCGGTCTACGCGCGAGCTCTCGAATCGGAATGGCCGCCCGTGCAGCGCATCCACGGCGACTACCACCTGGGCCAGGTGCTGCAGCATCCCACCCGCGGCTGGGTCCTGCTGGACTTCGAAGGCGAGCCGCTGCGGCCGATGTCGGAGCGCAGGAGGCCCGACCTCCCCCTTCGCGACCTCGCCGGCATGCTGCGATCGTTCGACTACGTGGGCGGCTCCATCCGGCTCGACCACCCGGCCAGCTCCCGAGAGTCCGTACGGGAATGGGTCAGGACCGCTCGGCGCGGATTCCTCCAGGGGTACGCCGAGGTGTCGGAGGTCTCCATCGACGCACAGCTCGAGCTCCTGCGCGCCCTCGAGCTCGACAAGGCCGTGTACGAGGCGATCTATGAGACACGCAACCGGCCCACCTGGGTGTCGATACCGCTGCGGGCGGTGACGCTCCTGGTGGAGCGTCCTGCCGCCGTGAGCTGAACGGCGCCGGCGGCGGTCAGTCGTCGAAGTCCGCCTCGTCCTCGACATCCTCCTCGGAGTCGTCGTCCTCGGATGAGGCGTGCCACTCGTCCCAGGCTGCCATGAGGCGGGCGATCGCCTCGTGGAAGCGACGGGTCGAGGTGCCGTGGGTGGTGTCGCCGAAGTAGCGCGCCACCCATTCGCTCAACCGCCCGACCGCATCCGGGTCGCGGAGAACGCGCTCCGTCTCTTCGACCACGCCCGGCGCCGCGTCGGCATCCAGCCACTCGCAGTCCGAGAGGTACCCGTGCATGTCGACGACCGCTGCAGGGTCGACAGGGCGGGTGATGAGCAATGGCCGCCCTGCTGCCAGCCTGTCGTAGACCATCGCCGAGATGTCGACGATGGCAACGTCTGCGGCGGCCAGCTGCCAGCCCAGCTCCGGTCCGTCGTCGTAGATGTGCTCGGCGCCGGGATCGGACCTGTTGCCCGCGGCCAGTGCCGCGATGATGCGCTGGTTGGCCGCTCCGTACGAGTGGTGCACCACCCCCGAGCGGGGGTGCGGCCGATAGATGACGCGGTGGCGGCCGGTGGCGAGAAGCGCCGTCACCAGCGCCTCCCCGTGCGTCTCTATCGACCCGTAGTGCGCTGAGGGGCGATCGCCTTCCCAGGTCGGCGCGTAGAGCACGACCGTGCGCTCGTCGGGGGCATAGGGCAGTGCGCCCGAATAGTGGTCAGCCTGAGGGCGGCCGATCTGGATGGCCCGCTTGTCGAGCTCGTAGTCCCACAGCACCCGGGAGAGGCGCTCCCGGGCGGCATCCCCCGCGATCAGGGCGTAGTCGTACGCCTTGAACTGATTGGTCGTCATGTACGACTTGTCGGACTCGCCGTGGTTGATGAAGACATGCCAGCGGCGCCCGTAACGGAACATCTGGAAGTTGCGGGTGTTCTGATTCACATACAGGACCACCCGGATGTCCTGCTTCGCGATGAAGCGTTCCAGGTCGCGCACGGTCGGCACGAATGCGACAGGGGGCGCGTCCTCGGCCAGCAGCGCCTGCGCACCGGTCGCCGAGCGGCTCAGCACGACAACGGGCCAGAGCTTCGACAGCTCCGCCAGAGGCTTGTACCACTGACGCATCTGGTACATGTTGACGGCGCCATCGGCGAAATAGACCGCCACCTGGTAGTGGCCGACCGGATGCTCGGGCCGCACCGCGAGAGTCCGGCGGACGTCCTGCACCGCCGTGCGATTGGCCAATGCCTTGCCGAGGAGCTTGGTCGCTCGACGTCCATCCTCAACCACGCCCACCCCGTCAGCCTACCCGGGGGCCCGCATGCCATGATCGACGGATGCAGTCGTCAGAGTCCGTGCGCAAAGACGCGCCCGCCGTCCCCGACGACGCCGGCGTCACCTTCGTCATGCCGGTGCTCAATGAGCGCGGCTACCTGCGGCGCGCCGTTGAGACAGTCCTCGCCCAGGAGGTCGACGGTCCCTTCGAGCTGATCCTCGCACTGGGTCCGTCGACCGACGGAACCACCGACCTGGCACGGCGGATCGCCGCGGAAGACGAGCGCGTCGTGCTCGTCGACAACCCCGCCGCCGACATCCCCATCGGCCTCAACACCGCGATCCGCGCCGGTCGCTACCCGACCGTCGTCCGGGTGGACGCGCACTCGGAACTGCAGCCCGATTACACCCGCAATGCCCTGGCCACGCTCACGCGCGTCCGGGCCGCCAACATCGGCGGCGTGATGCGCGCCGACGGCCGCACGCCCTTCCAGCGGGCGGTCGCGCGCGCCTACAACTCCCCCGTGGGACTCGGCGGCGGCGCCTACCACGGCGGCAGCAGCGAAGGCGAGGCCGAGTCGGCCTACCTCGGGGTGATGAGACGCGCGGTGCTCGATGAGGTGGGACTCTTCGACGAGTCGATCCGCCGCGGGGAGGACTGGGAGCTCAACCTGCGGATCCGCCGCGCCGGCTATCGCGTCTGGTTCGACCCCGCCCTCTCGGTGACCTACTGGCCGCGCGAGAGCTGGACCCGCCTCGCGCGGCAGTTCCATGCCACAGGCCGTTGGCGCGGGGAGCTCGTGCGCCGCTTCGGCCGCGGGAACTCGCTCCGCTTCTTCGCGCCGCCCGCGCTCGTGATCGACATCGCGCTCAGCATCCTCGTCGGCGTCCTCCAGCTGACGGGAGTTCTGACAGGGTGGTGGTCGGCTGCCGCATCCATCGTCCATCTTCCGGTCCTCGCGTACGTCGCCCTCATCGCCGTGTGGTCGATCGGACCCGGAGGCGGGCGCGGATGGCGCGACAAGCTGTGGACGGCCGGCGTCCTGCCCACCATGCACCTGACCTGGGGCACCGGCTTCCTCGCCGGTGTCGCGCGCGGCGCGCACGACACCGTGGACACCTCGCGGCTCGGCGACCGCAACACGCCGCTGCCGTAGCCCTCTTGAGCCCGGCCCTCGCCTCAGCGCGGGTCAGCGCCGGCCCTCGCCTCAGCGCTGGTCGCGGTCGATGTACCCCTGGTCGAGGATCCGATCGACCACTCGCTCGGCGGCACGGCCGTCGTCGCGCGAATTGAACTTCTCCCGCCACGCCGCGTACTTGCCGGCGAAGCGCCCGGTGTCGCCGTCAGCGATCGCCGCGATCAGCTCGTCCTGGGTCTGCACGACCGAGCCCGGCGCGTGCGCGACGAGATCGAAGTAGAACCCGCGCAGTTCGCCGCGATAGTGCTCGATGTCGGGCACGAGGAAGTACATGGGCTTGCCGGTCACGCTGAAGTCGAACATGACCGAGGAATAGTCGGTGATGAGCGCGTCGGCGGCCAGCAGCAGGAGCGACGTATCGGGGAAGCCCGTCACGTCGACGACCCGGGGACCGGACACATCGCGTCCCTCGGGCAGGGTGCGGGAATGACCCCGCACGAGCACCACGGAATCCGTGGCCTCGGCGAGCACCGCCGGATCGATGAAGTCGACCATCTCGGATCGATCGTCCCGCCACGTGGGCGCGTAGAGGAGCACGCGATCGGCTGGACGGATGCCGAGTGCCTGGCGCGTCTCGGACGCGTCGCCTGTCGTCAGCACATCGTTGCGCGGGTAACCCTCGACCCAGACTGGCCGGGTGAGGAACGCGTAGGCCTTGGCGAGGATGCGGGCGCCGTACGGGTTCTGGGCCAGGAGCACGTTCCATCGCCGGGACTCCCGTGCGACCGCGGCCATACGTCGCGGGTCGAACCCCGGGCGGTGCAGCGCCAGTCGCTTGAGGGGCGTCCCGTGCCACGTCTGCAGGACGACCTGGCCCTTGCGACGCTCGAAGCGGCGACGCAGCCAGTCATTGACGATGAGCAGACGGGCAGACCCCCGGGCGCGCCACCACTCGGGACTGCCTTCCACCACAGGTACAGCCCCCTCGGGCACGCGCACCGAGAGATCGACGACGCTCCAATAGCGCGTGATGCCGGGCACTCGCCGGGCGAGTTCACGGTCGATCGCGAGCGGGTTGCAGCTCGCGTTCCGGCCGTAGAAGCTCTCGAAGAACACCGCGTTCTCGAGCCCCTTGGGCCTTGTGGCATAGCGGCGCTCGAGCGCCGCCTGCGCCTCACCCGAGTCATAGGCGGGGTCGACCGGAGGGCCGATGCGAACCGTGCGACCGTCGAACGAGGCGCGGAGGGTTCCGAGCTGTGCGATCGGCACCGCCGGGGGCGGCTCGGCATTCCCACCGTCGGCGTGCTCCACGACGAGGGCATAGTCGCCTGTGGGCAGGGGCAGCTCCGGCCCGCCCCACCGCGCGGCGCGCAACGGCAGGACAGCCTCCCACTTCACGCCATCGCCGCTGATCTGGGCTCCTGCCCGTGCTCGCGCACCCCGCAGCTCGATCGAGGCGGGCTGCGGTCCGTCGCCGGTCAGCATCAGCGCGGCGCCCGCGTCGCTGGAGAAGCGCGCGTCGGTCATCGGTTTCCTTCCTGAGGGCCTGCGACAGCGAGCCGGGGGCTTGGGGCGGAGCCCCATTGGGGATCTGCGACAGCGAGCCGGGGGTTTGGGGCGGAGCCCCGTGGGGCCCCGAGGCCGGCCAGAATCGCACGGTACACCCGAGTGGTGCTGCCGCCGTCACGATAGGCGTGCACCCGCCTGTCGAGCCGGCGCGCGCGGTCGAGCGCGGCATCCCGCACCGCATCATCGCCGAGGAGGGCGTCCAGCCGCTCGGCTGCGCTCCCCCAGTCGCGGACCAATTCGTCACCCGCGACCTCGGCGTACGTGCCGTAGAACCCGCGACGCCGCGCGTAGGCCTCGACGTCGGGTGCGAGGAACACGACGGGAAGCGGCACGAGCGACGAGTCGAAGATCAGGGACGAGTAGTCCGTCACGAGCGCGTCGAGCGCCGGCAGGAGCGGTGTGACGTCGGCCACGAGGTCGCTTCCCAGCGAACGCACCCGCTCGGTCGGGACGGGTGGGCGGTACTCGCCGGCCCCGAGCGGATGAGACCTCACGAGGAGGACCGCATCGTGGCGCTCGAGGATCTCGAGGAGGGCGCGCCACTCTGCCGCCGAGGGGACGGCCGGATCGGGCTCGCCATCACGCCAGGTCGGTGCGTACAGCAGGAGCCGTGAGGCGGGGTGGAGCGGTCCCGCGGCAGCGTCGATCAGCTCCCGCGCCTGCGATCGGCGGGCCGCGCTCGTTCCGCGCGACAGGACATCGACCCGCGGCTCGCCCGTGACCGGAACCCGCTGATCCGGCAAGCCGAAAGCCGACTCGAGCCGGCCTCGCACGACGTGCGACGCCGCCGGAAGCACCCGTATCCGACGCGCTGCGCGGCGGTACGCGATCGCGAGCATCCCGCGTGCGATGAGCGACAGGATGCCGCGCCCCAGTGCCGCGGGCGGCCGCAGCGTCTCGGCCGAGTCGAGCCCGATCCGCTTGAGGGGGATGCCGTGCCACAGCTGGACGACGAACGCGCCGGTGACGGCGTAGCGATTCACATCGCCGAAGCCATGGGTCACGACCACCACGCGCGCACGCGCCGTGCGCCAGAACCCCCGCAGGGAGTGCTTCGGGATGGACGGGATGCCGCGAGCTGCAGCATCCCGAGCCTGCTGAGGAGTGGCCACAAGCCACACCGCTCGCTGACCCTCGTCCCGAGCGACCTGCCAGAGCTCGAGCGCGCCATCGGCGATGCCCACGGCACAGCCGAAGACCCATTCGCCGTCGCGGCGGCGAGGGATGAGGAGTGTCGCGAGGCGCCCGCCTGCATACAGCGGAAGTCGGGCCAGCTTCGCCGCGTTGCCCGCGCCGAAAGAGAAGGACGCCACCCCGCGAGCCTATCGCGGGGTGGCGTCCTGCCTGAGATCGGCGGCTACTCGCCGAGCGTCCCCAGCGTCACATCGGTGGTCTTCTCGACATCGCCGCGCACATAGGTGAGGGATGTCTTGCTTCCCCCGGCCTGGGCGCGCACCTGAGCCGTGAGGTCGGTCGCATCGGTGATGGGCACGCCGTTGAACTCGACGACCACATCGCCCTCCTGCAGGCCGGCCTCGGCGGCGGCGCCGCCGGCGACAGCCTCCTTGATGTAGGCACCGGTCGTCGTGGAGCCTTCGATGGAGGCCGCCGGGAGGACGTTGGCACCCAGCAGGCCATGCGTCGCCACGCCGTTGTCGATGAGCTCACCCGTGATGCGCTTGACGATGTCGGACGGGATCGAGAATCCGACGCCGATCGACCCCGACTGACCCGCAGAGCCCGCCGTCGCGATCGCCACGTTGACCCCGATGAGCTTTCCCTCGCCGTCGACGAGCGCGCCGCCGGAGTTGCCGGGGTTGATCGCCGCATCGGTCTGGACGACCGCGATCGAGATGGTCTCGTTCGACTGCGGAGTCTGGTTGCCCTGACCGAAATCGAACTGGAACGGACCCTGGTCGCCGTTGTCCGGGGGCGTCTGGTCCTCGGAGTCGCCCGTGTCGGGTGCCGCTGAGGACGCGATCTGGATGGATCGGTTGATCGCGCTCACGATGCCGGTGGTCACGGTGTTCGAGAGGCCCAGCGGCGCTCCCACGGCCATCGTCGCATCGCCGACATTGAGATCGGACGACGAGGCGAAGTCGATCGTCGGCAGGTTCTTGGCGTCCTTGAGCTTGATGACGGCAAGGTCGTAGGTCGGGTCGAGACCGACGACCTCGGCGTCGTAGACGCTACCGTCGGCGGCAGTGACGCGGAGCGTCGCGCTGGAGGTCGCACCGTCGAGGGTCACGACGTGCGTGTTGGTCACGACGTAGCCGTCCTGGGTGAGGATCACGCCGGATCCGGTGCCGCCTCCGGAGTCGCCGGTGGCGGAGATGGTGACCACCGCGGGCACGACCTTCGCGGCGATCGCGTTCGTCTGGGTCACTGAGTCGGTGTCGTTGACGACGACGGTCTGGGGCCCTGCGGCCGGCCGATCCACCGTGTCGCCGAACAGATCGATGCCCGCGACAGCACCGCCGAGGCCGGCTGCCCCGCCGACGATCGCCGCGGCGACGATGAGCCCGACGACCTTGCCTGCGCCGGACTTCTTCTTCGGCGCCGGCGCGGGAGCGGGACCGCCCGAAGGCGCCGATCCTGACGGGGGCTGGCCGCCCCCGAGCGGAAGCGTGGGCTGAGTCTGGCCTGCAGCGGGCCCGAACGACGAGGCGTAGGGCTGACCGGGGTGAGGAGCGTACCCGGGGTGCCCGCCCTGCCCGGGCTGGGGCGCCTGGCCCGCGTACTGAGGCTGCTGCTGGCCATACGGCTGCTGCTGGCCATAGGGCTGCTGCGGCGGCCCCGGGTAGGTGCCGGCGGGGCGAGCCTGCGACGGGGGCTGCCAGCCTGCGGGAGGCTGGGTGGGCACCCCGCCCTGCGGCTGACCGGTGCCCGCCGGGGCCTGAGGCGGTGCGGCCGGAGCCGGCGGCGTCGCGGGGAGGCCGTTCCGGTCGGCGGGGTCTGCGGGACGTTCGCCCGTTGTGTCAGTCATGGGGTGCTCCTTCTCGACAAGCGCTCTCACTGTGACGCCGCTTGCTGTGCGTTTCTTATGGGCCCGTTGGGACTCGTCTATGCGAGTAGCCTGAACCGGATGCGAGACATTCCGGGCGCCTGGCGGCGCACCGCCGCAGGTGCTGGGCTCATCGGTGCGGACGGCAGAGCCCGCCCCACCATCTTCGCGGAGATGAGCGCACTCTCGGTCCACACCGGCGCACTGAATCTCGGCCAGGGCTTTCCCGATGAGGACGGCCCTGCCGCCGTGCTCGATGCTGCACGTGCGGCTATCGCACACGGTGCCAACCAGTACCCGCCGGGTCGCGGCATCCCGGATCTGCTCGCGGCGATCGCCGAGCACCAGAGCCGCTTCTACGGACTGTCGCTGGATCCGGCGCGCGAGGTGCTGGTGACAGCGGGCGCCACAGAGGCGCTCGCCGCCTCGCTGCTGGCCCTCATCGACGGCCCCGATGACGAAGTGGTGGTGTTCGAGCCCTTCTATGACTCGTACGCGGCAGTGGTTGCGCTCGCCGGCGCTCGGCTCGTGACGGTTCCGCTGCGCTGGCCGGACTTCCAGCCCGATCTCGAGCGCATGCGGGATGCCGTGACCGATCGCACGCGCGTCATCCTCGTGAACGATCCGCACAATCCGACGGGCGCGGTCTTCACCGGCGAGGTGCGCGCTGAGATCGTGGCGCTCGCGCACCGGCACGACGCGATCATCATCACCGACGAGGTGTACGAGCATCTCGTCTTCGACGGTCCGCACGTGCCGATCGCCTCTCTTCCCGGCGCCTGGGATCGGACGATCTCCATTTCGTCGGGCGGCAAGACGTTCTCGACCACGGGCTGGAAGATCGGCTGGGCGACGGGACCGGCGGACCTGGTGGATGCGGTCCTCGCTGTCAAGCAGTGGCTCACCTACGTGAGCGGAGCCCCTTTCCAGCCCGCGACAGCGGTGGGGCTGCGCCTCCCCGACTCGTTCTTCGAGGGCATCGCGGCAGCGCTCCGAGTGAAGCGCGACGTTCTCGGCTCAGGCCTGGTCGCCGCCGGCTTCGAGGTGTCAGTACCGGCCGGCTCGTATTTCACGGTCGCGGATGCCGGTCCTCTCGGGGCGACGGATGCCGGTGACTTCTGCCGAGAGCTCCCCCACCGCGCGGGCGTGGTCGCGATCCCGCTCACCGCCTTCACCAGCGAGCGGCATCGGAACGACTACGCCACCCTCGTGCGGTTCGCCGCGTGCAAGCGGCTCGATGTGCTCGACGAGGCCGCCGAACGGCTGCGCACACTCGCGGGCTGACTCAATCGCCGGGTACGACCTTGAGCCTCCGCAGAACCAGCGACGGGTTCACCCGTCGGACGCGGTCGATGGCGGAGAGATCGAGGTGCGCCACGGTGACCCCGGTCCCCGTTCCCAGAGCAGCGATCTGCACGCCCTGCGGGTCGATGATCATCGAATGCCCCACGCCGAGCGGCGGCGGGTGGTCCGCGGCGGCGACGAAGACGGTGTTCTCGATAGCGCGCGCGTGGAGCAGGGTCGACCAGTGGTGCTCCTTGAGCGGACCCCGCACCCACTCCGCCGGCACGAGGAAGACATCCGCCCCGGCATCCGCCAGCAGACGCCCGACCTCGGGGAAGCGCAGGTCGTAGCAGGTCATCAGGCCGAACCGCAGTCCGCCGACCTCGAACGTCTCGGGGGTCCCGATGGCGCCGGGCTGGATCCAGTCGGACTCCCGCTGGCCGAACGCGTCGTACAGGTGCAGCTTCCGGTAGGTCGCGATGACGCCGGAGGCGGCCACGGCGACCAGCGTGTTGCGCACGCGCCGGTCATCGTCCGCTCGTTCGAGCAGGCCCGCCACCACGACAACATCGTGCGTGGCCGCCACCGTCGCGAGACCGCGTGTGAACGGACCGACGAGGTCTTCGGCGTTGGCGCGGAGCGACTCGTCGAACGGGTCCACGAAGTAGCTCGAGTACTCCGGGAAGACGACGACCCGGGCACCCCGCGCGGATGCCGTCGCGGCGAGGTCCGCGATGAGCGCCAGGTTGGCTGGGGCGTCGGCAGTGGGTGAGAACTGTGCGACGGCGATCGGGAGAGTGCTGCTCATCGGGCGCTTCCGTCCGCGCTCTGACGGCGCATGAGGATGGGTGAAACGATCCACAGCATCGCGATGAGGAGGCCCAGCACCCCTCCGACGACAAGGGCGGCATCCGTGCTGAGGACGACGTCGAAGACGAACGCGACGACGCCCACGACGAGCGCCGCAACCGTCGCCATGGCGATCATCAGCGCGAAGTGACCGTAGGCGACGACACCCGGCTTCATCAGACGCCGGAAGACACCGCGGTGAAGCGCGACCGGCGCGAGGGCGATGATCGTGCTCAGGGCTGCCAGCACGACCAGGACGAGGTAGAAGGCACGCTGCCCGTCGGACAGATCGGCGAAGGTCGGCTGGAACGCGAGGGCGAGCAGAAATCCGCTCAGGATCTGCGACCCGGTCTGCAGCACGCGCAACTCCTGGAGGACGTCGATCCAGTTGCGGTCTGCCCGCTCCGCCGGACTCTCATCGCGTCCGTCGTGGGCCGCGTCGCGCGCGGGATTCCGACGGGGAGAAGTCATGTCCTCATCCTTGCCCGCCAGCGGTGCGGCGAGCAAGGATCCCGACCCCGTGGCGACAACCACTCAAAACCCGTGATAGAGTTTCTTCTTGTGCCGCGGGGTGGAGCAGCTCGGTAGCTCGCTGGGCTCATAACCCAGAGGTCGCAGGTTCAAATCCTGTCCCCGCAACGAAAAGAAGAAGGCGTCCCGAAGGGGCGCCTTCTTTTTTCGTTGCGTGACCGGCCCTTTGCACCGCACTTCAGGCGGTCCCGCGCCGCAGAGGCTCCGCGAATCGCGCCAGCGATTCGTGGAGGAGCGGCGTGGCCAAATCCTGTCCCCGCAACAGAATGAAGAAGGCGTCCCGCAAGGGGCGCCTTCTTCTTTTGCCGTTCGACCGGGGCTTTCCGGGGGGCGCTGCATTGCCCGGCAACGTCTACTCGGGCGGATCGAGGGCCTGGCCGAGCTCGCCCATGAAGCGGGCCACGACCTTCAGCTCCGCTTCGTCGTATCGCTCGGCGACATCCCGCATGGCTCGAAGGCGAATACTGAAATGCTTGTAGAAGTCATCACGCGATGCCTGGGTCAGCACGACGATGCGCGCACGACCGTCGTGCGGATGGCGTCTGCGCTCCAGGTGCCCCGAGAGCGTCAGTCGGTCGAGCAGCTTCGTCGTCGAAGCGGTGGAGATCCGGAGGTGATCAGCGAGGTCATGCGGACTCACGGTCTCGCCCCGCCGCTCGCGCAGGATGAGCATGCGCAGGGCGGCGATGTCGGTGGCGTTCATGTCCATATCGCCCTTCATGCCGCTGTGCATGCGGTCCATGGCGTCGCTGAGGGCCTGGATGGCCCTCAGGACGCCCATGACCGCGTGGTCACGGGGCGTCAGCGGTTCCCAACGCTGAGACATGTAGACACTTCCTCCTGTTCACTTGTATCATCGACCACACCAGATTGCTAGATAAACTAGTGAAAACCTCAGGAGGGCACCACAGTGACCGATACCGATCATGTCGTCCTCTTGGACGATGACGGCCGCGAGATCGGCACCGCGCTGAAGAGCAGCGTGCACGGCACCGACACTGCGCTGCACCTTGCATTCTCATGCCACGTCGTCAACAGCGACGGTCACGTGCTCGTGACACGCCGCGCTCTCGGCAAGACCACGTGGCCGGGCGTCTGGAGCAACTCGTTCTGCGGTCACCCCCGCCCCGCTGAGCCGGTGCTTTCAGCGGTCCATCGTCGCGCAGACTACGAGCTGGGCATCAGCCTCACCGACATCGAGCTCGCACTTCCGCTCTTCCGCTATCGCGCCACGGATGCCAACGGCTACGTGGAGCACGAGCTGTGCCCGGTCTACACCGCGCTGACTTATGACGACCCGACGCCGAACCCGAGCGAGGTCGTCGACACGATGTGGGTCGAGCCCGCCGACCTCGCCGCATCCCTCGAGGCGACACCCTGGGCGTTCAGTCCGTGGCTCGTCCTGCAGGCCGAGCAGCTTCACCTGTTCGACCGGACCTCGCCGCACGAGCGACGACGAGCATCGTGATCTCACTTCCACCGGCACCCTCCGCGGCGATCGACGACGCGATCGATGAGGCGATCGGCCGTATCCAGGCCCGTTCCTCGGCGCAGGGAGGCTCGCTCCGCGCTCTCGGAGGCGCGATTGCCCGGGCAGCGGGCGGCGGCAAGCGATTCCGCCCGGCTCTGGTCGCCGCCGCTTTCGAGGCGTGCGGGGGTGACGGCGCCGCGCAGCCTGCGCTCTACTCCGTGGCCGCGGCATTCGAGCTTCTGCACACCGCGTTCGTCGTCCACGACGATGTGATCGACCACGACACCGTGCGGCGGGGCATTCCGAACGTCGGCGGTGAATTCCGGCTGCGCGCGCGATCGCAAGGTGCTGACGCCGCCGGAGAGGCGCTCCTCGGCGATGCGGCCGCGATCCTGGCCGGCGATCTCCTGCTGCACGAAGCTGTTCGGCTGGTCGCCCTGGCCGAGATCAGCGCCGCCCAGCGAGAGGCGCTCCTGGACCTCTTCGACGACGCCGTCCTCATCTCGGCCGCCGGCGAGCTCGCCGATGTCGAGCACGCCGTCGCGCAGGACTGCGCGGATCCGGATGCTCTGCTCGCTGCTGCCCACAACAAGACCGCCGTCTACTCGTTCACCGCGCCCCTCTGCGCGGGGGCTGTCCTGGCCGGTTCGCCGGTGGAGGTCGTCGCGGCCCTCGAGCGCGCAGGCGGCCACCTGGGACTGGCCTTCCAGCTGGCCGACGACCTGATCGGAGCCTTCGGCTCCCCCGCACAGGCGGGTCGGGCGGCCGGTGGAGATCTGCGCGAAGCGAAGCGCACGCCGCTGATCGCTCTGGCCCGCGAGTCCGGCATGTGGAATCGCGTCAGCGACGCGCTCGCCGTCGCACACACGGGTCCCATCGCCGTCCGCGAGGCGCAGCAGGCGCTCGACGACAGCGGCGCACGCACGCGGCTGCTCGCGCTCGTCGACCGGACACTGGCAGAGGCACGGGACGCGGCATCCGACCCGGCCCTGCCCGCAGCCGCTAGCACCCTCGTGGCCCAGCTCGCGCACGCCATCGCGGAGCGTGTGCCGTGAGCGCCAAGCCGAGCCCAAGCAGGGGCCAGCAAGCCGGGGGTGTGGGGCGGAACCCCGTGACTGCGGCGACCGGGCTGGAGCTCTACGATCGGACGGCACAGGATGCCGCAGCCGCTGTGATCGCCGCGTACTCCACCTCTTTCGCACTGGCGTGCCGGATGCTCGGGCATCGGGTGCGCCCGCACGTGCGGAATGTCTACGCCCTGGTGAGGGTCGCCGATGAGATCGTGGACGGACCCGCTGCGGCTGCCGGCCTCGACGCCGACGCCGAGCGAAGGGTGCTGGACGAGCTCGAGGCCGAGACGCTCGCGGCCATCGATCGCGGCTTCAGTGCGAACCTCGTCGTCCACGCGTTCGCCCGCACGGCGAGGGAGTGCGGGATCGGAGAGGACCTCATCCAGCCCTTCTTCGCCTCGATGCGCACCGACATCACGACGGCGGACCACGACACCAGGTCGCACGACGAGTACGTCTACGGATCGGCGGAGGTCGTCGGCCTGATGTGCCTTCAGGCATTCGTGAACGCCGGCGAATCCGAGCCTCGGCAGCCCCCGCCGGATCTCGTGGAAGGCGCACGGCGCCTCGGCGCCGCGTTCCAGGACGTCAACTTCCTGCGCGACCTCGACCACGACGCCGGCGAGCTCGGCCGCGACTATCTCGGCGCCTCGTCGCGATCCGAAGTGCTCGCACGGATCGATGCCGACCTCGCCTGTGCGGCCGCCGTCATTCCCCGCCTCCCCAAGGACTGCCGTCGGGCGGTGACCGCGGCCCACGATCTCTTCGCAGAGCTCGCGGTCCGACTCCGCCGCGATGACCGTCAGACGTCCCGCGTGCGCGTCCCCGACCCGGTCAAGGCGATTCTCGCCGCGCGCGCCTGGATGGGGTTCTCGCCGAGGAGTGCGCGCGCATGACCCGAACAAGAACCTCCCGTCAGGCGGGACGCGCCGTCATCGTGGGCGGCGGCATCGCCGGCCTCGCCACCGCGGCCCTGCTCGGGTCCGAGGGGTGGGACGTCTCGCTGTTCGAGGGCCGCGACGAGGTGGGTGGACGCGCCGGCTCGTGGGAAGCCGACGGCTTCCGCTTCGACACAGGGCCGAGCTGGTACCTGATGCCCGAGGTCTTCGACCACTTCTTCCGGCTGCTCGGAACGTCGGCGGCTGAGGAGCTCGATCTCGCTCCCCTGACCCCCGCGTACCGGGTGTACACCCAGGGCGAGGAGGCTCCTGTCGACGTCGTCTCGGGTCGGGCCGCGGCGACCGGCCTGTTCGAGAGCATCGAACCGGGAGCCGGGGCCAAGCTGAACGCCTACCTCGACTCGGCGGGCGACGCGTACGACCTCTCGATCTCGCGCTTCCTCTACGACTCCTACGAGACGACGGCTGCCCTCCGCGACCCCCAGATGCTGCGCAGGCTCCCCCAGCTCGCTCCGCTGCTGACCCGGCCGCTCGCCTCGCACATCGAGCAGCGCTTCACCGACCTCCGGCTGCGGCAGATCCTCGGCTACCCGGCCGTCTTCCTCGGCGGGTCGCCCTATGGCGTCCCGAGTCTCTACCACCTCATGAGCCACCTCGACCTCGACGAGGGCGTGCTCTACCCGCGCGGGGGGTTCACCGAGATCATCCGTGCGATCGAGCGGCTCGCTCGTGCGCGCGGCGTTGTGATCGAAACCGGTGCGGAGGTGCTCAGCATCGAGACGCAGGATGCTGTCGCCACGGGCATCCGGGTGGCTGATGGCCGCGTGATCGAGGCCGACCTGGTGGTCTCGACGGCCGACCTGCACCACACCGAGACACGGCTGCTGCCGCCCGAGCTGCGCTCCTACCCGCAGCAGTGGTGGGATAAGCGCACCCCGAGCCCGGGGGCGCTCCTGCTGCTGCTGGGAGTCGAGGGAGAGCTGCCCCAGCTCGCCCATCACACGCTCCTTTTCACGCGTGACTGGCGCGAGAATTTCGAGCGCATCTTCGGGCGGGCGAGCGGCATCCCTGATCCCGCCTCGCTGTATGTCTGCAAACCGAGCGCGACCGACTCGGGCGTCGCACCCGCCGGCCACGAGAACATCTTCGTACTCGTACCCGTCCCCGCTGATCCGCGCCTCGGCCACGGCGGCGAGGACGGCGACGGCGACGCGAGCATCGAGACGGCGGCCGACGCCGTCATCGCCCAGCTGTCGGAGTGGTGCGGCATCCCCGATCTGGCCGAGCGCATCGTGGTGAGAAGGACCATCGCGCCGGGTGATTTCGAGGCCGACCTGCACGCATGGCGAGGGAACGCCCTCGGTCTTGCCCACACGCTGAACCAGAGCGCCGTGTTCCGCCCTCGCAACGTCTCGAAGCGGGTGGACGGCCTGATGTATGCCGGCGCCTCCACGCTCCCCGGGATCGGCCTGCCGATGTGCCTCATCTCGGCGGAGCTCGTCGTGAAGCGGCTGCGCGGCGACCGCTCCCCCGGACCGCTGCCCGAGCCCGCGGCGGCGAAGGTCTGACGGTGCCGGGGCTCTACCTCGTCGCACTCCTCGTTTCGTTCGCAGGCATCGCCATGCTCGACCTGAGGTGGCGCCTGGCATTCCCCGTGGCACCCGGACGCACCTCGGCGGCGGTGGCGATCGGCACGGGCTTCTTCCTGCTCTGGGATGCGGTGGGGATCGCGTCGGGCGTCTTCGTGAAGGGCGACAGTCCCCTGCTCGTCGGCCTCGACCTCGCCCCGCATCTTCCTGTGGAGGAGCCGGTCTTCCTCGCCTTCCTCAGCTATCTCGCGCTGGTCGTGTGGGCGGCCGCGCTCCGCGTGGCCGCACGTAGGGCGCGGCGCCAGGAGGCGGAGCCGGCAGCATGACCTATGCGCTCCTCATCGTCCCTTTCGCAGTGGCGACGCTCGCGGTGACGCTCGCGACGATCCGACGCCCGGATTTCGGCAGGAGAATGGCGGCGTGCGCCGTCGCAGCCGTGGTGCTCGTGCTGCTCACTGCCGTCTTCGACAACCTCATGATCGCGGCCGACCTCTTCACGTACCCGGTCGAGAACATCAGCGGCCTTCGCATCGGGCTCGCGCCACTCGAGGACTTCTCGTACCCTGTGTGCGCGGCGTTCCTGGTGCCCGCGGTCTTCACCCTTCTGCCCTCCCGGAGGCCTGCGTGACAACTGCCGAACCGCTTCGGGCGCGATCGGTCGTCCGCGAGCTGTTCGTGGCCTCGCGCCCCGTCAGCTGGATCAACACGGCATACCCGTTCGCCGCCGCCTACCTCATGACGACGCGGGAGATCGATACGCCGCTCGTCATCGGCACCCTCTTCTTCCTCGTGCCCTACAACCTCGCGATGTACGGCATCAACGACGTGTTCGACTACGAATCCGATCTCCGCAACCCTCGCAAGGGCGGCGCGCACGGGGCCGTGCTCGATCGCCGGATGCATCCGATCACCCTGTGGGCGGCGGGCCTCGGCTGCCTTCCGTTCGTGGTCTATCTCGTCGCGATCGGCTCACCCCTGTCGTGGCTGGTCCTGGCGATCAGCCTCTTCTTCGTCGTGTTCTACAGCGCGCCGCCCCTCAGGCTCAAGGAGCGTCCCTTCGCGGACTCGGTCACGAGCAGCATCCACTTCTTCTCACCCGCCGTGTACGGGCTGGTCCTGGCCGGAGCGGTCTGGACCTGGCAGCTCGCCGCGGTGATCGTGGCCTTCGCCCTCTGGGGCGTCGCATCGCATGCGTTCGGTGCGGTTCAGGATGTCGCAGCCGACCGCGAGGCGGGCATCTCGTCGATCGCCACCGCTCGGGGACCGCGATGGACCGTCTGGTTCGCGCTCGCCTGCTACGCCGCGGCCGGGCTCGTCATGCTGCTGACCACGTGGCCCGGCCCGCTCGCGGCCCTCCTCGCCCTCCCTTACCTTGCGACCGTGTGGCCGTTCCGCTCGGTCACCGACGAGACCGCGGATGCCGCCACCAGAGGCTGGAGCCGGTTCCTCTGGCTCAACCAGCTCACGGGGTTCGGTGTCACGCTGCTGCTGATCTGGTACTGGTTCCTGACGGCATGAGCGGTGACGACGTCACATCCTGACCGCCGGTCGCGAACGGACGAAGGCCCGGGATTCGCATCCCGGGCCTTCGTCGTCGCGATGTGCAGTCGATCAGCCGCCCAGCTGGATGAGCTGCTCGACCGCCGCGGTCAGGCGGGCGTCCGCCTCACCGTAGGCGGTCCAGTTGCCTGCCTTCAGTGCCGTGTCGCGGTCGATCATGGCCTGCTGCGCTTCCTGCAGCGCGGCCTGATAGGCGTCGGCGGGGGGCGTCGGCTGGGTGGACGGCGTCGGGTTCGGCTCGGTGGGCGACGGTGTCGGTGTCGGCTCGGTCGGAGCCGGGCTCGGCGTCACGTCGCCGTCTCCGGCATCCGCCCCCGCATCACCCCCGAACAGCGAATCCAGCGCCTGGTTCAGGGTGTCCTCGAAGGCCACCTTGTTGCCGAACGAGACGAGCACCTTCTGCAGCGTCGGCAGCTTTGTGGCACCGGAGGACTGCACGAAGACGGGCTGGACATAGAGCAGGCCGCCGCCGACGGGAAGGGTCAGCAGGTTGCCGTTCAGGACATCCGACTGGCCCTGCCGCAGGATGTTGATGAAGGCCGAGACCTGAGGGTCCGCGTCGAAGGTGTTCTGCACCTGACCTGGACCAGGCACACTCGTGTCAGCGTCGATGACCAGCATCCGGAGCTTTCCGTAGTCAGCGGACTTGACGCCCGCCTGCTCGCCCGCGTTGGAGTCGACGGCGAGGTAGCCCATGAGGACGTTCCGCGTGTTGTCTCCGGCCGGGATGAAGCTCGTGAACATCGAGTAGGACGGGATCTCCTGACCGGGCATCTGCATGGTCAGGTAGTACGGCGGCTGCAGGAAGTTGGGGTTCTGCGGGTCGTCGGGGGTCTTCCAGGCGTTGTCGCGCTGGTAGAAGGACTGCGCGTCGTTGACGTGGTACACGCCGAGCATCGCGCGCTGCGCCTTGAAGAGATCGGTCGGGTAGCGGACATGGCTGATGAGGTCGGACGACATCTTCGAGATCGGCTCGATCGTCGACGGATAGACCTTCTGCCAGGCCTGCAGGATCGGATCCTTGTCGTCCCACGCGTAGAGCTTCACCGATCCGTCGTACGCGTCGACGGTCGCCTTCACCGAGTTGCGGATGTAGTTGATGTTGTCGAGGGCGACGCGCGGCGCCTCGTTGTTGGCGTCGGCGATCGCCTGCGAAAGGCTCACGATCGTCGAGTAGGGGTAGCTGTCACTGGTCGTGTAGCCGTCGATGACCCAGACGATCCGGCCGTCGACGATGCTCGGGTAAGGATCCTTGTCGAGTTCCAGATACGGGGCGACCTTCTGGACGCGCTCCAGCGGATTGCGGTCGTAGAGGATCTGCGACTTCTCATTGAGGTAGTCCGAGAAGAGGATCTGCTCCGACTGGAACTTCAGGGCGTAGATCAGCCGGTTGAAGACGCTGCCGACGCTCGGTCCGCCGTCGCCCTCGAACGTGGTCTTCGTCTCGGTGGCGCCGTCGTCACCCGCGGGGTAGTCCAGCTCGATGGGCGCCGTCGAGGCCGGGGCTCCCACGATGGAGTACAGCGGCGAGTCCTCGCCGAAGTAGACGCGCGGCTCGAAGTCCTCCTGGTTGGTCAGTTCGCCGGTGGCGGGGATGCCCCGCTCGATGAACACCGGATTGCCGTCGGAGGTGCGGTCGTTGCCCTTGGCTGCCACCAGGCCGTAGCCGTGGGTGTAGACGAGGCTCGTGTTCTGCCACGACGCGGCGTTCCCCAGCTGGCTGACATCGAGTTCGCGGACCGAGACGACGGTGTCCTGCGAGACGCCGTCGAGCTCGTAGCGGTCGACGTCGAGCGGGTCCGAGAACTGGTAGTAGGACCGGAACTGCTCGAGCTGGCGCACCGTCGGCGAGATGATCGCCGGATCCATGATGCGGATCTGGGTCGTCGTGGCGGCATCGGCGCGCAGCTGACCGGCCTCCGCATCGGTCGTCGCGGTGTACTCGGTCTTCTCGAGCCCATCGATGCCGTACGCCGTCTGCGTCATGTCGATGCTGCGCTGGTAGTAGGGCTGTTCGAGCGCCAGCTGGTTCGGGCGCACCTGGAAGGTGTTGAGCACCCAGGGGTACGCGACGCCGAGGACGATCGCCGAGACGAGGAGCAGTGCAGTCGCGATCAGGGGGTAGCGCCAGCGGCCGATGATGGCCGTGACGAAGAAGAGCACGCCCACGAGGATCGCCACGAGCGAGAGGATCGTGAGGCCCGGGATCACCGCGTGGGTGCCGACATAGCCCGGTCCGACGATGCGGTCTCCCGGCTCGATCAGCGTCTTGTAGCGGTCGAGCCAGAGGCTGGCTGCCTGCACCAGCAGGTAGAGGCCGGCGAGCACCGCCAGCTGGATGCGGGCGGACTTCGAGATGCTGAGCTCGCGCTGTCCGACGCGCACCGATCCGTAGAGGTACGACACCAGCGCGGTGACGAGCAGGCACACCAGCAGGACCCCCGAGACGAAGCCGAGCAGAGTGCTGTAGAAGGGCATCGCGAACAGGTAGAAGCCCGTGTCGAGGCCGAACTGCGGATCGGTGGTCGAGGTCGCCACGCCGTTGATCCACAGCCACGTGGTCTCCCACTGAGCGGAGGCCGCGAACCCGGCGAAGAAGCCGAAGAAGATGGGAATGCCCCACATCGCCAGTCGTCGGAGCGGCTCCACGACCTCCTGGTAGCGGTCGAGTTGCGAGCTCAGGCGCGCGTATACGGGTCTCAGCCGATAGGCCAGCTGGATCGCCAGCCACACCGGCACGGCCATGCCGAGGAATCCCACCGCGAACATGACGAGCCGCGCCAGCCACTGCGTCACGAGGACGGACTGGAAGTCGAGCTGCTCGTACCAGAGCCAGTCGGCGTAGAGGTTCGCGAAGATGAAGAAGGCCACCACGATGGCCGCGATGATCGCGAACGTGATGGCGAGGATGCGTCGGCTGCGAGAGGGCGTGGCCTGGCTCGGCGCAGGGGTCGTGGTCACCGTCTCATCCTAGGCGCGCGGATCTGGACGAGTCCGCGCACGGCCGACTCTCGGGATATCCACGGACAGTGCGCGACGCCTCGCCACCGCCTCAGCGGGTGCAGGTGGGCAGAGCGTCCAGATCGCCGTCGCCGCTGATCGCCTCGAGCGCGGTGAGCGCGTCGTCGAGATCCTCCACCGAGTACACGCGGAGCCCTGCCGGGATGTGGCCGACGACCTCATCGCAGTTCGAAGCGGGCGCCAGGAACCAGTCGGCGCCGGCTCCGAGCGCGCCCCACATCTTCTGCTGGATGCCGCCGATGGGCCCGACCTGACCGTCGGCGGTGATCGTGCCGGTCCCCGCGACGTTGTCGCCGCCGTTGAGCTCGCCGGCGGTCAGGGTGTCGATGATTCCGAGCGCGAACATCATGCCGGCGCTCGGGCCTCCCACGTTGTTGAGCTGGATGGTGACGTCGATCGGGAAGTCGTAGTCGCTCAGCAGGCTGACGCCCAGCAGCCACACCTTCTCGCCGTCGATCTCGGACTCGGCCGGCGTCACCGCGACAGTCTGCTGCTCTCCGTCGCGCTCGATCACGAGGTCGACCGGGGCGCCGTCGCCCTCATTCACGATCTCGCGCAGCTCAGCCGCGCTGGTGACCACGGTCCCGTTCGCCGAGACGATCACGTCACCCACCTCGATGAGGCCCTCGGCAGCGGATCCGGCCTGGACCGAGTGCACGGAAAGGTGCGCGCCGATGTCGTACCCGAGCTCCGAGAGGGCCGCAGCGGTCGCCTCCTTCTGCGAGTCGGTCATGAGGACGGCGCTCTCCTCGCTGCGCTCCTCGCTGGTCTGGCCCTCCGGGAAGATGGCATCGATCGGGAGCACGGCCTTCGTGGGGTCGAACCAGGCGGTCGCGAGCTCGAGCCACGACGGCGTCCGCTCCCGGTTGCCGACGACCTGGACGGTGAGGAGGTCGAGGGTCCCGTCGGTCGGGTACGTCTTCGCGCCCTCGACGGAGATGAGCGGCACTTCGTCGCCGTTCTCGGCCGTCGCCGTACCGAGGGTGTTGTACACGGGCCCCGGCTGCTGGATCACGTACGCCGTCGGGAGGAAGGTGAGGGCCAGGAGGATCAGCATCGAGATCGCCAGAGCCCACACGCCCACCGTCACCGACCTGCTCATGCGCTGCCGTGGGGCGGGCGTGATGGTGACGTTCTCGTCGAACAGCGCCACGGAGGACCTCTCTTGCGGAAACTCGCCTGTCGTTCGCGACCGGCGTACAGTGTGCGGGTTCCGGGCGGGGATTGGGGGGATGCGTGCCACTAGCGTAGAACGCGAGCTCATGATCCGGCTGAAAGGCGGCTGAAGTGCCAGATGACGAGAACACTCCTGAAGAAGAATTCCAGGAGCTCATCCGGCAGCTGTTCGGCGGAGGTGCTGAAGGCATCGATCCGGAGCAGCTTTCGCGGCTGACGGGCATGGGAATCGACCCCGCCATGATGCAGACCCTGATGCAGCAGCTTCAGGGTGCCTTCGAGGGGGGTGGCGAGATCTCCTGGGACCTCGCGCAGCGCCAGGCCCTGCACATCGCCAACCAGGACGGACTCGGCGTCACGTCCGGCCAGCGCACGGATTTCGATCAGGCCTTCGCCCTCGCGGCGTTGTGGCTCAGCGAGGCGACGACGATCTCCGACCTCGCCCACGCGCCCCAGGCGCTCACCCGCGGCGGGTGGGTGGAGGCGACCCTCCCGGTGTGGCAGGAGCTCGCCGAGCCCGTGGCGACGAGCATCGCCGATGCGCTCACGGCCGCACTCAGCGACCAGGCGCCCGAAGACATGCAGAGCCTCGTGCAGGGTGCCGGCCGCCTGATGCGGAGCGTCGGCGGCTCGCTGTTCGCGACGCAGCTCGGCCAGGTGGTGGGGCGACTGTCGCTCGAGGTCGTCAGCGGCGGAGATGTCGGCATCCCGCTCATGCCGGATGGCGAGGCCGCGATCCTTCCGCAGAACTTTGCGGACTTCGGGCGTGACCTCGAGATCCCGGACGATCAGCTGGGCCTCTACATCGCCACGCGCGAGCTCGCGCATGCGCGGCTCTTCCGGCATGCCCGCTGGCTTCGACTGCACGTCCTCTCGCAGATCACCGATTTCGCGCGCGGGGTCCACGTGGACACCAGCGCGCTCGAGGACCTCGCGACGCGCTTCAACCCGTCCGAGCCGGAAGAGCTTCGCAAGGCGCTCGAGAGCGGCGCACTGCTCCCCGAGCGCTCCGAGGCGCAGACAGCCGCTCTCACCAGGCTCGAGAACCTCCTCGCGACGATCGAGGGGTGGGTGGACGTCGTGACGACCGATGCGACCGCGCGGCTTCCCTCCGCCGATCGCATCGCGGAGGCCGTCCGGCGGCGCCGGGCGGTCGGCGGACCGGCCGAGCAGGCGCTCGGCTCGCTCGTCGGGCTCGAACTGCGTCCCCGTCGCATGCGCGAGGCGGCCGCCATGTGGCGCGCGGTGACGGATGCTGTGGGTGTCGCCGGCCGAGATGCACTGTGGGACTACCCCGACCTGATGCCGACGTCGGAAGACATCGACGACCCCGCCTCACTCGTCGCCCGCCTGCAGGCGCACGCGCGCGGAGACGAGCCGGTGCGCGACGCGTTCGACGACGCCCTCGAGGCGCTCCTCGCGGGCGAGTCCCCGGATGACGCATCACCCGGAGCTCCGGACGAGCCGACGGACGACGCGGGCGACTCCAGCGGCGAACGTCCGGTCTGACCGGGACCGCCCTTTCCTCCCCAGGATCGCGCCACGCTCCGTCGCCTCTCCGGGACCTGTGGAAACGCCGTTCGCGGTGCGACGGGCCCGCATGATCAAGGGATGCTCCGTATCGATCCCGGTCATCCTCCGCTGTGGCGAGACCCGACGACCCTGCAGTTCGGGCTCGATCCGGTGGCGGTCATCGAGGTGTCCGATGCCTGGCAGGAGCGCCTCCTGCGCGAGCTGGAGCACGGGGTCCCGCCCGCCGCTCTCGATGCGGTCGGCCGCGCGGTCGGCGCTCCCGCCGGCGCCTCCGAGGAGTTCGTGCGAAGCATCCGGCGCGCACTCGCTTCTCCCGCGCCGTCGATCTCCCGGCGCATCGGCCTTCAGACGAGCGACGGCGTCGAGCCGGCACTGCTGTCGGACGTGCGCGCAGCGCTGACGGCGGCGGGATTCGAGCCCGTGAACGGTGCGCCGGGACCGGACCCCATCCCGGTCGTCATGCTCGCCAACCACGTCGTGCATCCCCGCAGCGCGTCGCTGCTCCTCGGCCGCGACATCCCCCATCTGCCGCTCGTCTTCAGCGGCGGGGCCGTCGAAGTCGGTCCCTTCGTGCGGCCGGGTGCCACGCCGTGCCTGTCGTGTGTGGCCGAGCATCGGCGCGACGCAGACGAGGCATGGCCCCGCATGGCGGCGCAGCTCCTCGGGCGGCGCGGACCGATCGTCTCCACGGCACTCGTCTGGGAGGCAGCGCTCGCCGCCTCGCACATGCTCACGGACGCCGTGCGCCACCCCGGCCGGCAGACGGCGTCGTCTCTGCGGATCCACGTCGGGAGCGGGGCCCGGACGACGAAGACCCACCGCCCGCACGCAGCATGTCGCTGCCGATCTCTCGCAGGAATCGTGACGGAGCGCGTCCGCGAGGCCCCGGCGACCACGAGAGCGACAGGGTACGCGCAGCCCGCGTGATGCCCACGTACGCCAGCCGGCGCTCTTCGTCGATCTGCTCGAACGTGGTGGCGTAGCCGATCGGCAGCTGACCCTCGGCGAGCCCGACCAGGTGGACGTGGTCCCATTCGAGGCCTTTGGCGGAATGGAGGGTCGCCAGCGTCACCGTTCGCAGTGCCGGCTCGTCGTTGGCCTTCGCCCGCGCGAGCAGATCGTCTGTGAATGCCCGCAGGCTCATCCCGTCGGGCGCCTCCTCCGCGAGGCGCAGGATCGCCGCCCGCGCCTCCCACGCGTCGCGCAGAGCGCCTCCCGCCTGAGGGGCCTCGTCGGTGAGCCCGAGCGATCTGAGCACATCCCGGACGGCGACGATGAACCCGCCCTCGACGGGCGCGACCGACGCACCGCGCAACGCCATGAGCGCCTGGCGCACCTCGGCGATCTCGAAGAACCGGCGGCCGCCGAGCACGGATGCCGCGATGCCGTCGTCAGCGAGCGCCCGGACGATCTCTGCCGACTGCGCGTGCGCGCGGTACAGGACGGCAATGCGACGGGGGTCGATTCCGGCGTCGAGCTGTGCGCGGATGCGCGCGGCCACCCCGCGCGCCTCGGCCTCATCGTCCTCGTAACCCGTGACAGTCGGGCGATCGTCCCGGGCGGGTGCGTCCTCACGGTGTGCACGCGCGGCGGTCAGGACGAGCGCACCCGGTCGGTCGCGCATGAGGGCGTTGGCGACGCCGAGGATCGGGGCATCCGAGCGGTGATTCCTCTCGAGCCTGACGACCTTGGCGCCCTCGTGCCGCTGCCCGAACTCGAGGAGGAAGCGGGCGTCGGCGCCCGCGAAGGAGTACACTGTCTGGCTCGCATCGCCGACGACGCAGATGTCGCGGCGATCGCCGAGCCACAGGTCGAGCAGTCGATGCTGCAGAGGCGAGACATCCTGGAACTCGTCCACGGTGAAATGGCGGTACTGCTCGCGCACCGCCCGAACGACCTGGGGTTCGGCTTCCAGCATCCCCGCGCACGCGAGGAGGACATCCTCGAAGTCGAGCTGGCGTCGCTCGTCCTTGAGCTTCTCGTAGGCCCGGTGCAGCTCCGCGACCCGCCCCACCTCGAGCCGTCCGACACCCTGCGGCCGCTCCGCGGCATACGCTTCGATGCTGCGGAGCGTCACCTTGCGCCACTCGATGCCGCTCGCCACGTCACGGAGGGTGGGGGTGTCCGGCTCGATGCCCATGCTGTCGGCCGCATGCGCGAGGAGCCGCACCTTGTTGTCGACGATGCCCGGCATCGAATCGCCCGCGAGGGTCGGCCAGAAGTAGTTCAGCTGCGCGAGCGCCGCCGCATGGAACGTGCGGGCCGCCACGCCCTGCACGCCGAGCGAATGGAGGCGGGAGCGCATCTCGCCGGCCGCCTTCGCCGTGAACGTGACCGCCATGACGCGTCCGGGCGAGTAGGCGCCGGTGTCGACGCCATGGGCGATCCGCCGCGTGATGACTCGAGTCTTGCCGGTGCCCGCGCCCGCGAGCACGACGACAGGACCGCGGAGTGTGGTCGCGGCTTCACGCTGCTGTTCGTCGAGGCCCTCGAGCGCACTCACGGCGCACCTGACTGCCAGTCCGAGATCAGGCGATGGGCGATCGACGCGCGGCCCGGCAGCAGAAGGTCGCCTTCGCCCGCGAGCGCCGCCGCGATCTCGGTGCGGGTGAACCACCGCACTGCGGCGATCTCATCGCCATCCGCTTCGGCCTCGGCATCGTCCACGGCGGTCGCATGAAAGCCGACCATGAGCGATCGCGGATACGGCCAGGCCTGCGACCCCCGATAGCGGAGGTCGCGCACCTCGACACCGGCTTCCTCGCGCACCTCGCGCACAACGGTCGACTCGAGGGACTCCCCCGCCTCCGCGAAGCCGGCGAAGCAGGAGAACCGGTCCCCGCCCCACGCCGCGTTCGAGCCGAGCAGAAGGAGATCCGGGTCCAGGGCGCTCGTCACCGCGACGATGACGGCGGGATCGGTACGAGGGAAGTGCTCGCGCCCGCACCCGGGGCAACGGCGCGACCAGCCGGCGTTGCGGACTTCGGTGCGCGTGCCGCAGGCGGGACAGTAGGGAGCATCGAGCAGCCAGCGCCCGAGGCTCAGTGCCTCGACGAACAGCGCCGCCTCCGTGGATGGCAGAACGCCCCCCACCGTGCGGAGGCTCCCCCATCCGCCGGGCGCCGCAACAGGTGCCGAGGCATCCTGCGCGAACAAGGCGGAGACGACGGCCGCCCCCTGTGGGTCGCGGCCGAGAAATGCCCATTCCGCGGCGTCGGGAACGTCACCGGGCGCCACGAGATGAAGAGCGCGATGCGCTGCCGTGCCACGGGTGCCGCCCCAGCCGCTCCCGCCGGCACCGCTCCGGGGTTCTGCGGCGCCCTCCGGCGCCAGCGGGACGGCGTCACCGTGAACGACGAGCACCCGGGTCGCGGCATCGGCCTGAAGACTCTCGAGAAGACCGACCGTGGAGCGTTCGTGGGCGGATCGATCAAGACCAGGTCCCGCAAGAGCGGGGCGCCGGGGGGCGGGCGTGGACATCCAGCACCTCTCTGCGTGGTCGGCGGACGTGTGCGAGGGATGAGACCCGCGGCCTCGGCGTGTGCGGGCGTGGCGCGAGGATGAAGGGGCGAAGCCCGACCTACCCTGGGCACATGGCACGCTCTCCCTTCACTCTAGCCGCGTCCGTGACGTCGGCTCTGCCCCGGGTCGGCGTCGTCGGGGCGGGTGCTCTGACCGAGGGCGCGGCTGGACGGTTCGACACGGCGGTGGCGGAGCTCGACGACGGTCGCCGAGTCGTCGTCCGTGCGCCTGCCGACCCGGATGCCGCGACCGAGCTGGCCGCCGAAGTGAGGGCGCTGCGCGCGCTCACGCCAGGAGTTCGCGGTCTCCTCCCCTTCCGCGCACCCGAACTCCTGGGCGAAGCGGGTCTCGCAGATGGCCGCGTCGTCGTGGTGGATTTCCTGCCGGGGTATCGCGTCGATGCCGCTCACCTGCCGCCCGGGCGCGGCGCGGCCACCTCGGTCGGCGAGGCGCTGGCCGCGCTCCACGCGCTCCCCCTCTCGATCGTCAAGACCGAGGGACTTCCCATTCGCACGCCCGGGCAGATCCGGGATGACCTCCGCCGGCTCATCGATCGTGCCCGCGCGACGCAGAAGACTCCCCGCGCGCTCCTCGACCGCTGGACGCGAGCCGTCGACGCGGATGTCGTGTGGCGCTTCGAGTCGGCCGTGGTGCTGGGCGGTGCCGGGGCAGCATCCTTCCTGTTCGAGGATGTCGACGGGGTGCCCCGTGTGACCGGCCTCCTCGAGTGGCACGGTCTGCAGGTGGGAGACCCGGCGACGGATCTGCAGTGGCTCGCCGCGGCCCCGTCCGCCGCCGGCGATGTCTATCGCGCGTACACGGCGCACATGACGCGGGCTCCCGATGCGCTGCTGCGCGAGCGGGCTCGACTGTATGCGGAGCTCGAGTTCGCGAAGTGGCTCGTGCACGGCGTCGAGACCGGTCGGGACGACATCGTGGAGGACGCCCTCAGCCTGCTGACATCGCTCGATGAGGGGGTTCGCGGCGACGACCTCGTGCCCGATGGCGACCTCGACGTGGACGGGGCGATCGCGCTGCTCGGGCGCGTCCCGGAGCCTTCCGCGTCGAGCGTCGACACCTCCATGCAGACCGATGCCTACGATCCCGAAGAGCTCTCGCTCTGGCTCGCGACGGAGGAACCGGCTGACGCGGAGGAGGCCGACACCTCGCCGAGGGAAGCCACCGGCGAAGACGTCGGCCTGTTCGATGACGTATCGACGGCCCCGATCGCGGTGGTCGACTTCTCGCGTCACTCAGCGGGTGATGGCGACCCGCTGCCGACGCTCCCCGTCGTTCCCATCGTGGACGAGGATCTCGAGGCCGAACGCGCGTCCCGCGCTGCGTTCCAGCGCTGGACCAGTTCGTCCTCCGAGTAGACGCGGTCCGAGCGGATCACCAGGTCGTCGGCCACGTAGTAGAGCGCCACGTCGATCTGGTCGAGTGGGACGCCGTGCCGCTTGTGATAGGCCAGGCGGTAGAGGGCGAGCTGCAGCATCCGCTCCTCCCGCTCGGCAGCGGAAGCGGGCGGCCGCCCGGTCTTCCAGTCGACGATCTCGATCCGATCGCCGCGATCTGCGCGCTGATACACGGCGTCGAGCTTGCAGATGATGTGTCCGAGCTGCTCCGCGCCGCGGAGCGTGATGTCGATCTCGGTCTCGACCTCGATCGGCTGCAGCGGGGCCCATTCCGACGCCTCGAAAGTCGCCATGAGGTTCGCGAGAGCGTGCTCCTCTTCGACCGAGACCTCGGTGTCGGGCGCCTCGTCGTCGAGCTCCCAGAGTGCGTCGTCCAGCGAGCCGCTCGGTCCTGCGCGGCCGGAACGCTGCTCCACCCACGCGTGGAAGAGGGTGCCGCGCAGCGTCTCGCCATATGGTCGCTCGGGCAGCGGACGCGCGATGGCTCGCACGGTGGCGCCATAGTCGCCGACGAAGTCCTTGAAGCGCGACGCTCCGATGCGCGCAGGAGCCTCGGCCACCTGCCGCTGGCGGCGCCGCTCGGCCTCGGCCAGGAGCGAGCGCAGGACCTCATCCGGCTCGGGCTCGGCGTCCGCAGCCGCGATGACTTCCGCAGCAGCACGTTCCACGAGACCTCGACGGTCGCCCAGTGGATCGAGCGGCCAGCTCAGGATGCGCCCGCCCTTGTCGAGGTAGGGATTCTCGCCGGGCTCGGAGACATCGATCGCGTCCTCTCCCACGGCGCTCAGCATCTCCTGGAGGTACCGGCTCGGCCGCCGGGAATCGCGCTGCCCCGCCCAGTGCGATCCCGTCAGCAGGAGGTCGGAGCGAGCCCGCGTGACGGCGACATAGGCGAGGCGGCGTTCCTCGCGCTCCTGGTGCTCGCGGTCGGCCTCACGGAACGCCTCGATGGCGGGAGCCAGATCGGCGTCGTCGTCCGCCAATCCCCACGCGAGTCGGGGCAGGGCATCCCGGTCGCCGCGGAGCGCGTAGGGCAGGACGCCGAAGCCGAGCCAGCCCGCCACCGTCCGCGGCGCTTTGGGCAGCTCGCTCTCGACAAGTCGGACCACGGCGACGGCATCCCACTCGAGGCCTTTCGACCCGTGGATGGTGAGGAGCTGCACGACACCCGGCTCCGGCGGCTCCGGCCGGGGCATCAGCTCGTCGGTCTCTTCCGCGTGGTCGAGCCAGGCGAGCAGGCTCCCGATGGATCCGCGGTCGTCGGCCAGCAGAAAGGACCGGACCTCGTCGAGGAACGACCGCAGCCGGGACGAGGCGATGCGGGCGGGCCCGCGTGTCTCATTCGCCGCGAGCTCGATGTCGAGCCGGAGCTCGAGCTCGATCATGCGGATGAGGTCGGGAATCGGCTGTCCGACCGCACGACGCAGGCGCTCGAACAGCTCACCCGCCTCCCGAAGCCGTGCGCGGCCGACGGGGCTGATGGCCGCCAGCAGTCGATAGTCGTCGGGTGAGCGACGGACGAACTCCAGGGCGTCGATGATCGACACCTGCTCGTCGGCGCCCGCGGACCCCCGGATGCGCTGGGCGAGCTCGGCGTCGAACGGGGTGAGAGTGGCGTCGCGACGGGCGAGCGTCTCGGCCAGATCGTGAAGCGCCGCCAGGTCGGCGACCCCCAGCGCGAACCGTGGTCCGGACAGGATGCGCAGCAGCGCCGACCCCTGGGAGGGATCGTGGACGACGCGCAGCGCCGACATGACATCGACCACTTCGGGCGCTGAGAGCAGACCTCCGAGTCCCAGGATGCGATTGGGCACCCCCGCATGGTTCAGCGCGTCGGAGAAGAGCCGCATGTGACGCTTCGTGCGGAACAGGATCGCTCCGGAGTGCGCCCGCCGCTCGACCGGGAGCCCCGCGCCCGTACGCTCGGCGGCGACGCGGTCCTGCTCGGCCTCGTGCTCCTGACGGACGGAGGAGAACCACTCGGCCACTTCTCGCGCCTCTTCGTCCACGCTGGAGGCGAAACGATGGCCGACGCGTCCGGCCTGCGCTCCCGGCCGCGGTGCGAGGGCCTCCACCGCGACCGACGGCGCTCCGCTCGCCTTCAGGAGGGCGTTTGCGGCTGCAAGCACTCCGAGGTCGTTGCGCCAGCTGATCATCAGCGTGTGCTGATGAGCCGTCGTGGTGCGCGCGAACGCGCGTGGGAACGCTGCGAGATTATCGGCGGACGCGCCGCGCCAGCCGTAGATGGACTGCTGCGGGTCTCCGACGGCCATGACGGCGGTGTCATGGAAGATCGCGGCGAGGAGGTCGGTCTGGATGACGGAGGTGTCCTGGTACTCGTCCAGGAGGACCACTCGGAACTGGTCGCGAAGGTCGGCAGCGACATCCGGGGCGGCCTCCACGATCCGAAGCGCACCAGCCACCTGATCGGCGAAGTCCAGGGTGTCGTCGGCGCGCTTGCGCTCCGCGTAGTCCGCGATGAGTCCAGCGAGGACCGGCAGTCCGCTCATGCTCCGTCGCGCCGCGTCCACCAGGCCCTGGTCCTTCTTCAGGCGGCAGACGACACTGCTGAGACGTGCGTCCCAGGATTCGCCGAAGGCGATGAGGTCACCGAGATCGGTCCGATTGTCGAGCACCTCGCCCGCGAGCCGGTGCACGGCGTCGACGACGGTCGAGAACGCCTCGTCGCGCTGAGCCAGCCGTTCGTCGCCCGACCCGACGACGACACGGCGCGCGAGAAGCCATGACCCGGACTGGCTGAGCAGGGCGGAGTCCGGGTCACGCCCGATGCGCGCTCCGTGCTCGCGCACGATGCCATCCGCGAAGGAGTTGTACGTGGCGACACGGGCTCTTTGGAGGAGGGCATCGGCGGCGGCCGAGCCCGGGGAGCGCACCGCGCCGAACTCGACGGCGAACCGGTCCAGGGCAGCCGCGAGGGCCGTCTGACGGTCGCGCGGCGTGGAATGCGCGTGGGCCGCCCAGAACGCAGCGAGATCACCGCGCTCGACGAGCGATTCGAGGTGGGGAAGAAGTGCGCGCCGCTCGTACTCTCCGATCGTGTCGAGCCGTCGCTGGATGCGCTCGGCGAGCTCGCCGGCGGCCTTGCGCGTGAAGGTCAGGCCGAGCACCTCCTCGGCACGGACATGACCATTCGCGACCAGCCACACGACCCGACCGGCCATGGTCTCGGTCTTTCCGCTGCCCGCGCCGGCGATCACGATCGCGGGCGCCGGTGCTGACTCGATCACGGCTGTCTGCTCCGGGGTCGGTCGCGGCAGGCCGAGCGCGACGGCGATCGTCGCCGCCGAGATCTGAAGCGAACCCGTCCAGCGCTCTTCTGCGACGTCGGGGAGGGTGAGGCTGCTCACGAAGCCGACACCGCCTTGACCGTGTGCAGTGCGCACACGCCGAAGCGCGCCGTGGAGCAGTGCGCGTCGATCGGCGCGTCGAAGCGATCCGAGGCCATCGCCCGCGCCGTCACCGCGATCTGGCCGAGGAATGCGGCGCGAGCGATCTCGTCCATCGGCGCCTGCCGTGCGAGGCGATAGTCGGGCTCCTTCTGGGTCGTCCGGGACAGCACGATGAGACGCGCGCCCGCATTCGCAGCCGTCTCGGCACCCGGAACGAGCCCTTCGAGAAGGGCGAGCTGATATGCGGCGAGCTGCGGGTCGTCGGCCACCTTGTCGTCGCTGACCCGCGCTTCTGAGCGACCGGTCTTGAGGTCCACGATCACGACGCGCTCGCCCTCGGGTGCCCCGTCGCCCGAAGGGAGCGCCTCGCCTCGTCCGGGCGGGTAGACCTCGACCCGGTCGATCGAGCCGCTGAGGACGGCCCACCGGCCCTCTGCCTGACTCTCTGCGTGACTCTCTGCGTCGCCGGCGCCGTGAGCCAGGACTCTGACGAGCGGGGTCTCACCGGAGACGGCATCCAGGCCCACTGCCAGACGGAATCGCGCCTCTGCTCCGATCGTGCGTCCTGTGTGCGTGTGGAACGAGTGCAGATACCGGTGGAGCCGCTGTGCCAGCACATCGGCCCATGCCCTCTCTTTGACCGAGATCCACTCGGCCTCGAACTCCAGCTCGCCCCAGCGCTCGTCGACGATCGCGCGAATCTGCTCGAGATCCCCTGACGGCACGTCCTCCATCGCCGCGTGCAGAATCGTGCCCGCACCGGCAGACCAGGTGCGCGTGTCGCCGCCGAGAGCCCGGATCGCCCAGTCCAATCCGCACTCCGAGAAGGTCTTGAGCTTAGACGGCGAGACGGGCACCGGTGCACGAGCCGGATCACGCAGGGGTGCGTCCGACGTCGGCGGTGAGACTCCGAACCAGTCGGCGGGCGAGGCACCGGGAACTCCCTCCCGTGCGAGAACCGCCAGCTGCTCTGCGGAATGCCGCCGCAGCGGTGCCGATGCAACCGTCGTGAGAATGCGCCGGTGCTGCGCGGCGAGCCCCCGGAGTGTGAGGGGATGCTGCGTCTCGACACGCTCCAGCGCGGTCTCATCGGGTTCGGGGAGGAAGGAGAGGAGTGGGCTCGGACCGAGGTCGTCGTCGTCGACCGCGGTGACGGCCAGGCGCATCCGAGCACGCGACACCGCTCGGACGAACAGGCGCAGCTCGTCATGCAGCGCATCCCGGCGCCGATCGAGGGCGGCCGGCGCGTCGGGCGCAGGCGCGCCTGCTCGCCAGGCGGCTATGTCGTCCGCGAGACGCCAGGCGCCGAGGGTGCCGCCGCGTGGCCGGAGATTCGGCCACACGCCTTCCTGCAGGCCCGCGATCACCACGCCGTCGAACTCTGCCCCCAGCGCGGAGGCCGGCGTCAAGATCGACACCGCCTCGGTGCGGTCAGGTGCGGTGAGGATGTCTTCGGGGACGGCGCTGTCGAGGATCCGGCGAAGGAACACCGCCGGGTCTTCGCGCGGCGCCCGCTCGACGAATCGCTTGGCCGCGTCGAACAGGGCGACGAGTGCGTCGAGGGCACGGTTCGCCTCGGCCGAGAACACCCCCGGCGATGACGCGACCTCGCTCCACACGGTCGACAGCCGGCGCCCCGAGATGTCGCGCGAGCGATCCCACACCGTCCACAGCAGCTGGTGCACGTTGGCTCCGCGAGCCGCTTCGTCATGGACGAGCGCCAGCGTCGCCGCGACCCGCTCGCCTGCGCGGGCCTCGGGGGCGTCCACCGCGATGAGGCCGGCGGGATGCGCCATCGCATCGCACAGCAGTTCCCGCGCCACGCGGGCCGGCGCTGCCTCTGGTCCCCGCGCCAGCTGGAGTTCGGCGTGGCGCAGTCGCGCGCGCAACCGCCGCAGGCTCACGGCATCCAGGCCCCCGAAGGGGGACAGCAGGGCGGCTGTGAGCTGCTCGTAGGTCCTGTCGTCAGGAGGGGTCATGGCGAGGGACACGAACTCCACGAGGTCACGCACGACGCTCTCGCCGCCGAGAGGTCGAGAGAGCGCGGCGGCGCGTGTCGGCACCTCGCGGGCGGCGAGCTCGATCTCGAGATCGGCGACCTGGCGCGTGTCGTGGGCGATGACCGCGATGCGTCCCCACGGAAGTCCGTGCAGGATGTGCCACTCGCGCACGGTGCGCGCGATGCGGTCGATCTCTTCGAAGCGCGATGGGACGACATGGCACACCACCGAGCCGTCGTCGGGAAGCTGGGGTCCGGGCGGCCGTCGATGCACCACCGTGCCCGAGGCGCCGATCGCCTCGGTCACGGTCCTCGTGAGACGGGTGAGTGGCGGGGTCGAGCGGTGCGGCGCGTCCAGAACCCACGTCTCGCCGAGCAGCTCGCCCAGCTCCCGGAAGAGACCCGCGCTCGCACCGCGGAAGGCGCCCGAGCCGATGTCGGGGTCGCCGAGCGCGATCACGGCGACGCCGCGCGCCCGGAGCGCGCGGACCAGCATCACTCCCCCGGGCGTGAGCTCCTGGGCGTCGTCTATGAGCACGGCGCGCAACCGGGCGGCCGGCCCCAGACGGAGCTCTCCCTCCTGTCCGCGCGGAGCGGCGGCGAGCAGCTCAGCTGCCTCCTGCACGAGCTCGGCGGGATCGCGGTGCGCCGCCCGCATCGTCCCGAGCACATCCCGGTACTCGCGGAGGAACGACGCTGCGGCCACCCACGCCGGTCGCTCGTATGAAGCCCCGGCGCCGGCGAGCTCGATCGGCGAGATGGACCGTTCGCTGCACTCGGCCGCGAGAGCGCGAAGCTCTGCGCGGAACTGGCGCGACTCGCGCAGAGCCGGTCCGAGAGACTCCGGCCAGCGGTCACGGCCGCTCGCCGCATCTTCGGCATCCCCCGCAAGGAGCTCAGCGATGATACGGTCCTGGTCGCCCGCGGTCAGCAGCTGCGGCGGCGCTGCGCTGGCGGCCACTGCGGCCGCCCGCACCAGGCCATACGCGAAGGAGGCGACCGAGCGCGCGAGCGGCCCGGGCGTCGCAAGGTCGAGATCGGCGCCGAGTCGATCGCGCAGCGCCGTCGCCGTCTGGCGTGTCGGCGTCAGGACCAGAACCTCGTCAGCACTCAGCACTCCCTCGCCGAGCAGTCGGTCGAGCCGAGCCATGAGCGTCGCCGTCTTCCCCGTGCCGGGAGCCCCGACCACTGTTCCGGATGCTCCGACCGCCAGTCGCACGACGGCGAGCTGAGCAGGGTCGAGAGCGGTGCGGGGCGTCACATCCAGCACGGTAGCGCGAGCCGCCGACACTGCTTCACCCGCCCCGCGGGTCGTTCGCCGAGAGCGTGCCACCCGTCGCGCTGAGCCTTCCCGTGCGTGTCGTAGAGTTGCCATGCGCCCGGCAGTCCGGGCCGCATCCGAGGGCAGGAAGGCATCACGTGGAGATCCGAATCGGCATCGCGAACACCGGCCGCGAGCTCAACTTCGAGACCAACCAGCCGGCGGAGGCCGTCAAGTCGTCCATCGCCACGGCGCTCGACGGCGGCGCGACGCACATCACCTTCGCCGACGCCAAGGGCAACTCCTACATCGTCCCCACCGCGGGCCTGGCCTACATCGAGCTCGGCAGCGAAGAGTCCCGCCGCATCGGATTCGTGGCGTAGCAGGCCATGCAGATCGTCCTCGCGCTCATCATCGGAGCTGTGGTCGGTGTCGCCGTCCACTTCCTCGCCGGTGGTCGCCCCACCCGTGGTGCCGCCCTCGCTCCGTTCCTCGGCGCGGGCCTGGCAGGACTGGTCTGGCTCATCCTGACGTGGGCGGGTCTCGGCATCGACAGCGTCTGGCTGTGGCTGTCGCCGCTGGTCGTCTCGTGGCTCGCCTGGCCGATCGTCGCGCTCCTGGCTCGTCGGCGGCGCGCACACGACCAGCGCGAGCGCGCGCGGCTGCGCATCGCCTGAATCGGACGGATGCCGAGCGGCGACCTCCGGGCCGCTAGGCGGCCAGTCCCATCGCATCCATGCGGCGGGAGTGCGCCCCCATGAGCTCCGTGAAGACGGGCTCCACCTTCTCCTCGTCGGCGATCCGAAGCGTGGTGGGCCGCAGCGCCGCCCGCGCGATGAGAAGCGTGTCGCCGACCAGCCGGCGTCCCCACAGCGCCAGGAGCGACTTCCACTCGTCGTCGCTCGCGATGGTCTCGGCCACGATCTCGACGATCGCCTGCCTGTCGTCGTCAGCCCGAAGAATCCGGGCCACGCGGCGACCGGTCTCGCCATAGCTGGCCGAGAGCGTGAGGTAGAAGTCGTCGAGCATCCCCGCGATGATGTGCACCGAGAGCATCGTCTCCTGTGGCCGCACGCCGTGGGTCGCCTGGCGGAACGCGTCCAGCGGCTCCCGGAAGGGCAGCATGAGGGTCGTCGGGTCATCGCCCCGCTCGCGGATGAGGGCGACCAGCGCTTCGTGCTTGGTGAGGGCCGCACCTGCCGCACGCGACAGCGCCTCCTTCTTCTGGAGCTCGGGAGTCTCGGCGATGAGCTCGCTCAGCGTCTCGAAGAATCCGAGCTGCAGGTAGGCCGCCTGGCCGAGGAACGTGTCGACATCCGGGGCGAGCTCCTCGAAGTCCACTCGAGTCGTCGTGCTCGGCTCGTCGCGTGAGCGCAGGCGCAGCGAACGCGATTCACGCCGCGGACCACGCAGCAACCAGTCGAACACGGGGTACAGCCTAGGCCCCGGTGCCCCGCGCCGGAGGCTCCGCGCAGCGGGAAGCGGGGCGCGGCGGGGCGAATCGGGGATACCTCTGACGAGGCGTTCCACGGCCCGACAGCGCCGCTCGGGTATTCTGGACCCGTCCCCGGCGCCGGATCGGGGCCCCCGCGCCTGCGGATGAGTGAAAGGCGTGGATCTTTCCTCTTACAGGCGGTCACCTCACCGCCGGACAGGCTCATATCGTGACGACCTTCGCCGATCTCGGCGTCGACCAGGACATCGTCGACGTCCTCGCCTCCAAGGGCATCGTCGACGCCTTCCCCATCCAGGAGCAGACGATCCCGCTCGGCCTCCCGGGCCAGGACATCATCGGCCAGGCCAAGACCGGCACCGGCAAGACCTTCGGCTTCGGCATCCCGGTCGTCCAGCGCCTCGGATTCGACCCCGGGCACGGAGTCAAGGCGCTGATCGTCGTCCCCACCCGCGAGCTGTGCGTCCAGGTCTACGAAGACATCGACATGCTGACCCGCAACCGCCCGACGAGCGTCGTGGCCATCTACGGCGGCAAGGCCTATGAGGGCCAGATCGAGCAGCTCAAGGCCGGCGCCCAGATCGTCGTCGGAACCCCCGGCCGCCTGATCGACCTCAACAATCAGCGCCTGCTCGACCTGTCGAATGCAACCGAGGTCGTGCTCGACGAGGCCGACAAGATGCTCGATCTCGGGTTCCTCCCCGACATCGAGAAGATCTTCCAGAAGGTGCCGGCGGTTCGTCACACGCAGCTCTTCTCGGCGACGATGCCCGGCCCGATCGTCGCGCTCGCGCGCCGGTTCATGTCGAACCCGATCCACATCCGCGCGACCGATCCTGATGAGGGCCTGACGCAGGCGAACATCAAGCACCTGGTGTACCGCGCGCACAACCTCGACAAGGACGAGGTGATCGCCCGGATGCTGCAGTCCGAAGGCCGCGGCAAGACCGTCATCTTCACGCGCACGAAGCGCGCCGCCCAGAGGCTCGTCGATGAGCTGAGCGACCGTGGGTTCAACGCGGCGGCCGTTCACGGCGACATGAGCCAGGAGTCCCGTGAGCGCTCGATGGCCGCCTTCAAGGCAGGCAAGCGCGACGTGCTCATCGCGACCGATGTCGCCGCCCGCGGCATCGACGTCGATGACGTCACCCACGTCATCAACCACACGATCCCCGACGACGACAAGACGTACCTCCACCGCGTGGGCCGCACGGGCCGCGCCGGCAAGACCGGCATCGCCGTGACCTTCGTCGACTGGGAGGACCTGCACAAGTGGGCCCTCATCAACCGCGCCCTCGAGTTCGGCCAGCCGGAACCGGTGGAGACCTACTCCTCGAGCCCGCACCTGTACAGCGACCTCGACATCCCGGCCGGGACCAAGGGCCGCATCGCGACCGCCCCGAAAACGCAGACCGTCAAGACCCAGCCGGCGGCCCGCGCCGTGGATGTCGCCGCCGACGACACTGCCGAGGGAGGCACGCGCCGACGCCGGCGTCGCTCCCGAGGATCGGGCGCCGACCGCGTCGGTTCGACGTTCGAGGCCGATGGTCAGCCTGGCGCGACCGACGGCTCCGGCGACGCAGCATCCCCCGAGCGACCCGCTGAAGGCGCGGGCACGCACGACGGCCAGGGCAGGGAGCACCACGACGGCAAGCCGGCCCCGGCGCGCCGCCGCCGTCGCCGCCGCCCGAGCACCCCGGCCGCCGGCGCCGGGGCCTGATCGTCCCGCGCGACGGCTCACGCCTCGGCGGACGGGGCCGGAAGGGGCGCTAATCTGTGCCCAGTGGCACTCGCGCCGCGCTCCTTCCGAAAGAGGCACTCATGAGTTTTCTGGAAACCGCGGAGAACACAGGTGTGATGGGGTCCACGTGGGACTTCCTCGTCTGGTTCTTCATGCTGTTCGTCTTCGTCGCCTACGTGTTCGTGCTGTTCTCGATCATCGCCGACCTGTTTCGCGATCACGAGCTCAACGGCTTCCTGAAGGCCATCTGGGTCATCTTCCTGATCTTCGTGCCGTTCCTCGCCGCGATCGTCTATCTGATCGCGCGGGGGTCCGGCATGAGCAAGCGATCGCTCAGGGCGATCACGAAGACCCGTGCCGTGCAGGCGGACTACATCCCGTCCGTCGCCGGCGTCGGGGCGAGCCCCGCAGAAGAGATCGCCAAGGCGAAGGAACTCCTCGACGGCGGCTCGATCTCCGAGGCCGAGTACCAGGCCATCAAGGCGAAGGTCCTCTCCTGACCGTCCGCTCCACGTGACAGCAGCGCCCTCACCGACCCTGGTGGGGGCGCTGCTTTCATCATCGGGCCGAAGATCATCGAGGGTGGAGAAACCGACCCTCAGGGATAGACGGGGCGGCTCCCGCGGCCGAGCGCGATGATCCGCTCGACCATGGCATCTGTCGTCGTGTTCTCGCCCGGCAGATTCGGCTTCCCGAGCCCGTGATAGTCGCTCGACCCGGTGACGATCAGGTCGTGGCGATCGACGACCCTGCGGAGGGTCCGCTTGCCCGCCTCCGTGTTCTCCCGGTGCTCGAGTTCGAATCCGGCCAGTCCCCTGCCGATGAGCTCTTCGAGGAAGTCCACCGGCATCATCCGCGCGCGCCCCGAGGGCGTCGGATGGGCGACGACCGGCACTCCGCCCGCCGCGACGACGAGTCCCACCGCCGTGTCGACGGAGGGTGCATAGTGCCCTTCGTAGTAGCCGGCACGGGGGTGGAGGATCGTGTCGAAGGCCTCGCCCCGCGTCGCCACGATCCCGCGCGCCATGAGCGCGTCCGCGATGTGGGGCCGACCCACCGTCGCACCGTCGCCCGTCTGCGCGAGGACGTCGTCCCAGGTGAGCGGATGGTCACGTCCGATGCGCCGGACGATGCGCTCGGCGCGTCCGACGCGGTCGGAGCGGATGCGCTCCATCTCGGCACGGAGGCCCTCATCGTCCGGATCGAACAGATACGCCAGCAGGTGCACCGATCGCCATTCGTGGTGTGCCGACAGCTCCATGCCCGGGATGAACGTCATGTCGAGCGATCCGGCAGCCTCGGCCGCCTCCGACCATCCCGACGTCGTGTCATGGTCGGTGAGCGATACCGTTCGCACGCCCTGGCGGTGCGCTGCCGCCATCACTCCCGCAGCCGATTCGGTGCCGTCGGAGTGCACGGAATGCAGGTGCAGATCGCTCGGCCCCTCGAAGCGCCGATCCCCTGCCATTCTTCGAGCGTAGCGCGCGTCTGACCGGCGGTGCGGGCAGGCTCCTCCCAGGGTGCTGACATAGAGTCGCGGGCGTGCTGCGACTGCTCGGGATCCTCGTCACAGTGCTGTCCGCGATCGTGGCGGCCGTCCTCACCTGGCCGTCGTTCTTCCGGGTCCAGGACATCTTCCCGATCGCTCAGATCATCGCTTTCCGCACGCTCGTCCTCGGGGGATTCGCGGCCGCCGCCGCGCTCCTGCTTCTCCTCGCGCTCATCCGCCCGATCCGCACGATCGCCCTCGCGCTCGCAGCGATCGCCATCCTGGCGACGGCGGCCAACGGGTATGTCGTCGTCTCGCGTGGCCTCGGCACCGAGACGCTGCCGGAGAAGACAGGCGACAGCATCCGGGTCATGACCTGGAACACCGCGGGCGAGGCGACATCCCCGGAATCCGTCGCGCAGATCGCCGTCGCGATGGACGTCGACATCGTGACGCTCCCCGAGACGACGATCGAGACGGGTGAGCAGGTGGCGATCGCCATGCGCGATCTGGATCACCGCATGTGGGCCCACCATGCCGAGTTCGGGGAGAACGGCTGGGATGCCCGTTCCACGACGCTCCTGATCTCCCCCGACCTCGGCGACTACGCCGTGATCGAATCATCGGTCGAGGGCACGACCAACACCTCGACCGTTCCGAGCGCCGTCGCGATGCCTGTGGACGGTGATGGGCCGACGGTCGTCGCCGCCCACGCCGTCGCCCCACGGATGTCGTACATGCAGCACTGGCGCGATGACCTCCAATGGCTCGCCGACCAGTGCGCGGACGGAAACGTCATCATGGCCGGGGACTTCAACGCGACCGTCGACCACATGGGGCGCCTGGGCGTGGACGGGGGCACCCTCGGTCGCTGCCACGATGCCGCGGCAGAGACCGGCAACGGGTCGGTGGGCACGTGGTCGACCGACACCCCCGCACTGCTGGGCTCACCGATCGATCACGTTCTGGCATCGGCCGAATGGAAGGCGACCGGGTCCATCGTGCTCCGTTCGCTGGACGGGTCGGGGAGCGACCACCGCCCGCTCATCGTGCAGCTCGAGCCCGTCGGCTGACAGGCCGTCGAGCCCCGGTCCACCCGTTGCAGGCCGGCCGAGGCGTGGGAGACTGGAGGAATGAGCACCTCTGGCGAGAGCGACACGATCGCGACCGAGACCGAGACCGCCGCCGACACGACCCCGCGCCCGTCGACATCGACCAACCGCCGTCAGCCCTTCGGCGCGGGGTTCCTCGAGAGCATCTCCGAGGGATGGGCGGAGCGCCCTGAGCTCGCCCCGCCGCTTCGCGAGCAGGCCCCGTTCGCCGCGGCGCGGCGCGAGGCCGTGTCGGCCGCGTTCCCCGGCAAGCGTCTGGTCGTGCCCGCCGGAGGCCTGAAGGAGCGCAGCAACGACACCGACTACCCCTTCCGTGCTCACTCCGCCTTCGCTCACCTCACGGGCTGGGCGTCGGACTCCCAGCCCGACTCCGTGCTCGTCTTCGACCCGCGCCAGGACGGCGGGCACGACGTCACCCTCTTCTTCCGCGAGCGCGCCGACCGTACGACGAGCGAGTTCTACGCGGATGCCTCGATCGGCGAATTCTGGATCGGCCCCCGCCCGGCCCTCGCAGGGGTGGCAGGAGAGCTCGGCATCGAGACGTCGCATGTCGCCGACTTCGAGCCGGATGACGACGACCTGGTGGTCGGCGAGGACGAAGACCTCACCCGCTTCGTCTCCGAGCTGCGGCTGGTGAAGGACGAGTACGAGCTCGCCGAGCTGCGGCTCGCGGTGGAGGTCACCGCGCGAGGCTTCGAGGACGTCATCCGCGAGCTCCCCCGCGTCATCGAGCACCCGCGCGGAGAGCGCATCGTCGAGGGCGTGTTCCATCAGCGAGCCCGCAGCGACGGCAACACCGTGGGCTACGACACGATCGCGGCGTCCGGTCCTCACGCCTGCTACCTGCACTGGACCCGCAACGACGGCGCGGTCGTTCCCGGCGACCTGATCCTCATCGACGCCGGCGTCGAGGTCGACAGCCTGTACACGGCCGACATCACGCGCACCCTCCCCGTGAGCGGCCGGTTCACCGAAGTGCAGCGTCGCGTCTACGAGACGGTCCGCGAGGCCGCCGACGCCGGATTCGCCGTCGCGAAGCCGGGCGTGCGGTTCCGCGCCGTCCACGAAGCCGCCATGAAGGTCATCGCGGCCCGGGTGGCGGAGTGGGGCCTGATCCCCGTCACGGCGGAAGAGGCCCTGGATGCCGATCACGGCGGCCAGCACCGGCGCTACATGGTGCACGGCACGAGCCACCATCTCGGCATCGACGTGCACGACTGCGCGCAGGCCCGCCGCGAGATGTACTACGACGGCGTGCTGGAGCCCGGCATGGTGTTCACGATCGAGCCCGGACTGTACTTCCAGATCGACGATGTCACCGTGCCCGAGGAGTATCGCGGGATCGGCGTGCGCATCGAGGATGACGTCCTGGTGACCGCCGACGGGGTGGAGAACCTCTCGGGCGCCATCCCGCGGTCTGCGGATGAGATCGAAGACTGGATGCTTCGTCTCGGACTGCGCTGACTCTCAGCCGCGGGCGCGCATCCACTCCGCAGCGAGCGGGGCGATATCCGCGCCGATCTCGTCGGCGGGACGCTTTCGCCCTTTGACCTCGAACGAGTGTCCGCCGCCCTCCACCCAGTGGAGGTCGGCGTCGCGGCACGACAGCACCGCCTCTTCGAGTTGGCTGTGCGGATCCACGAAGGGGTCTTTCGTGCCCTCGAGGAACAGCTGAGGCTGAGGGACGTCGGGAAGATGGGCGACGCGCGCCTTGCCGGAATCGCCGGGCGGGTGCAGCGGATATCCCAGATACACCAGCCCTCGGGGTGCGATTGCGCCCTCTGCGGCCGCCATCGAGGCCATCCGGCCGCCATACGACTTGCCGGTCGCCCAGAGCGGAGCCGAGGACCGGTCGGCCGCCCACGTCTCGACCGCCGACCACGCCGACACGGCATGACCGGCAGGGCCCGGCATCCGTCGTCCAGCCTCGGCATAGGGAAAGTTGAACCTCAGCGTCGCGACGCCCCGCTCATTGAGGGCGCGGGCGAAGCCGACGAGGAACGGATGGCCGTAGCCCGTGCCTGCCCCGTGTGCGATCGCCGCGACCGCCCACGCGCCGTCGACCGGGGTCCACGCCGCCGAGACCTCCACCGTGCCCGTCGGAAGTTCGACGGAGATGCGCTCGTCTCGCTCGGCGTCGCTCACGAGCGGTCGGGCTCCCCCGTGTCAGCACCTTCCGGCGCCTCGCCTGTCGGCGCTTCTGCCGGTGGCTCGACGCGCTCGCCGTAGCGCGGGGGCTCATGGTGGACGGGCGACGGAACGGAGGGCGGGAGGATCGTGGTCGTCGGGGGTGCGGGAGCGCCGATCACCTCGCGGGCGCGGTGGATGCTCTTGTCCGACACCGTGACCTCGTACCGTTCGGCCACCACCTGCATGACCGAGGCGAAATCGCGTCGGCGGCGGACGAGGGAATAGGCGACGATGCTCATGAGCATTCCGATCGCGACGCCCACGAAGAGCACGCCGACGAACCCCTGGATGGGAACCGACGGCGAGCCGAGCACCAGGATCGCGGAGAAGAGCAGCCCGAGCAGAAGCCCGTTGATCGCGCCCGTGCGCGCCGCCGCGGCATAGCCGAGACGGCCGGTCACGCGCTCGATCGAGCGCAGTCCGTGACCCACGATCGCGATGTCCCTGGCGGGGATGTCGGCCGCGATGAGCCGCGAGACCGCCTTCTGCGCGGCTTCGTACGTCGGAAAGCTGGCCACGGTCGGACCCACCTCGGCGGCTGCCTGACCCGCCCTGCCGCCCATCATGCTCACCTCCTCATCCTCCCATGCGTGCGGGTCTACGCTGGACGAGTGAGCCAGCAGAGGGTATTCGTCGCGCGCCTTTCCGGGTGCTCGGTCTTCGACCCCGCCGGCGACCGTCTCGGCAAGGTGCGGGACGTCGTCGTGATCTACCGCAAGGACGATCCGCCGCGCGTCATCGGCCTCATCGTCGAGATCCCGGGGCGGCGCCACGTCTTCGTGTCCATCGGGCGCGTGACCTCGATCGGCACCGGTCAGGTCATCACCACCGGGCTCATCAATGTCCGTCGGTTCCAGCAGCGCGGCGGCGAGGTGCGCGTCATGGCGGAGATGCTCGGTCGCAAGGTCTACCTCACGGACAGCTCCGGCGTGGCGGTCATCGAGGACGTCGCCATCGAGCGCAACCGGCTCGGCGAGTGGGACATCGGACAGCTGTTCCTGCGCCGTCCCAAGACGAGCGCCTCCCCCTTCGCGAAGGGCCCGACCACGTTCGCGGAGTGGAACGAGGTGCGAGAGACCCAGGTTCCCGGCGAAGCGCAGTCCGCCGAGCAGCTGGTGGCTACCTACTCAGAGCTGAAGGCGGCGGACCTCGCGAACACGCTGCTCGATCTCCCCGAGGACCGCCTGATCGAGGTCGCCGAGGAGCTCCCGGACGATCGGCTCGCGGACGCCCTCGAAGAGATGCCCGAAGAGGACCAGGTGCACATCCTGGAGGCGCTCGGCGACGAGCGCGCGGCCGACATCCTCGATGCGATGGAGCCGGATGACGCGGCCGACGTGCTCGGCCAGCTCTCCGAGGACCGGCTCGAAGAGCTCCTCGACCTCATGGAACCCGAAGAGGCCGAGGACGTCCGCGCCCTCCTGAAGTACGGGGCCGACACCGCGGGCGGCCTCATGACCCCGGAGCCGATCGTGCTGTCGGCCGATGCCACGGTCGCCGAGGCCCTCGCCCTCATCCGCCGCCACGAGCTGCACCCCGCTCTCGCCGCAGCCGTCTTCGTCACCCTTCCGCCGTATGAGACGCCGACCGGCCGACTGCTCGGAACAGTGCATTTCCAGCGGATGCTGCGCTACCCGCCGCATGAGCGGTTGGGCGCCATCATCGACGACACGCTCGACCCGGTGCCCGCGTCGGCGTCCGCGGCCGAGGTGGCCCGCCTCCTCGCGAGTTACAACCTCGTGTCGCTGCCTGTCGTCGATCAGGCCCGTCGCCTGGTCGGCGCCGTGAGCGTCGACGACGTCCTGGACTACCTCCTGCCGGAGGACTGGCGTTCGCATGACGCCGACGACGATCGCCCCGCACCCATCCCGACCACGACCGCGAGCACGCTGCACATCGGCAACGCCCGAGGCGGCGGGAGGAGGCGCTGATGGCCCGGCAGACCCGGCAGACCCCGCTCGACGCACCTCGCGGCCGTTCGGGCATGCTCACGCGCGCACCCCAGCCCTCGCGGGATCGCTTCGGCCAGTTCTCGGAGTCGTTCGCCCGCGCGATGGGCACCTCGAGCTTCCTCATCGGGATGACGATCTTCGTGGTGGTGTGGCTCGCGTGGAACACGTTCGCCCCCGTGCCGCTGCAGTTCGACCCGCGCTCGTCGAACTTCACGCTGCTGACGCTGATCCTCTCGCTCCAGGCGTCCTATGCCGCACCCCTGATCCTTCTGGCGCAGAACCGTCAGGACGACCGCGACAGAGTGCAGATCGAGCAGGATCGCCAGCGCGCCGAGCGCAACCTCGCCGACACCGAGTACCTCGCGCGGGAGGTCGTCGCCCTTCGCATGGCCGTCACCGACTTCTCGGACGAGGTCGTCTCCCGCGACGTCCTGCGCGCTGAGCTCAAGGTGCTCCTCGAGCAGCTCGATGTGCGGAGCAAGGCGGACGAGACGGTGGAGTCGGAATCACGATGACGGATGCCGCGGCTGCCGTCCGCGCCGCGGTCGGGGCGGTGGTCGATCCTGAACTGCGCCGGCCCCTGGCCGATCTCGGAATGCTGCGCGAGATCTCCGTGTCAGCCGGAATCGCTTCCGTGGGGGTCGCCCTGACCATCGCCGGGTGCCCCGCGGCCGAGCGGATCGCCCGCGAGGTGACGGATGCCGCGGCCTCCGTCCCCGGCATCAGCCGTGTCGATCTCGACGTCGGGGTGATGACGCCCGACGAGCGGCGCGAGCTGACAGAGCTCCTCCGCGACGGGCGGGCAGCGCGGGTCATGCCGTTCGGTCCTGACTCGCTCACGCGTGTGATCGCGGTGACCAGCGGCAAAGGTGGCGTCGGCAAGTCCACCCTGACGGCGAACCTCGCCGTCGCGCTCGCTGCACGCGGCCTCAGCGTCGGCCTCATCGACGTCGATGTGCACGGCTTCTCGATCCCCGGACTGCTCGGCCTCGTCGATTCCGAGGGGCGCACCCAGCGACCGACCCGCATCGACGAGCTCATCGTGCCTCCCATCGCCTATGACGTGAAGACCGTCTCGATCGGAATGTTCCTGCGCGAAGGCGAAGAGGGCTCCGCGGTCGCGTGGCGCGGGCCCATGCTGCACCGCACCGTCCAGCAGTTCCTGACCGACGTCTTCTTCGGCGACCTCGACGTGCTGCTCCTGGACATGCCGCCCGGAACGGGCGACGTGGCCATCTCGGTGGGCCAGCTGCTCCCCCATGCCGAAGTCCTCGTCGTGACCACTCCGCAGTCGGCGGCATCCGATGTCGCGATCCGCAGCGGGCTCGTCGCGCGGCAGACGGGGCAGCGGGTTGTGGGTGTCATCGAGAACATGGCGGCCATGACCCTTCCCGACGGCACAGTGCTCGACCTGTTCGGGTCCGGAGGCGGAGAGGCCGTCGCGGGCGCGCTGTCGAACGCAGGGGAAACCGTGCCGCTGCTCGCCTCGATCCCGCTCAGCCCGGCCCTTCGTGCGGACGCCGATGCCGGCATCCCGGTCGTGGCGGCGCATCCCGGCGATCCGGCCGCGGTCGCGATCGCACAGCTCGCCGCGACAATCGGCGCGCAGCCGCGCGGTCTCGCCGGGCGATCGCTGTCTGTGCGTCCGAGCCGCTGAGCGCGGCTACGTCGCCTCGGAGTCGAACGGCGGGGCCTCACCGGGAGTGAAACCAGTGCGCATCGGCTCCGACACCGTCGAGGCAACGGCGGCCCCTGCCGCGGCCGCTCGCACTGTCGGGACGGGAACGTCATCGAGAAGTGCCTCGCGAATGATGCGCCGGGGATCGTACTGCCTGGGGTCGAGAGTCCGCCAGTCGACGTCTTCGAAGTCCTCGCCCATCTCCTCTTTCACGCGCGTCTTCGCCGTACGCAGGTACTCGCGAGCGCGTGTCGTCCAGTGGGCGAGGGCCTCGGCGTAGCGAGGAAGCCGCTCAGGACCGACGAGCAGGGCAGCGATCACACCCAGCACGAGAAGCTTCTCGATCGTCACTCCGAAGAACACGCTCCCAGGCTACCGCCGCGTGGCTGGCTTCCGATCCGGCTGCCACGCTTAGGCTGAGCGCGGAGGATGCGCATGAGCGAGCAGGACGCGAACCATCGTTTCGCGAACGAGGCCGTCGTCGAGCCGGAGCACATCGCGCGCGCACGCGCTCATGCTCTCGAGCTCGGCGCCGCGCCGATCAGCCCGGCCGTCGGAGCCCAGTGCGCGCTCCTGGCCGCGGCATCCCAGGCCCTCAACATCGTGGAGATCGGCACGGGCGCAGGCGTCTCCGGTCTCTGGATGCTGCGCGGAGCGCCGCGAGCCACCCTCACCACCATCGACAGCGAGCCCGAGCACCTGGCCATCGCGCGGCAGTCGTTCGGCGAGGCGCGCGTACCACCCGCCAGAGCTCGGTTCATCACCGGGCGGGCATCCGATGTCCTGCCGCGCATGAATGAGGCCTCGTATGACATCGTCCTCGTCGACGCGGACCCCGAGGGCGTCATCGAGTACGTCGAGCACGGTCTGCGACTCGTGCGCGCGGGGGGCACCGTGCTCGTGCCCCGCGTCCTCGGCGGTGGCGGCGTGTCAGATCCCGTGCGGCGTGACCCGGTGACGACCGCGTACCGGTCCCTCATCCAGGAGACGCAGGCATCCGCCGCCGTCATCGGCGCACTGTCGATCGTCGGCGAAGGACTGCTGCAACTCACCACCATCCCCGCGGACTGACGTCCCACATGCCCCTGGACGCGGAAACGGCCGGTCCGAAGACCAGCCGTTTCTCGTGTGAGGCGACTCAGGCGGGGTTGACGACTCCGCTGAGCACGTCGTAGAGCTCCTTGGCCTCAGCGTCGTTCACCGAGACGACGAGGCGCCCGCCACCCTCGAGCGGTACCCGCACGATGATCAGACGACCCTCCTTCACGGCCTCCATCGGCCCGTCTCCGGTTCTCGGCTTCATGGCTGCCATCGTGGCTCCCTTTCGTCGTAGGTCTGCCCCTCAAGTCTATCCCGCGCCTCCGACCCCGGATGGCGCGCATCGCCTGGATCAGGGGATGGTCCACAGGGCCGTACCCGCCAGGGCATACATCGTGTAGATCCAGGTCCATTGCCCGAGCAGGCAGGCACCCAGTACGCCGATGCGCCAGACGGACGACTTCGGCATCGCAACCGCACCCCAGAGGGGTGACAGCGGGACGAGCAGTCTGAAGATGCTCGACTGGGGGAAGAACACCGCCAGCAGGTACAGGAGATAGCTCGCGGACCACAGCCGGAGGTCCGCTCCCAGGCGCTTCACGTGCGGCTCGAAGATCAGCAGAGAGATCACGGCCAGGATCAGTGCGGCCAGCAGCAGGTACCCCGCAGCCTCGGGCATGCCCCACTGGCCCGCCCAGAAGCGCGCGCCGAGGAGGAAGCCGTCGAACGGCACGAACTCCTCGGGAGGATCGACGATCCAGTTGCGGCGCCAGGCGAGTTCCGTCGACAGATAGGCGCCGGGGTCGCCCGTCCGAAGATCGGCGAAGGCCTGCCAGGCGAATCCCGAGATCGTCGCCAGCGCCCCGAGCGCCACGATATGGATGACGTCCCGGCCAGGCAGTGGCTCCCGGCGCCGCGTGAACCAGCGGTGGAAGCCGTGCAGCCCGAGGAAGAGCGCGAACGCAAGCACCCCGGGCCGGGTGAGCGCCATGAGCGGGATGAGGACGTACAGCCAGCCGTACGAGCGGCGCATGACACACCAGAGCGCCAGGAACAGCCACAGCAGGAACAGGGACTCCGCATAGCCCACCTGGAACAGTGCGGCCAGCGGTCCGGCGGCGAAGAACACGACAGCACAGGTCGCCACGCCGTCGCTCGCGCGCATGCGGGTCATCCGGTGCAGCACGAGGCACGCGAGGTACCCCGCGACCATCGAGACGACGACCGCGCCCGCCGTCCAGGATCCGAGGGCGAGACCCACGCCGGCAGAGAGGTATGCGTAGACGGGCATGAAGGCCCAGGCGTTCTCGGCGACATCACCGGCATCCGTGAGCGGCAGCACGTCCGGGTAGCCGTAGGAGGCGACGAACCAGTACCACCAGGCATCCCACCCCGCTGCGAAGGAGCCCGGCGACGGGTCGGCGCCGAACCTCGACTCCAGGGGGGCCATCTGACCCGCGATCATGAAGAACACCGCGGTGACGGCGCGGGCGAGGAGGTACAGGATGCCGATCCGCACCGGGATGGGCAGGCTCGCCGCCCGCTCCCACAGCGCGGGACGGGTCCCGGGTGTCAGGAGCTCGTCAGCCACGCCCGCAGTCCGCGCTCGACATCCTCGATCTGGGAAATCGGCACGCGCTCCTCGTCGTGGTGCGCGAGATGCGGGTCGCCGGGACCGTAGTTGACTGCGGGAACGCCGAGAGCGGAGAACCGGGCGACGTCCGTCCACCCGTACTTGGGGCGGGGTGCCGCGCCCACCGCGGCCACGAACTCCTGGGCGAGCGGAGCATCCAGGCCGGGCCGGGCTCCGGCGGCGAGGTCGATGACCTCCACCTCGAAGCCGTCGAACGCGTCCCGCACGTGACGGGTCGCATCCTCCGCCGACCTGCTGGGCGCAAACCGATAGTTGACCTCGACCTCGCAGAGATCGGGGATGACGTTGCCCGCGACGCCCCCGTTGATGCGAACCGCATTCAGGCCCTCACGGTACACCAGGCCTTCCACCTCGATCTCACGCGGGCGATACTCCGCCAGGCGGCGCAGGATCGGTGCCGCCTTGTGGATGGCGTTCTCGCCGATCCACGAGCGTGCGCTGTGCGATCGCACGCCGTGCGTGCGCACCACCGCGCGGAGGTTGCCGTTGCATCCCCCCTCGACAGCGCCGTCGGACGGTTCGCCGAGGATCGCGAAGTCTGCCGCGAAAAAGTCGGGACGCTCGGCGGACAGTCGCGTGAGTCCGTTGAGGTCGGCATCCACCTCCTCATGGTCGTACCACATCCAGGTGATGTCGACACGTGGCTCGGTCAGCTCCGCGGCGAGCTTCAGCTGCACCGCCACACCCGCCTTCATGTCGACGGTGCCGCGGCCCCAGATGTGCTCGATGCCGTCGATCGTGACGTCGCGGGTGGGGACATTCCCGTTGATGGGGACGGTGTCGATGTGGCCCGCGATGACGACCCGCTGGGCACGTCCGAGGTTGGTCCGTGCGACGATCGTGTCGCCGTTTCGATACAGCTCGAGGTGCGGCAGCGCACGCAGCGAGGCCTCGATCGCGTCGGCCAGAGTGGTCTCGTCACCCGACACGCTCGGGATGTCGCAGATTGTCCGGGTGAGCGAGACGGAGGACGCGGACAGATCGAGCGCGGGCATCCACAGAGTCTACCGATGGCGCTCTCGCGCGAGCCGTCTGCCCCGGAGCGCTACCGTGGAGGGCATGAGCGATGAGCGGTGGGTCTGGGGCATCGGCCTCGCGACGGTGGCGGGCGACGGAACGATCCTGGACACCTGGTATCCCGAACCCCGGTCCGGCCGCATCCCGCTCGGACTCGATCCCGCGATGCCGCCCGAGCACCTCGAGCAGCTTGCGGTGGCTGACGCCCGGCGCGCCGTGGCCGTCGAGGTGGTCACCATCGAGATCGATCTGGATGCACCGCCCGCCTCCACGCCGGACGCCTATCTGCGGCTGCACGCGCTCTCGCACCGTCTCGTCCTCCCGAACGCCGTCGATCTGACCGGCATCTTCGCGCACCTCCCCAACGTCGCCTGGACGACAGCCGGGCCGATCCACCCCGACGACCTCACGCGTCTGCGCCCGTACCTGCAGCGCGACGGCATCCAGGTGCAGGGTCTCGACAAGTTCCCTCGCCTCCTCGACTACGTCACGCCGCCCGGAGTGCGCATCGCAGACGCCTCGCGCGTCCGCCTCGGCGCGTATCTGTCACCCGGCACCACCGTCATGCACGAGGGCTTCGTCAACTTCAACGCCGGGACCGTGGGCACCTCGATGATCGAGGGGCGCATCTCGCAGGGCGTGGTGATCGGCGACGGAAGCGACATCGGCGGCGGTGCGTCGATCATGGGCACCCTGTCGGGCGGCGGGGCGCACCGCGTGTCGATCGGCGCCCGCAGCCTGCTCGGGGCGAACGCCGGTGTCGGCATCTCGCTCGGTGACGACTGCGTGGTCGAGGCGGGCCTCTACGTGACGGCCGGCTCCAAGATCGTGCTGGCCGATGAGCCGCGGCGCGCCGACGGCGCGCTCCCGGTCGTGAAGGGCGCCGAGCTGTCGGGGCGCGACGGCATCCTCTTCCGCCGAAACTCCCTGACAGGGGCGATCGAGGCCGTCCGGCGCGCCGGTGTCGGCGTCACGCTGAACGAGGCACTGCACGCCTGAAGGCTCGGGCACGCATGGAGCGCCGCGAGACGCGGCCGGCCCCTAAGCTCGTGCTGATCCCGGAGGTCGCATGAGCACCCAGCTGCCGAAGAAGTTCTACGAGACCGAGCTGCGCCGCCTTCAGGCGCAGCTCGTCGACATGCAGGCCTGGGTGCAGGCGTCGCACGCGCGGGTCGTGGTGATCTTCGAGGGCCGGGATGCCGCAGGCAAGGGCTCGACCATCAAACGTGTCACGGAGTTCCTCAATCCTCGCGTGACCCGGGTGGTGGCCCTTCCCGCGCCGACCGAGCGCGAGCGCACCCAGTGGTACTTCCAGCGGTACATTCCGCACCTTCCCGCCGCCGGCGAGATCGTGCTGATGGACCGCTCCTGGTACAACAGGGCCGGTGTCGAGCACGTGATGGGCTACTGCACGAACGCCGAGTACCACCGCTTCCTGCACCAGGCGCCGATCTTCGAGCGGATGCTGGTCGAGGACGGCGTGCTGCTCCTCAAGTACTGGTTCAGCGTCTCTCCGGACGAGCAGGAGCGCCGATTCCGCTCGCGCAGCGAGGACCCGATGCGCCGCTGGAAGCTCAGCCCCAACGACGTGCTGTCGATCACGCGCTGGGAGGACTACTCGCGGGCGAAGGACACGATGTTCGTGCACACCGACATCCCCGAGGCGCCCTGGTTCGAGGTGCCGTCGATCGACAAGCGCCGCAGCCGAATCAACATGATGGCGCACCTCCTGTCGCGGATCCCCTACGAGATGGTCAAGCGCCCGGAGGTCGAGATCCCCCCGCGGCCCGAGTCGAAGGGATATGAGCGACCGCCGCGCAACCTGGAGAACTATGTCCCCGACTACGCGGCTGAACGGCTGCGAGATGCGGCCAAGGGTCAATAGCGCTTGAACCGACCGGTATCCGGTTCGGCTCGGCGGACGTCCTCGCGAGCGCCTTCGCTCAGCCGGGCAGCAGCTGAGCGAGCCCGAAGGTCCACAGGCAGATGAAGGCCAGCATCCCGAGGCTGTACCCGATGGCCGCACGCAGGATCTCCGATTCGCGGCCGGACAGTCCTACGGCACCTGCAGCGATGGCGATCGACTGCGGTGAGATGACCTTGCCGGTGGCGCCGCCCGCCGTGTTGGCGGCGAGCAGGAGCGTCGGCGAGACGCCGATGTGCTTCGCCGTCGTCACCTGAAGCTGCGCGAAGAGGGTGTTGTTGTTCACCACCGATCCCGTGATGAACACCCCGAACCAGCCGATGATCGGCGCGAGCAGCGGGAACAGCGGCCCGACAGCGGCGAGTGCGGCCCCGATCGTCGCCGAGCCGCCGGAGTAGTTCGCGATGTTGGCCAGCACGAGGATCAGGACGATCAGCACGATGGCCTGCCAGAGCGCCTTGATCGTCTCGGCCAGTTCATGCCAGAGGTCACGGGCCGTCAGCTTCGGCATCGAGAAGAAGGCGACGATCACGGCAAGGAAGATCGCCGTGCCCGTGGCGTTGAGTGGGGTGAAGTCCCACGTCTGGGTCACGACCGCGCCCTCCGACGTCTCGACGACTCCGGTCACTCCCGGGATGGGGAACTTGAACACCGCCCACGCGAGCGGTCCGTCTTCGGCGAAGAGATCCTTGAACCACGGGATGCTCCACACGAGGATGAACGCCGTCAGGATGTAGAACGGACTCCACGCCTGCGCCACCTCGCGCACGGGGTAGCGAGTGATCTCGGGTGCCTCTCCCCCGCCTTCGCGGAAGACGCGACGAGGCTTCCAGAAGCGGCCGAGCACGACGATCGCCGCCATCGTCGCAAGGCCGGCGCCGAGATCGGCCAGCTCCGGCCCGAGCACCCAGAGGACGCCGCCCTGCACCCCGCTGAACACCAGGCTCGCGACGAGCGCGGCGGGCCACGTCTCGCGCAGTCCGCGCCAGCCGTCGAGGATCAGGATGAGCAGGAACGGGACGAGGAACGTGAGAGGCTGCAGCAGCAGCACCAGCGCACGGGAGAGGTCCATCACGTCGATCCCGCCGACATTGGCGCCGACGATCACGGGGATGCCGATCGCGCCGTACGCGCCGGCGGCCACGTTGGCGACCAGGCAGATCATGGCCGCCTTCACCGGGCGGAAGCCGAGCTGCACCAGCAGCGCCGCGCAGATCGCGATGGGCACCCCGAACCCGGCGGCGCCCTCGAGGAAGGCGCCGAACGCGAAGGCGATGAGCAGCACCTGGATGCGCTGGTCCGGCGAGATGCCGCTGATGGACGCCTGGACGACCTCGAAATGGCCGCTCGCCACCGCGAGCCGGTAGAGCCAGACCGCCATCACGATGATGTAGGCGATCGGCCACAGCGCGTTCAGCACGCCGTATAGACCCGCTCCCGCGACGGCGGATGCCGGCATCCCGAACGCCCACAGGGCGACGATGATCTCGACGACGACCGAGATGGCCGCCGCGACGATGCCCTGCATCTTGAAGACGACCAGCAGCACCAGGAAGGTCGCAACCGGAAGCACCGCGACCAGCGCCGAAAGCCACAGGATGCCGAGCGGGTCTTCAGGCTGGGTCCACACGAGCTGCACCGTCCCTCAATCGGAGACGGCGCTGCTGCCGTCGACAGCGCTCACGCTAGCGAGAGAACAGGGCGCGCGAAAGCATCCGACACGTCACGCGGTGACGGATGCCGCAGAGCCGCGTCAGGAGATGCCGGGGTAGTCGCGCTCGCCCGCGCCGATGTACAGCTGCTGGGGTCGTCCGATCTTGGTCTGCGTGTCGGACTGCATCTCGCGCCAGTGGGCGAGCCAGCCGGGCAGACGGCCGATGGCGAAGAGCACCGTGAACATGCGCGTGGGGAAGCCCATCGCCTTGTAGATCACGCCCGTGTAGAAGTCCACGTTCGGGTACAGGCGGCGCTCACGGAAGTAGTCGTCGTCCAGCGCCAGCTCTTCGAGCTCCTTCGCGAGATCGAGCAGCGGATCGTGCACGCCGAGTTCGCGGAGCACCTCGTCGGCTGACTCCTTGACGAGCTTGGCGCGCGGGTCGTAGTTCTTGTAGACCCGGTGGCCGAAGCCCATGAGCTTGACGCCGTCCTCTTTGTTCTTGACGCGCTCGACGAAGCGCTGCACGCTCTCGCCGGAGTCGCGGATCTGCGCCAGCATGTTGAGCACGGCCTCGTTGGCACCACCGTGAAGCGGCCCGTACAGGGCGTTGATGCCCGCCGAAATGGAGGAGAACTGGTTCGCGCCCGTCGAGCCGACGAGCCGGACCGTCGAGGTGGAGGCGTTCTGCTCGTGGTCCTCGTGGAGCAGGAGCAGCCGCTCGAGCGCGCGCGACATGACGGGGTTGATCTCGTACAGCTCGCTCAGCACCCCGAAGTTGAGCTTCAGGAAGTTGTCGACATAGCTGAGGGTGTTGTCGGGGTACAGGAATGCCTGGCCGATGCTCCGCTTGTGCGCGTACGCGGCGATGACCGGGAGCTTCGCGAGCAGGCGAATCGTGTTGAGCTCGACGTGCTCCGGGTTGTTGGGGTCGGACTCGTCCTCGTAGTAGGTCGAGAGAGCAGCGGTTGCCGACGACAGCACCGACATGGGGTGCGCCGTGTGCGGAAGCGAGGAGAAGAAGCGCTTCAGGTCTTCGTGCAGGAGCGTGTGGTGCCGGATCTTCTCGTCGAACTCGCCGAGCTCGTCGGGGGTGGGCAGCTCACCGTAGATGAGGAGCCACGCCGCTTCGAGGTACGTGCTGTGCGCTGCGAGCTGCTCGATCGGGTAGCCGCGGTAGCGCAGGATGCCCTTGTCGCCATCGATGAAGGTGATCGCCGACTTGGTCGCCGACGTGTTGACGAAGCCGTAGTCCAGGGTCGTGTGCCCCAGCTGCCGGCTCAGCGTCGAGATGTCGATGCTCGGAACGCCGTCTGTCGCCGGAAGCAGCGGGAGTTGCGCGCTGCGATCGCCGATCGTCAGGATTGCCTTCTCCTGCTGCGTGCTCGCGTCCGTCACTGCGCCTCCTCGCGATTGCGATTGGATCGAGGGATTTGGCTCGAAATTCGAAGCTGATGCTGCCCCGATGTGCCGCCGGGCGCAGGGACGGGTCGGTCTCCGCGCGCTTTTACAGCCTACTGGCCGCCAGAACCTATCGCGGACACCGCCAAAGCCTTGAGGCATTCGATGGAGGAATGCGACGGATGCTTCGTGTTTATGGCTCAGAGCGCAGTGAGCCGTGCGGCGGCCGACGAGACGCGCTCGTCGCTCGCGGTCAGCGACAGCCGGATGTGCTCGGGATGATGCGCCCCATAGAAGTGACCCGGGCCGGCCAGGATGCCGAGATCTGCCAGGCGCGAGAGGCTGTCCCACCCGTCGCGCCCCTCGGTGGCCCACAGGTAGAGTCCCGCTTCGCTGCGATCTATCCGGAATCCGGCGGCCTCGAGGGCGGGCTTCAGGATGCTGCGACGTGACCGGTAGCGCTCCTTCTGCAGGGCGACATGCGCGTCGTCGCCGAGTGCTGCCGTCATCGCGGCCTGGACGGGTCCGGGAAGCATAAGCCCGAGGTGCTTGCGAGGCGTCAGCAGCCGCTCCACGAGTGCAGGGTCGCCCGCCAGGAACGCCGCGCGGTACCCCGCCAGGTTCGACTGCTTGCTCAGCGAGTACACCGACAGGATGCCGCTGACGTCGGCCCCGACGACCCGAGGGTCGAGCACCGACGGGATGGGCTCGGCATCCCACGGCGCTTCCCACCCCAGTTCGGCGTAGCACTCATCGGAAGCGAGGACCGCCCCGATTTCGCGCGCGCGGTCCACGGCGACGCGCAGGGACGCGGCATCCCACACCCGTCCGTCGGGGTTGCCGGGCGAGTTGATCCAGACGAGACGCGCTTCCGCCGGCCACTCCCCTGGGTCGTCGGAGGCGAGAGGCGTCGCTCCCACCAGCCGGGCGCCGACCTCGTACGTCGGATAAGCCGCTCTCGGGTGCACCACGACGTCGCCGGGGCCGAGGCCGAGAAGGAGGGGCAGCAGCGCCACGAGCTCCTTCGAGCCGATCGTCGGCAGCACGTGGGCGGGCGTCAGCCCCGGCACGCCGCGGCGCCGGGCGTACCACTCGACGACCGCGTCGCGGAGAGCAGGCGTGCCGATCGTCTGCGGGTAGGCATGCGCATCGGTCGCCCGGGAGATGGCCTCGGTCACGACCGCCGGAGTGGGATCGACCGGCGAGCCGATCGACAGATCGACCATGCCGTCGGGGTGGGCCCTGGCCTTCGCGGCGTACGGTGCGACGGCGTCCCACGGGTAGTCGGCGAGGTCAGCGACCCCCACGATCAGTGGTCCTGCGGAGGGAGGGCGACGATGACGGGGTGGTCCTTGTGGATCACACCGACCTTGGCCGCGCCGCCGGGAGAGCCGATGTCGTCGAAGAACTCGACGTTGGCCTTGTAGTAGTCCTGCCACTCGTCGGGCAGGTCGTCCTCGTAGTAGATCGCCTCGACGGGACAGACGGGCTCGCAGGCGCCGCAGTCCACGCATTCGTCGGGGTGGATGTACAGCGAGCGGTCACCCTCGTAGATGCAGTCGACGGGACACTCGTCGATGCATGCACGGTCCTTGACGTCGACACAGGGAAGGGCGATCACATACGTCACCCCTTCAGTCTAGTTCGACCGTCGGAGCCTCGAGACGTCCGGCCAGGCCACGGCGAGCGTGACCATCAGCGGTACCGCGATCGTCCACACGATGCCTGGATCGAACTGCCCTTCGGGCGCCTGCGGGACGATCACCGAGCCGCCGGGTCCGCGGCCCGAGAAGACCAGCGTCGCGATCATCATGCCGAGGCCTGTCGCCAGAGCCGCCCAGCGGTCGGACGTCAGAAGGCGAACGGCGAGCAGCAGCGCGCCGGATCCGGCGATCGCAAGGACGAGTCCCACAGGGAACCAGCCGAACGTATAGGTGTGCGCGATCGTCCCCGCGAGACCGTAGACGACGCCGACCGCGAACGCGACGACCCAGGTCGCGACACGAGCGAGAACCGAGGTGCGCACCCGTCGACTCTACCCGCGGGCTCAGGTCAGGCCGCCCAGCCCCAGAGCCTCAGGAGCGCCGCGACGAGGGCCGCGGCCGCCACGACCACGAGGAACGGCGCCCGCAGCATCAGCAGCCCTCCGGCCACGATGACCGCGGGCACGCGGGCGTCGACCACGATGGACTGGCCGAAGCCGAGTGTCTGGACGGCCACGAGCGCCGCCAGCAGTGCCACCGTGAGGAGGTCGGCGATCCGCGCCGGCCGCGGCGCCTCCAGGACCTTCGGCGGCACAAGGTAGCCGAGAGCCTTCCACCCGGCGCAGATGAGAGCTGCCACGAGGATCGCGGTCCAGAGGGTCACGGGAGCCCCTCTCGCTCGGGCAGGTCAGCGGGCTCGCCCTGGAGCGATCCGCCTTCGCCGAGCCAGTTGAACCAGCCGACCACGATCGCCACCACCGCGGCGATGAGCACGGGAAGTCCGGGCATGAGCAGCGGGGTGAGCATCGTCGCCACCACCGCCGCCGCGACACCCACGGCGATCGGCTGCCGCCCGCGCAGGCGCGGCCAGAGCAGTGCGAGGAAGGCTGCCGCGGCGGCGGCATCCAGTCCGTACGCCTTCGGGTCTCCGAGCACGTCGCCGAGGAGCGCCCCGGCAAGAGTGGAGAGGCCCCAGCCGACGTAGATCGCGATGCCGGTGACCCAGAAGCCCACCAGCCGGGCGCGGCGGGTGTGCTGCGCCAGCGAGACGGCCGTGGACTCGTCGATGGTGAACTGAGCCGCGGCTGCCCGCTTCCACGCACCTCGGCCGATCACAGGTGACATCCGCATTCCGTAGGCGGCGTTGCGCACGCCGAGGAGTGCCGCGGAGGCGATCGCGGCGGGCGCGGCTGCCAGGCCGCCCGCACCGATCACGCCCACGAAGGCGAACTGCGATCCGCCGGTGAACATCAGCAGGCTCAGTGCGCACGTCTGCCAGACGTCGAGCCCCGCCGCAACCGAGAGCGCCCCGAACGAGATGCCGTACGCACTGGTCGCGAGTGCGACGCCGAGTCCCTGGCGTGCGGCCCTGCGTCCCTCGCCCGCGGCGTGCGCGTCGTCGAACCGGGGCGTGAGGGTCACTCGATCGAGATTACCGAGAGTCCTCCGCAGGCCGCGCGGTCCGCGCCGCCATTCGTGGCCCGATCACCGCCAATCGGCGGTGACTCGCTTGCCCGCGATCAGGCGTTCGCGTCCTGGCGCTTGAGGCGCGAGGTGGCACGGGCGCGCTCGGTGGCGTCCAGGTTCACCTTGCGGATGCGGACGAGCTCGGGCGTGACCTCGACGCATTCGTCGTCGCGCGCGAACTCGAGGCTCTCCTCGAGGGTCAGCTGGCGAGGAGGCGTCATCGACTCGAACGTGTCGGAGGTCGACTGGCGCATGTTCGTGAGCTTCTTCTCTTTCGTGATGTTCACGTCCATGTCGTCGGCGCGCGAGTTCTCGCCGACCACCATGCCCTCGTACACCTCCTGGGTGGGCTGCACGAAGAACGACATGCGCTCCTGCAGTGCGATGATCGCGAACGGCGTGACGACGCCGGTGCGGTCCGCGACGATCGAGCCGTTCTGACGCGTCACGATGTGACCGGCCCACGGCTCGTAGCCGTGGGAGATCGCGTTCGCGATACCCGTGCCACGGGTCGTGGTGAGGAACTCGGTGCGGAACCCGATGAGGCCTCGCGAGGGGACGATGAACTCCATGCGCACCCAGCCGGTGCCGTGGTTGGTCATGTTGTCCATGCGGCCCTTGCGGGTCGCGAGAAGCTGCGTGATGGCGCCGAGGTACTCCTCGGGAGCGTCGATCGTCAGGTGCTCGAAGGGCTCGTAGGTCTTGCCGTCGACCTTCTTCGTGACCACCTGCGGCTTGCCCACTGTCAGCTCGAAGCCCTCGCGGCGCATGTTCTCGACCAGGATCGCGAGTGCGAGTTCGCCTCGGCCCTGCACCTCCCACGCGTCCGGACGCCCGATGTCGACGACCTTGAGCGAGACGTTGCCGACGAGCTCGCGGTCGAGGCGGTCCTTGACCATGCGGGCCGTGAGCTTGTGACCCTTGACCTTGCCCACCAGGGGCGAGGTGTTGGTGCCGATGGTCATCGAGATGGCCGGGTCGTCCACGTGGATCTGCGGCAGCGGGCGGACGTCATCCAGGTCGGCGATGGTCTCGCCGATCGTGATGTCGGGGAAGCCGGCGATCGCCACGATGTCACCGGGGCCGGCGTCGTCTGCGGGGTAGCGCTCCAGTGCGCGCGTCTTGAGGAGCTCCGTGATGCGGGCGTTGCTCACCGTGCCGTCCGCGCGGACCCACGCCACCGTCTGGCCCTTCTTCAGCGTGCCGTTGAACACGCGCAGCAGCGCGAGACGGCCGAGGAACGGACTTGAGTCGAGGTTGGTCACCCACGCCTGGAGGGGCGCCTCATCGTCGTACTCAGGGGCCGGCACGTGCTGGAGGATCGCCTCGAACAGCGGCTCGAGGTCGTCGTTGTCAGGAAGCTCGCCGTTGGCGGGGCGGTTGCGGGATGCTGCTCCCGCTCGTCCACTCGCATACACGACGGGCACATCGAGGAGAGCGTCCACATCGAGGTCGGGCACGTCGTCGACGAGGTCGGACGCGAGGCCGAGCAGCAGGTCGTGCGCCTCTTCTTCGACCTCGGCGATGCGGGCGTCCGGGCGGTCGGTCTTGTTCACGAGCAGGATGACCGGAAGCTTCGCCTCGAGAGCCTTGCGCAGCACGAAGCGGGTCTGCGGCAGCGGACCCTCGCTCGCGTCGACCAGCAGCACGACGCCGTCGACCATCGACAGACCGCGCTCGACCTCGCCGCCGAAGTCGGCGTGACCCGGGGTGTCGATGACGTTGATCGTCACCGGCGTCTCTGTGTGCAGGCCCTTGTACGTGATCGCCGTGTTCTTGGCGAGGATCGTGATGCCCTTCTCACGCTCGAGGTCGTTCGAGTCCATCGCGCGCTCTTCCATGTGCTCGTGCGAGCCGAAGGAGCCGGTCTGACGCAGCATGGCGTCGACGAGGGTGGTCTTTCCGTGGTCGACGTGCGCAACGATTGCGACGTTACGGAGGTCCTGACGAAGGGCGCGCGCCATGAGGGTGATCCTTGCAAAGAGGGAGGAATGTGGGCATCGGGCCTGAAAGGACCGGCGCGTCCACTTTACCCGCCCTGCCTGGGGATCCGCTTTCATTGACCCAGACGGCGTGGATGCCCCTCGCTCCGGGTGCGGTGCCGACGGATCGGCGGACCGACGCGGGGCTCAACCCCACGGGGCGACGATCACCAGGCTCGCGACCGTCCAGGCCACGATGATCGCGAGCGCGACGAGCGCCGGGAGGTCGGGCGTCCGCCGAACGGGGCGGCTCTCGCCGCTCCCGCCCTCCCCCGCGCCGATCCAGGTCTCCTGGATGAGGGTGAGATCACGGGTCGACGGCTCGACAGCATCCGCCGCCGGTTCCTCGGGCTTCTTCCGTGGCCGCCGCAGAGAGGGCCCGCCGAAAGCGCGCAGGACACGCCCGTCGTGGAGCGTGACTTCGAGCTGCCAGCGAAGGCGTATCGCGGATACCCGCTCCCACGGGATGTCGACGATGCTCAGCACATTGTGCAGGCGGATGCCCTCGGCATCCGTCCGCACATGCGGTGCGTAGCTGAAGACGTAGATGCCCCAGAGCACGAGCAGCACCCACGGGGTGATCAGCAGGCCCTGCTCGACGCCCCCGCGCAGGAAGGCGTCGATGAGCAGAAGACCCGCGATCCCGGCGGACGCGAACATGCCGATCGTGGCCGACACCGACCGGAAGATCCGCCTGTGCGCGCCGCCGGGGATCGAGGTCATCGGCCGCCGAGGGGAATCGATGCGCCGGGGATGGCATCGAGCAGTCGCTGGGTGTAGCCCTCGCTCGGATTGCTGAAGATCTCGTCGACCGTTCCCTGCTCGACGAGCTTGCCGCGCTCCATGACGCAGACGTGGTCAGCTACGACGCGCACGACGGCGAGGTCATGCGTGATGAACAGGTAGGTCAGGCCGAGTTCTCCCTGCAGGTCGGCGAGGAGCTTGAGGATCTGGTCCTGCACCAGCACGTCGAGCGCCGACACCGCTTCGTCGAGGACGACGATGTCGGGCTTGAGCGCCAGCGCGCGGGCGATGGCGACACGCTGACGCTGGCCGCCGGAGAGCTCGTTCGCGTAGCGCGTCGCGATCTCCTGCGGCAGCGCGACCTGATCGAGGAGCTCGCTCACGCGCGCGCGCCGAGAAGCGCGGTCGCCGACCTTGTGGATCACGAGCGGCTCGGCGATCGTGTTGGCGATGTTGCGGAGCGGGTCGAGCGAGCCGTAGGGGTCCTGGAAGACGGGCTGCATGCGGCTGCGCATCTTGAACGTCTCGCGGCTCGAGAGCTTCGAGGTGTCTTTTCCGTCGATCTCGATCGTGCCGGAGGTGACATCCTCGAGCTTCAGGACCATCTTCGCGATCGTCGACTTGCCCGATCCCGACTCGCCGACGATGGCGAGGGTCTTTCCGCGAGGGACGTCGAAGGACACCGAGTCCACAGCCCGGAACGGCTCGCTGCGGAACCCGCCGAGACGGATCGTGTAGTCCTTGACCAGATCGCGAACCCGCAGCGTCGGCGCGACGTCGGCGACGTCTTCGCTCGTCTGGATCCCGCGATCCTCGACCACGGCTTGGATGCGCTGCGATGCGATGCTGGGCGCCGCCGCGACGAGACGCTTCGTGTAGGGGTGGATCGGGTTCTCGAGAATCGTCCGGCTCGGACCCGCCTCGACGATCTCGCCGTCCTTCATCACGATGATGCGCTCGGCACGCTCAGCCGCGAGACCGAGATCGTGCGTGATGAGGAGCACCGAAGTGCCCTTCTCCTTCGTGAGCTTGGCCATGTGGTCGAGGATGACCCGCTGGACCGTGACGTCGAGCGCCGAGGTGGGCTCGTCGGCGATCAGCAGCTTCGGGTCAGCCGCAAGGCCCATGCTGATCAGCGCGCGCTGGCGCATGCCGCCGGAGAACTGGTGCGGATACTGGTTCATCCGCTTCTCGGCGTCGGCGAGGCCGGCCTGCTTGAGCACCTCGACCGCACGGGCTTCGACATCGCGCTTGCTCGAGGCCATGCCGTTCGCGCGCACGGTCTCTTTGACCTGGAAGCCGATGCTCCACACCGGATTCAGGTTCGACATCGGGTCCTGCGGGACGTAGCCGATCTCGCGTCCGCGCACGGGCTCCATCTGCCGGGAGGTGAGCGCGGTGAGGTCGCGTCCATCCAGCGTGATGGTTCCTCCGGTCACGTGCCCGGTCCCAGGGAGGAGTCCGATGATCGCCGAGGCGGTGGTCGACTTGCCGGATCCCGACTCGCCGACGATCGCGACGGTCTCACCCGGGAAGATGTCGAAGTCGATGCCGTGGATGACTTCGCGCTGCCCTGACTGCGATTCGAAGGCGATCCGCAGATCCCGCACCGTGACAAGCGGGGTGGGCGTGGTGGCTGTGCCGCTCATCGGTTTGCCCTCGCTCTCGGGTCGAGGGCATCTCGAATGAGCTCCCCCAGCATGATGAACGCGAGGACCGTGACGGTCAGCGCGATCGACGGGTAGATGAGCGCCTGCGGAGCCACGCGCAGCGAGGACTGCGCCTGGCTGATGTCGTTACCCCACGACATGACGTTGCTCCCGAGACCCACGCCGAGGAACGAGAGCGTCGCTTCGGCCACGATGGCGGCCGCGAGGCTCAGCGTCGAAATCACGATGAGGGGCCCGATCGAGTTGGGCACGACGTGCGACAGGAGCGTCTGGAAGCGCGTGAGTCCCAGTGCGCGGGAGGCCGTCACGAAGTCCGACTGCCGCACCCTGAGCACCTCGGCGCGCACGACGCGCGCGGTCGACGCCCACGCGAAGCCGCCGATTGCGAAGGCAAGGGTCAGCGGGGTGCGGTTCTGCGAGAAGACCGTCATGACGACGACCGCAGCGAGGATGTACGGGATCGCGAAGAAGATGTCGCCGACGCGCGAGAGCAGTCCGTCGAGCCATCCGCCGTAGAACCCCGCGAGTGCACCCATGATGAGGCCGAGGGTGGACCCGATGATGGTCGCGAGGATGCCCACCACCAGCGATGTGCGCGCACCCCACACGATTCGCGCCCAGATGTCACACCCCTGGAACGTGAACCCGAGGGGGTGGCCCTCGGTCGGGCCGGCATTGCTGTTGGACAGGAAGCACTCGTCGTTCGGCGGCGTCTGGGTGAACAGCGTCGGCCACAGCGCCATGAGGATCACGACGAACATGATCAGCAGCGCGAGCCAGAACGTGGGTCGCTTCCGCAAATCATGCCAGGCCTCGGACCACAGGCTCCGGGGCTTGGCGCTCGTCACCTTGACGGCATCGACCGCGACAACGGCGTCTTTGATGGGCGCCACGAAATGGCCGGCGGCACGCGGTTGATCAGACATAGCGGATCCTCGGGTCGAGCAGTCCATACAAGAGATCGACGAACAGGTTGACCATGACGTAGATGATGACGAAGACAGTCACGAAAGAGACGATGGTCGGTCCTTCATGCGCCTGAGTCGCCCGGAACAGCGTGTTGCCGACGCCGGGCACATTGAAGATGGCCTCGGTCACGGTGGCACCGACCAGCAGCACCCCGAAGTTGGTGGCGCTGTTGGTGATGACCGGGATGAGCGAGTTGCGCAGCGTGTGCACGGGGATGACGCGATTGCGCGACAGCCCCTTGCTGTACGCCGTGCGCACCCAGTCCTGGTTGAGCGTGTCGATGACCGAGCCTCGCATGAGTCTCATACTCGTGGCGTAGAGACTGACGCCGAGCACGAGCGCCGGCAGCCACAGGTCGTTCCAGTCGTTCTGCGCACCGACGGTGGGCTTGAACCAGCCCAGCTGGATCGCCAGGAAGTACTGCGCCACGAAGGCCAGGACGAAGATCGGGATGGCGACGAAGATCAGCGCGACGACGAGCGCCGTGTTGTCGAACAGCTTTCCCTTGCGCAGCGCCGAGACGGTGCCGATGATGATCGCCAGGGTGAACTCGATCGCGATCGCCATGATCGCCAGGCGTGCCGTCACGGGGAGCGTCCGGGCGAGGACGTCATTGACCGATTGCCCGGAGTAGGTGACTCCCATGTTTCCCTGGAAGATGCCCACGATGTAGTAGAAGTACTGGACGATGAACGGGTCATCGAGGTGGTACTGCGCGCGGAGTTCCGCAAGCAGCGCCGGACTCGGCGGCTTGTCGCCGAACAGTGCGGCGATGGGGTCTCCCGGCATCGCGAACACCATGAAGTAGATGAGCAGGGTGGCCCCGAAGAACACGGGGATCACCTGCAGCAGGCGTTTGAGGATGTATGAGAACATCCACGCTCCCTCTGACTGAAGGATGCCGCTCGCACGCGGTCTGCGGGCTGTGCGGCATCGTCGTAGGGCGTCGAGCGCGTGCGTGACGCGCTGCAACGCCCGGGCGGCAGACCGCGAGGCGGTGACTTATCGTCACCGCCTCGCGGGTTCGATCATCCGAGCTTATTCGCTCTTGGTGATCTCGTAGTAGAGCGGGACCGAGTTCCAGCCGAAGGTGACATTGTCGACCGTCTCGGCGTAGCCGCCGGTGACGTTCGAGTACCACAGCGGGATGGCCGGGAGGTCCTGGAAGAGGATCTCCTGCGCCTGCACGTACTTCTCGTTGGCAGCCTCGAGGCTGTCCGCGGACGCACCTTCAGCAGCCAGCTTGTCGACCTCGGGGTTCGAGTAGTCGCCGTCGTTCGATCCGGCGCCGGTGACGTACAGCGGGGCGATGAAGTTGTACAGACCGGGGTAGTCGGCCTGCCAGCCCGAGCGGAACGCAGTGGTGATCGTGCGGTCGTTCACCTGCTGGCGCAGCGAGGCGAAGTCGACGAACGGGGCGCCCGACGCGTCGATGCCCAGCGTGTTCTTGATCGAGTTCGTCGCAGCGTCGACCCACGGCTGGTGGCCGCCGTCCGAGTTGTACGCGATCTGGAACGAGCCGCTCCACGGCGAGATGGCGTCGGCCTGGGCCCACAGATCCTTCGCCTTGTCGGCGTCGAACTCGAGGACATCCGAGCCCTCGATCGAGTCCGACCAGCCGTCGATGACCGGGGACGTGAAGTCCGAGGCCGGCGTGCGGGTGCCGCTGAAGATCGTGTCGGTGATCTCCTTGCGGTTGATCGAGTGCGAGATCGCCTGACGACGCAGCTTGCCCTCGTCGCCGCTGAAGTGCGGGAGGTTCTGCGGGATCGTGAACGACTGGAAGATCGCGGCCGCCTGGTTGACGGCGCGGTCGCCGAGGTCGCTCTCGAAGGTCGCGAGGGCGGTCGGGGGAACGCCGTCGATGACGTCGACGTTGCCGGCGAGGAGGTCGGCGTACGCCGCATCCTGCGTGGCGTAGAAGACGATCGTCAGACCGCCGTTCTGCGCGACGCGGCCACCGTCGTAGTCCTCGTTCTTGACGAGGTCGATCTGGACGTCGTGCTGCCACGCGTCGTCGGACGCGAGCTTGTAGGGTCCGTTGCCGATCGGGGACTCGCCGAACGCCTCGGGGTCGTCGAACGCGACATCGGGGAGCGGGTAGTACGCCGAGTAGCCGAGACGGAGAGCGAAGTCAGCCGCGACCGGCGAGGTCAGGTCGATGGTGAACGTGTAGTCGTCCACCACCTTGAGACCGGTGAGCTCGGAGTCTGCGTCGGCGCTGAAGCCCACGATGTCCGAGAACCAGGACTGGTTCTGCTGGGCGTTCGAGAGCTGCGCGCCGTAGTTCCACGCCTCGGTGAAGTTGTCGGCGGTGACCTCTTCACCGTCGGTGAAGGTCTGCCCCTCCTTCAGCTTGACCGTGAGGGTGTCCTCGTCGTCGACGGTGATCGAGTCCGCCATGTCGTTGACGCTCTTGCCGTCGCCGTCGTAGTAGACGAGACCGGCAAAGATCGAGTCGAGGATCTTGCCACCGCCGACCTCGTTCGTGTCGGCGGGCAGAAGCGGGTTCTCCGGCTCCGAGCCGTTGGTCGTGATGATCGCGGTGCTGGCGCCCGATGTGGGCTCGTCCGTCGCGTCGTCGGTGCCGCCGCTGCTGGAGCAGCCGGCGAGCACGAGCCCGCCGACGCCGACCAGCGCCAGGCCCGAAAGGGCGATCTTGTTGCGCTTCACAGTTCCTCCGTTGAGAAATGGGGTGTCGCTCGGACGCCACCGCGGCGGCTCCGGAGCGGTTAGAACGACCCTAGGCATACTGATGCATGTGCTCCAAACCTGAGGCAAAACTGTTACATACCCTTTACTCAATTGAGTCCGAATATGGCAACGTGACGGCATGACACCGTTCCCGGAGCCCTCGCCAGCACCTTCGCGCCCTCGCCTCCGCTGGGAGGTGGGGCTCGTGCTGGCGGTCACGGTGGGCCAGTCGGCGCTCTACTCGGTGCTCAGTCTGGTGCGCCGGCTGCTGGCGCCCGTGCCGCTGGGAGATCAGCAGGCGCAGGTGAATCCTGACCGAGACGTCGAGGTGCTCTGGAACGTCCTCTACCAGCTGCTCGCCATCTTCTTCGCGCTGGCGCTGGTGGGACTGGTCGTCTACCTGCTGTGGGAGCCGGGTGAGAATGCGCTCCGGAGGATCGGGCTCGATTTCACCCGATTCGGCGGGGACCTCGGCCGCGGCATCCTTCTCGCCGCCGTCATCGGGATCCCCGGCCTGGCGCTGTACGTCGTCGGCCGCGCGCTCGGCGTCACGGTCGCGGTCGTCGCCTCTCCACTGGGTGCCGCATGGTGGACGATCCCGCTGCTCGTGCTGTCGGCCCTCCGCGCGGGGCTCACCGAAGAGATCATCTTCATCGCCTACCTCTTCGACCGACTGCGCCGCCTCGGCTGGAACTGGTGGGCGATCATCCTGTCGACCGCGGCGCTGCGAGGCGCGTACCACGCCTATCAGGGCATCGGTGCGATCGTCGGGAACTTCGTGATGGGAGTCGTCTTCGGCTGGTGCTACAAGCGCTGGGGCCGAGTGATGCCCCTGGTCATCGCGCACACGCTCCTCGACATCGTGGCGTTCGTCGGCTACCCGCTCGCCGCGGCGCTGTGGCCGGACGTGTTCGCTCCCCCGGCATCCCCGGCCCCCACTCCCACCCCGTCCTCGACCCCCTGACCCGTCCCCTCACCCGTCCCCCTCACCCGTCCCCTGACCCGTGAGCCTCCACTGGACCGACGAGCACGTGGGGGACGCCCGCGCTCTCGTCGGTCAGATGAAGGCTCACCGACCACGGCGTGGGCTACTTCACAGGGCGCGGTGCGGGGCCGCGTGTCCACCGCCGGATGCGGTCGAGCGCAGGGGAAAGGGCCCTTCTTCGATAGTGAGCGGATGCCTCACGCCATCGCCTCGATATCACCTCCTCCACTTCCGCTGTTCCGGTATGCCGATGTCCCCCATCCTGAGCGGGCGGTCAGACGATCGGAGCTCGTGCGGGTGCGACCGGGGGTGTACGCGCCGTCGACGGCCTGGAACGACTTGCCTCCTTGGGAGCGCTATCTGGCGCGAGTGCACGCCGTGGCATCCCTTCGGCCTGACGCGATCTTCAGCCATGAGTCGGCCGCGGCCCTCCTGGGCCTGCCGATCTTCGGCGACCCGCTGACCGTCCATGTCCTTGCGCTGCCGGGAACGACAGCCAGGCTGGTCTCGGGTGTGCGAGTGCACAACTGGGTCGGGGATCGAGAGGTCGTGGACGTCGGAAGTGTGATCCTCACGAGCGCGGCCGACACGGCGGTGGACCTCGCTCGTTCCCGTCACGCCGCGATCGGGCTGGCCGCGGCAGACGGAGCGCTCCGAAACGACGTCGATCTGAGCCGAGAGCGACTCGTCGCGGTCAATGAGGCGCGCGTCAGCAAGCGGGGCCGCGCGCTTGCCCGATGGCCGCTTCAGAATGCAACCGCCCTCGCAGCCACCGCGGCAGAATCCGTCAGTCGAGCAGTCATCGAGTGGCTGGGGTTTCCTCCGCCGGTCCTGCAGATGACATTCCGCTCCCGGGCCGAAAAGGAGGATCGTCCCGACTTCGTCTGGCCCGAGTTCGGGCTGGCAGGCGAGGCGGACGGCGATCTCAAATACGACGGCCGCTACGGGAGCCCCATCACGCTCCTTCGGCGCCAGAGCGAGCGGGACGCACGCCTCCGCGCCCATGTCACATCGGTAGCGCACTGGGGCTGGCGGGAGGCGACCACGGTGGACCCTCTCCGCAGCCTGCTGCTCGGGCATGGGCTTCGCTCGGTTGCTCCGGAGGCATCCGCGCACCTCTTCTCGCTCCGGCGGGCCCTCCACGCGGCACCGCCGCACCGCACCGAGTCGCCGCGTGAGGACGGTGAGCCTCCAACCGACCGACGAGCACGTGGGTGATACCCGCGTGCTCGTCGGTCAGATGGAGGCTCACGGCCCAGCGGGTCTTGGTACCCCGCGGCCGGGCCCCGGCGGACGGACCAGGGCCTAGGCGAAGGCCTCGATGGGCGGGCAGGCGCAGACCAGATTGCGGTCGCCGTAGGCCTGATCGATCCGGCGAACCGGCGGCCAGTACTTCGTGCGGACGATCGAGGAGAGCGGGTACACCGCCTGCTCCCGGGAGTAGGAGTGCGTCCACTCCCCCATCACGACCGCCTCGGCAGTGTGCGGCGCGTTGACGAGTGGATTGTCGTCGGTCGGCCACGTCCCCGAGGCGACGGCCTGCGCCTCCGCCTTGATCGCGATCATCGCCTCGATGAAGCGCTCGATCTCAGGAAGGTCCTCCGACTCCGTCGGCTCGACCATGAGGGTGCCCGCGACGGGGAACGACATGGTCGGCGCGTGGAAGCCGTAGTCGATGAGCCGCTTGGCGACGTCGTCGACCGTGATCCCGGTTTCCTCACGGAGCGGACGAAGGTCCAGGATGCACTCGTGTGCGACGAGGCCCCCCTCCCCCGCATACAGCACGGGATAGTGGTCCTCCAGGCGCTTCGCGATGTAGTTGGCGGCGAGCACCGCCGCCGCGGTGGCGCTGCGAAGACCCTCGGATCCCAGCATCCGGATGTATGCCCATGAGATCGGGAGGATGCCGGCCGAGCCGTGCGGTGCGGCCGAGACGGGTCCGCCCTCGAACACGCCACCCGGATGATCCGCACGCTGCGCGAACGGGTGCCCGGGCAGGTAGGGGGCGAGGTGGGCTTTCGCGGCCACCGGCCCGACGCCCGGGCCGCCCCCGCCGTGCGGGATCGCGAACGTCTTGTGGAGGTTCAGGTGCGACACGTCGCCGCCGAGGTCGCCGAAGCGGGCGAAGCCGAGGAGCGCGTTGAGGTTCGCCCCGTCGACGTACACCTGACCGCCCGCGTCGTGCACGGCCTGCGTGATGGCGAGCACCTCGTGCTCGTACACGCCGTGCGTCGACGGGTACGTGATCATGAGTGCCGATAGGTTGTCGGCGTGCGCCTCGATCTTGGCGCGCAGATCGTCCAGGTCGACGTTGCCGGCCTCGTCGCACGCAACGACGACGACCTTCATCCCGGCCAGCACCGCCGACGCCGCGTTGGTTCCATGCGCCGACGACGGGATGAGGCACACCGTGCGCTCGAGATCCCCGTTGGCGTGGTGATAGCCGCGGATGGCGAGCAGCCCGGCGAGCTCACCCTGAGAGCCCGCGTTCGGCTGCAGCGAGACGGCGTCGTACCCGGTCACCTCGGCCAGCCACACCTCGAGCTGCTCGATCATCGCGAGGTATCCGCGCACGTCCGCTTCCGGCGCGAACGGGTGCACGCGGGAGAACTCGGGCCACGAGACGGCCGCCATCTCCGTCGCCGCGTTGAGCTTCATCGTGCACGATCCGAGCGGGATCATGCCGCGGTCCAGCGCGTAGTCGCGGTCGGCGAGCTGCTTGAGGTAGCGCATCATCGCCGTCTCGGAGCGGTGGGTGTTGAAGACCGGATGCGTCAGGAAGTCGTCGTCGCGACGGAGCCCGGACGGCACGCCTGCGATCGCCGTGGCGTCCGCGAAGGGCAGATCCCGGATGTCGTGCTCGTCCGCGGCCGGAAGGCCGAAGGCCCACGCCACCGTCGCCAGATCATGCGCGGTGGTCGTCTCGTCGACCGAGACTCCCACTGTCGCGTCGTCCACGCCGTGCAGCTGGTAGCCCTTCGACCGCGCGCGCTCCACCACCCGGCTCGACGGACCAGGGGTCACCACGCGGATCGTGTCGAAGAACGACTCCGACACGAGATGCAGGTCATCTTCGCGCAGACGCTGCGCGAGGGCCTCCGCCTTCTGAGCGACCTCGGTCGCGATCCCGGTGAGCCCGGACGGGCCGTGGTACACGGCGTACATCGATGCCATCACCGCGAGGAGGACCTGTGCGGTGCAGATGTTCGACGTGGCCTTCTCGCGGCGGATGTGCTGTTCGCGCGTCTGCAGCGACAGCCGGTACGCCGGCTTGCCCGCCGCATCCATCGACACGCCCACGAGTCGCCCCGGAAGCTGGCGCTCGAGGCCCGAGCGCACCGCCATGTAGCCGGCGTGGGGGCCTCCGAACCCGAGCGGAACCCCGAAGCGCTGAGTCGTCCCGACCGCCACATCCGCGCCGAGCGACCCGGGCGAGCGCAGGAGCGTGAGGGCGAGCAGATCCGCCGCGGCGACGACGAGTCCGCCGGCGACGTGCGCGGCGTCGATGACACCGCTCGGATCCCACACCCGGCCGGACGCACCGGGGTACTGGACCAGCACGCCGAAGAGCGCCTCGGGCAGTGTGGCACCGCCGGCGAGGTCGAGCTCGACCAGCTCGATGCCGACAGCGGCGGCGCGCGCCTGGAGCAGCGCGCGCGTCTGGGGGAACGCGTCGGCGTCGACCACGAAGACGTTCGACGACGACTTCGAGGCGCGCCGGGCCACCAGCATCCCCTCGACGACCGCCGTGGACTCGTCGAGCATCGAGGCGTTCGCCGTCGTGAGCCCGGTGAGATCGGTGACCATCGTCTGGAAGTTGATGAGGGCCTCGAGCCGACCCTGAGAGATCTCGGGCTGGTAGGGCGTGTAGGCGGTGTACCACGACGGGTTCTCGAGGACGTTCCGCGCGATGACGGACGGCGTGAACGTGTCGTAGTAGCCGAGACCGATCATCGGGCGCGCCACGCGATTCTGCGATGCGAGCGCGCGCAGCTCTTCGAGCGCCTCGGCTTCGGTCGCGGCGGGCGGGAGGTCGGCCGTGCCGCGAGCGGTGACATGGATGGATGCCGGCACCGCCGTCTTCACGAGCGCGTCGACCGAGTCGTAGCCGAGCGCGTCGAGCATGACGCGCTGGGCCGCGGCATCCGTTCCGATATGGCGCTCCTGGAAGGTGCCCGCCATCACGCCCCCTCGGTCAGCGCCACGTAGGCGTCGCGATCGAGGAGGTCGGCGACCGCGGTCGCGTCCACCCGAAGTTTGACGAGCCAGCCTTCGCCGAACGGGGCGGAGTTGACCAGAGACGGGTCACCGACGACCTCGTCGTTGACCTCGACGACCTCTCCGGTGAGCGGCGCGTAGAGCTCGCCCACCGACTTGGTGGATTCGATCTCACCGCAGACATCGCCCGCGGTCACACTGCTGCCGGCTCCGGGCAGCTCGACGAAGACGACGTCGCCCAGCTTGTCGGCGGCGAAGTCGGTGATGCCGACGGTGGCGACATCGCCATCGAGCGACACCCACTCGTGCTCGGCGGTGTACTTGAGAGCGTGGAGATCGGTCATTTGGTCCTCCTGTAGAAGGGAAGGGCGGTCACGGTGGCGGGAATGCGCGTGCCGCGCACGTCGATGGTCAGTGCTGTTCCGGGCGCGCTCACGTCAGGCGACACGAAGGCCATGGCGATGGGATGCCCGAGGGTGGGACTGAGGGCTCCGCTGGTGATCTCTCCGACCGCCGTATCGCCGTCGAAGACCTGATAGCCGGCGCGACCCGCCCGCTTGCCCTCGGCGACCAGGCCGACGAGGACGGGGGCCCCTGCGGCATCGCGCCCGGCGAGGCCCGCCTTGCCGACGAAGTCCTCCTTGTCGCCGACGACGACGCGGCCGAGGCCCGCCTGTGCGGGGACGATGTCCAGCGACAGTTCGTGCCCATAGAGCGGCATCCCGGCTTCGAGGCGAAGCGTGTCGCGGGCGGCGAGCCCGGCCGGTACCAGGCCGTGCGGCTCGCCCGCGGCGAGCAGGGCATCCCACAGCACGCCGGCGTCCGACGTGCGGATGTAGAGCTCGAAGCCGTCCTCACCGGTATAGCCCGTGCGCGCGATGAGCAGGGAGGCGCCGAGGAATGAGGCGTCCGTCGCCGCGTAGTAGGGAAGGTCGGCCAGGGGGCGGCCGATGTCGGTGATGCCATCGACGTCGGCGAGGATGGCGAGGGCGGCGGGTCCCTGCACGGCGATCAGCGCGTAGTCGTCGGTGACGTCGTCGACGGCCGCCTCGCCGTCGGACCGGCTGAGGAACCGCGCCATCCGCTCGGCCAGGGCGGCGGCGACAGGCTCGCGGTTGCCGGCGTTCGCGACGACGAAGAATCGCTCATCGGCGAGGCGGTAGACGATGATGTCGTCCACGATGCCGCCGCTCGCGTCGAGCACGAGGCTGTACTTCGCCTTCCAGAGCGGAAGCGTCGAGAGGCGACCGGCGAGGGCATAGTCGAGGAACGCGCCTGCACCAGGCCCTTCGACGAGGAACTCGGCCATGTGCGAGATGTCGAACAGTCCCGCAGCGGTGCGCACAGCGTGATGCTCGGCCAGGTCGGAGGTGTACCGCACGGGCATCGCCCATCCGCCGAAGTCGGTGAACGAGGCTCCGAGCGCCTCGTGGCGATCTCGCAGCGGGGTGTAGCGGGGGTCTGGCATGAGTTCTCCCGGTTCGCGGGCTGGCGGACGCCGGGCTCGGCGCCGTGAACTCCCCCTCTGTCTTGGACCTGAGAGTTTCGCTGCGGCCCGTCGGAAGACGGAGGCCGCGGCTTTCACCGTCGGTGGAGAGCGCGGCGAGCGCCCTCCGTTTCCAGAGCGGCCGGACGAGTACGGTACGCGGACCTGAGAGATTGGCGGGGAGGCTTGCTCCTTCGGTGCCCGGCGCGAAGACCGGGGCTCTCCCGCACACGTCATGCGGCCTGTATTCAGTTGCGTTGACAGCATATCGGCAGGCCCCCGATCTCGGCCGTACGGAGGCCGGATGCCGGCGGTTTGACGTTCGTGTCGGAATGACTATAAGATGAGAGCGTTAGTTAGGGTCACCATGACAAGAACAGCCACCGAATCTCAGCGCTCCGCGGCAGACACTGCGGACGATGTCACGCGCGTCGCCGTGTCGACCGTGATCTTCAGCCTGCGGCGCGATTCCCACGGTTCGCCCGCCCTCGTCCTGCCTCTCGTGCGGCGCACGCGTGATCCGCACGAGGGCCGATGGGCACTGCCGGGAGGTTGGCTCGACATCGCGGAGAGTCTGGATGCTGCGGCATCCCGCACTCTCGCGGAGACGACGGGACTCGCGCCGAGCTACCTCGAGCAGCTCTACGCCTTCGGCGCGGTCGATCGGTCCACCTCGCGGGTGGTCTCGATCGTGTACTGGGCGCTGCTCCGGCCGGATGACGCTTCCACTGAACTGATCGACCTGGGACTCGACGCTCCGGAGAATGTCGCCTGGTTCGATGCGGCATCCCTCCCCCTGCTCGCCTTCGATCACAACGCGATCGTCGACTACGCCCTGTGGCGATTGCGCAACAAGGTCGGCTACAGCCGCATCGCGCACGGCCTGCTGGCGGACGAGTTCACCCTCGCCGAGCTGCGCGAGGTGTACGAGTCGATCCTCGGCCGCCGCCTCGACCCCGCCAACTTCCGCCGCCAGGTCGAGAACTCCGGAACCCTCATCCCGACCGACCGCTTCCGCACGGGGAGCCACCGGCCCGCTCGTCTCTATCGCTACAACCAGGACGTGGAGCTCGCCGATCGCGGCCCGCTCTCCGCCCGCCACTGAAGGAGCATGATCATGCCCGCCGTGAACCTGACCCTCGAGCCCCGACCCGTAGACCCCTCCGTCGACCGTGAGATCCAGGCGATCGTGGCAGGCGCGTCGACCGCCGAGACCTGCAACACCGACCTCGCCGCAGGTCCCTGGGACTTCGACATCCGGCCGGGCTACGGACCTGGCGCCTCGATGGGCGACGTGATCCCGACCGGGTCGCCCCGCCAGGGCGAGCTGCCGCAGGCCTACCGCGACGCGACGCCGGAGCAGCTCGATGCGCGCGTCCGAGCGGCGAAAGCGACGCTCGGCGACCGGGTCGTGATCCTGGGCCACTTCTACCAGCGTGAAGAGGTGGTGCAGCACGCCGACTACGTGGGCGACTCGTTCCAGCTCGCGAACGCCGCGAAAGCGCACCCCGAGGCGGAGGCGATCGTCTTCTGCGGCGTGCACTTCATGGCCGAGACGGCCGATCTGCTGTCGCAGCCCGAGCAGGCCGTCATCCTCCCCAACCTCGCGGCCGGCTGCTCGATGGCCGACATGGCCGACATCGACCAGGTCGAAGAGTGCTGGGAGCAGCTCGAAGACATCTACGGCGACATGGACGCGACGGATGCCGAGGGCCTCGTGCCGGTCATCCCCGTGACGTACATGAACTCCTCGGCGGCCATCAAGGGCTTCGTCGGCCGGCACGGCGGCATCGTCTGCACGTCGTCCAACGCCCGCACGGTGCTCGAGTGGGCCTTCGAGCGCGGCCGGCGGGTGCTGTTCTTTCCCGACCAGCACCTCGGCCGCAACACGGCGAAGGCGATGGGCGTGCCGCTCGAGCAGATGCCGATGTGGAATCCGAACAAGCCGCTGGGCGGCGCATCCGCGTCCGAGCTGCTCGACTCCCGCGTGATCCTGTGGCACGGGTTCTGCTCGGTGCACCGGCGCTTCACCGTCGACCAGATCGAGAAGGCCCGGGCCGAGCACCCGGGCGTCCGGGTCATCGTGCACCCGGAATGCCCGATGGCCGTCGTCGACGCCGCCGACGAGTCCGGCTCGACCGACTACATCCGCCGCGCGATCGAAGGCGCGACCGAGCCCACCACCTTCGCGATCGGCACGGAGGTGAACCTGGTGCAGCGCCTGGCGGCCGACAACCCGCAGCACACGATCTTCTGCCTCGACCCGGTGGTCTGCCCGTGCTCGACGATGTACCGCATCCACCCGGGCTACCTCGCCTGGGTCCTCGACGGACTCGTCGAGGGCGAGGTGCGCAATCGCATCACCGTACCGGAAGACGTCGCAGAGCCGGCTCGTCTCGCACTCGAGCGGATGCTGGCCGCCAAGCCTCCGGAGGCCTCGCCGGCGGTCGCCGCAGGATGGGAGCACGCGTCATGACCGGGCCCGAGGTCATCGTCGTCGGCAGCGGGATCGCGGGGCTGGTCACCGCGCTGCACGCCGTCGACCATGGATGCCGCGTCACGCTGGTGACCAAGGACGTGCTCGAGCACGCCAATACGCGGTACGCCCAGGGCGGCATCGCCGGGGTGATGTTCGAGGACGATCGCATCGAGGACCACATCCGCGACACGCTCACCGCGGGAGCAGGGCTCAGCGATCCGGTGGCAGTGCGCGTGCTCGCGGAAGAGGGGCCCGCGCGCATCCGCGAGCTGGTCGATCTCGGCGTGGCCTTCGATCGCGATGCCCGCGGCGAGTTCGTCAAAGGGCTCGAGGCGGCGCACTCCTACCCCCGCATCCTGCATTCCGGTGGAGATGCCACGGGCACTGCGATCGAGAAGGCGCTGGTCGCCCGGCTCCGCGCGAGCGTCGTGCGCGTCGTCGAGCATGCCTTCCTGGTCGACCTCGTCGTGCGGGATGAGCGAGTCCGCGGCGTGGAGCTGCTCATCGGCGACGGGCCGGATCAGCTCGGCCGCCGCGAGACGATCGAGGCGGAGGTCGTCGTCCTCGCGACCGGCGGTGCGGGCGAACTCTACGCTCACACCACCAACCCGCCCGTCGCGACCGGCGACGGGATCGCGGCCGCCCTGCGCGCCGGCGCCGCCGTGTCGGACCTGGAGTTCTTCCAGTTCCACCCGACGATCCTGGGCGTCGGCGAGGCATTCCTGGTGTCCGAAGCCGTCCGCGGCGAAGGAGCGACCCTGATCGACGAGACGGGGCGGCGCTTCGCCTTCGACGCGCACCCCGACGGCGAACTTGCGCCGAGGGACATCGTCGCCCGCGCGATCGCCCGCCAGATGGAGCTGCAGGACGGTCGTCCGGTGTTCCTCGATGCGACGATGCTGCGACCGACGTACGACGAGCGCCGTGATTTCCTCGCGCGCCGGTTTCCCACCATCGACCGCGCCGTCCGCGACCGGGGCCTGGACTGGGCCCGCGATCCCATTCCCGTCACGCCCGCCGCGCACTATCTGATGGGCGGCGTCACCACCGACCTCTTCGGGCGGACCTCGCTGCCCGGACTGTACGCCGTGGGTGAGGCTGCGCGCACCGGCGTGCACGGCGCGAACCGCCTGGCCTCCAACTCGCTCCTCGAGGGTGCGGTGTTCGGCGCCCGCGCGGGCGATGCCATCGCGTCGGATCTCGCGTCCGGGCGATGGCCGGCTGCGGTGGCTGCGCGCCTGGCCTCAGCACCCCAGCTCGTCGACGGTTCGTCGCCGGCCTTCACGCGGAAGGCGCTTCAGGAGCTGATGTGGGAGGACGCCGGACTCGTGCGCGATGAGACGGGGCTGCGGCACGCCGCATCCGTCCTCGCCGCGTGGCGGAGCATCCCGCGAACCCCTCTCACCGAAGCGGAGTTCGAGGACGAGAACCTGCTCCTCGTCGCCCAGCAGGCAGTGACGGCAGCCCTCGCACGTCGCGAATCGGTGGGCGCCCATTTCCGTCGCGACAGTGCGAGCGCCCCGGAGACTGCACGCGCCTCCTCCGCGGCACGCGTCGAGGCGAGCGTCGCCTGATGCTCACCCGCGCCACGATCGACCGAGTGGTCGCCGCCGCCCTCGAGGAGGACGCGCCCTGGGGCGATCTCACGAGCGAGTACCTGATCACCGAGACGGCGACCGCACGCGCCGACCTCGTCGCACGCGAGAGCGGGGTGTTCAGTGGAGGCGAGGTGTTCGCTACGGCCTTCCGGCTCACCGACCCGCGAGTGGAGGTGCAGCTCATCGTCGAGGACGGTGAGTGGTTCGAGCCGGGCGCGGTGCTCGCGGTGGTCTGGGGGCCCGCTCGCTCCGTGCTGACCGCCGAGCGCATCGGCCTCAACTTCGTGCAGCGGATGGCAGGCATCGCCACGCTGACAGGTCGCTACGTCGCCGAGGTAGCTCACACGAAGGCGCGCATCGCCGACACGCGCAAGACGACTCCCGGGCTGCGGGCGTTCGAGCGCCACGCGGTGCGCAATGGCGGCGGCCACAACCACCGCTACTCGCTCTCGGACGCCGTCATGGCCAAGGACAACCACCTCGCTGTGCTGACCCAGAAGGGCGCGTCGGTGACCGAGGCGCTCCGCGGCGCGATCTCGCAGCTGCCGCACACGACGCACGTCGAGGTGGAGGTCGACCGGCTCGAGCAGATCGAGCCCGTGCTGGCGGCGGGGATCGGCACCATCATGCTCGACAACTTCTCGCTCGACGACCTGCGGCTGGGCGTGCAGGCGGTCGCCGGCCGCGCCACCGTCGAGGCCTCCGGCGGCGTGAGTCTCGAGACGGTTCGCGCGATCGCCGAGACCGGGGTCGACGTCATCTCGGTCGGTGCGCTGACCCATTCCGCTCGCGCTCTCGACCTGGGCCTGGACGTGCGCGTCGACGCGCAGGATTCGCCGGGGACCTGATCGCGGTGTCGATGCTCTACTTCGACAACGCCGCGACCACGCCGGTGCGGCCCGAGGTGCTCGACGCCATGATGCCGTACCTCACGCGGTGGTTCGGCAACCCATCCAGCCACCACACGGTGGGGGAGGCGGCCGCGGAGGCGCTGACGGATGCCCGCAGGCGGGTGGCGAAGGTACTCGACATGCGCGCGACTGACGTCGTGTTCACGTCGGGGGGAACCGAGGCCAACAACCTCGCCGTGAAGGGCATCGCGATCGCCGCACTGCAGAGCCGGGATGCCCGTCACTTCGTGACGACGCCGATCGAGCACGAATCGATCCTGGAGTCGGGCGACTATCTCGCCCGGGTGCACGGGTTCGACGTCTCGCACACACCGGTCGATCCCCAGGGGCGGGTGTCGGCGGCGGAGGTCGCGGCCTCCCTTCGCGCTGACACGGCGCTCGTCAGCGTCGGGTACGCCAACAACGAGGTCGGCACCGTGCAGGACGTCAAGGCGATCGCCGCCGCGACGCGGGAGCGGAGCATCCCGCTGCACGTCGACGCCGTCCAGGCAGCCGGCTGGCTCCCGCTGTCGGTGGCCGACCTCGGCGCGGATGCGATCTCGATCGCTGGTCACAAGCTCGGCGCCCCGAAGGGAACCGGCGTGCTCGCCGTGCGCGGCCGCATCCCGATCGAACCGCTGCTGCACGGGGGCGGCCAGGAGCGAGGGCGGCGGAGTGGCACGGAAGACGTCGCCGGGGCCGTCGGCCTCGCGACGGCGCTCGAGTTGGCTGAGACGGAGCGGGTCGAGGCATTCGCGCGCGTCTCGGCCTTGCGCGATGCGTTCATCCGGCGCGTCCTCGCGCTGGTTCCGACTGCCGCGCTCACCGGCGACCCCGTGCACCGGCTGCCGGGAACGGCGAGCTTCACCTTCGCCGGCACCAGCGGTGAAGCAGTCCTCCTCGAGCTCGAGCGACGCGGGGTGGTGTCGTCCAGCGGATCCGCGTGCGCGGCGGGCAGCGACGAGCCTTCACACGTCCTCGTGGCGATGGGCATCCTGCCAGAGGTCGCGCAGACAGCCGTCAGATTCACGTTCTCGCACGAGCTGAGCGGCTCGTTGGATGCTGTCGCCGACGCGGTCGCGGCATCCGTCGTCGCTGTACGATCGGGCGGGTGACCCTGCCCAGCGAGCGCGCCGCGGTGACGATCATCGTCCCCGGCTACCAGGTCGCAGGCTATGCCGGCGAAGCGCTCCAGTCGCTGCTGGCGCAGACCCGCGACGACTGGGCGGCGATCCTCGTCGACGACGGCTCGACGGACGGCACAGCGGAGATCTTCGCGGACGCGGCGGCCTCCGACCCTCGGTTCCGCCTGATCGGCCACGGGCACCAGCGGGGCCTGGGCGCCGCCCGGAACACGGGCCTCGAGCTGGTGGAGACGCCCTACGTCGGCTTCCTCGACGGGGACGACGCCTTCACCCCGATCGCGCTCGAGCGTCTCTTGGGCATCCTCGAGGAGACGGGGAGCGACTTCGCGCTCGGCGCGTACGTCAGGCTGCGTCCAGAAGCCGACGGCACGTACTCCACGGGAGTGGTGCAGCCGTGGGTCGCCGCGGCGACCGACCCTGAGCGCCGAGCCACGACGATCGACGAGCATCCCGCAGCTTCGGCCAACATCGTGGCGTGGTCGAAGGTGAGCCGCACGGACTTCTGGCGGCGCACCGGACTCCGCTTCCCGGTGGACAGACTGTACGAAGACCAGGTGGTGGCGCAGCGGATGTACGCGTCAGCCCACGCCTTCGACGTGGTGCCCGACGTCATCGCGCTGTGGCGGGAGCGAGCCGACGGTTCGTCGATCACGCAGCGCAAGGCCTCGATCGACGTTCTGCAGGATTACCTCGACGGAATGTCCGGCGGCATCGCCGCTCTCGAGGCTGCCGGGCACGCTGCGGCCGTGCACGAGCGCGTACGCCTGATCCTCGGGATGGATCTGCCCCCGCTGGTGCGGATCGCACAGGAGCATCCGGATGATGCCTACGGCCGGGCGATCGGCGCATTCACCCGGGATCTCTGGACCCGCGGCGGATCATCCGTGCTGCTTGCCGAAGACTCCGCCCCGCTCATCACCGCGGCCCGGAGCTGGTAAGACGGCGGACGCGCGGCCGCTGACCTCACCATCCGCGATCCCGTTCAGGGTCGGGCAGGGTCGAGGGTTCCGGAAGGGTCGAGCGCCACGGAGGATTCCGCTTCCTCGGTCGCGCCGGTGCCTTCACCAGGCAGACCCAGCGAGGCAGCCGGGCCCGAGAGGACCGCAGGGCCGGCGGCCGCGCCGATCTCACCCGGTGCGCGATCGGCGCGTCGATCGGGATGATCGGCGGCGGGCTGACTCGCTTCGAGCTCATCCTCGGTCGTGAGCACCCGGGATGCCGCGAGCTGCTGCGCGGCGAGCTCGGCATACAGACCGTCGCGCGCGATGAGCTCGGCGTGCGTCCCGGACTCGACGATGCGTCCCGCGTCCACGACGTGGATGACGTCCGCACCGATCACCGTGGAGAGCCGATGCGCGATCGAGAGGGTCGTGCGCCCTCGGGCGGCGGCATCCAGCGCCTCTTGGACGACGCGCTCCGAGACGGTGTCGAGAGCGGATGTCGCCTCGTCGAGAAGGAGCACGGCAGGATCCTTGAGCAGCACGCGCGCGATCGCGATGCGCTGCTTCTCGCCGCCCGACAGGCGGTATCCGCGCTCCCCCACCACCGTGTCATATCCGTGCTCGAAGCCTTCGATGATGTGGTGGATGTTCGCGGCGCGGCACGCCTCCTCGAGCTGCGCATCCGTCGCTTCGGGTTTTGCATATCGGAGGTTGTCGCGGATCGTCGCATGGAACAGATACGTCTCCTGCGAGACGATCCCGACGTTGTCGATGATCGATTCCTGCGTGAGTCGCCGGACGTCCTCACCGGCGAAGAGCACCTGCCCGGCGGATGCCTCGTACATGCGAGGCGTCAGGTAGAGCACCGTCGTCTTGCCCGCCCCTGAGGGACCGACGAACGCCACATGGCGACCGGGTTCGACGGCGAACGACACGCCATCCAGGGTCGGGCGGGCAGCGGGAGCGGCATCCGGATACCGGAAGACCACGTCGCGGAATTCGACTCGTCCGACAGGGCCTGGGGCGTCCGAGACAGCGATCGCTCCGGGCGCGTCCTGGATCGCAGGCACGAGGTCGAGGTACTCGAAGATCCGGGCGAAGAGCGCCGCGGAGGTCTGCAGGTCGAGCGCCACCCGCATGAGGCCCATGAGCGGCATGAGCAGTCGGGCCTGGACGGTGGTGAAGGCGACGATCGTGCCTGCCGTGAGCGTGTCGGCGCTGCCCGTGACGATGTACCCCGCGACGAGATAGATGACGGCAGGGACCGACGCCATCAGCACCTGGACGACGGCGAAGAACCCCTGCCCGCTCATCGCTCGGCGCACCTGGAGGCGCACCTGGTTGCGGTTCTCGTCCTGATACCGGGCGGACTCGGTGCGCTGACGGTTGAAGGACTTGGACAGGAGGATGCCCGAGACGCTCAGGGTCTCCTGCGTGATCGCGGAGAGCTCGGAGAGCGACTCCTGCGTTTCGCCGGCGATCCGGGCGCGGACCTGCCCGACGCGACGCTGGATCGAGACGAGGAAGGGCATGAGGACGACCGCGATGAGCGTCAGTCGCCAGTCGATCAGGATCATCGCGATCAGCGAGGCCACGACCGTCACGAGATTGCCGAGGATGCTGGTCACGGTGTTGGTCAGCACGCCGGAGACGCCGCCGACGTCGTTCTGCAGCCGGGATTGGATCACGCCGGTCTTGGTGCGCGTGAAGAAGGCGAGCTCCATCGCCTGGAGGTGCTCGAACAGCTTGACCCGGAGGTCTCCGGTGACGCTGTTGCCGACCGTCGCCGTGAGGTAGGTCTGAACGACCCCCACGCCTGCCGAGACGAGGAAGAGGGCGATCATGGCGGAGACGAGCCGGATGAGGAGCGGGATGTCGGGCTGGCCGCCGTCGACCGGGAACAGCGCGTCGTCGAAGATGCGCTGGACGAGCAGCGGCGGGATGACGGCGATCGCTGCGCCGATCACCACGAGCAGTCCCGTCAGGAGAAGTCGGCCCCGGTAGGGCTGGAAGAGAGCGACGACGCGACGCCCCAGATCAGGGATGCGGGGGGCCTGCGCATTCTGGCGCTTCTGGGCCTCACGATCGACGCCGCGGAAGCCGGGCGGGCCGCCGGTACCGCCCCCTCCGCCGCCTCCCCCGTGTCCCATCGCCATGCTCGCAAGCCTAATCAGCACCTCGGACACGAAGGCTATTCTTGACAGATGACCTCCATCCCCGAGCAGCCTCACGGTCCCGACCTCGACGCGCTGCGCAAGGACATCGACGATCTCCAGGAGACGCCCACCGAGGAGCTCATCGAGCCGACGCCGGCCTCCATCCGCGACGATGAGCCGGAGCCGGAGCGCACCGATGCCCCGGGCTCCGAGGACTGGGACGATCCCGGCACTCAGGAGCGCACCGAGGTCTGATCGGATCGGTCCCACCGGACCGCACGTCTGAGGAGACGTCCTCTCTCCCGATCGGGAATGGGATGTCCGACGTCGCGGTTATCGTTCATCGTGCGCCACCTCGGTGGTTGCTCGCCGCGCCAATTTCCCCGAGGAGACGACCTATGGCCGCCACAGACATCTCTCGGAGCACGAGATCCAGCCCGACTGCCGGCCAGGGAGCAGTGCTCGGCCGCGAAGAGAACAGGGTCATCTGGCTGCTCCTCGGCGCAGCGTTCGTCGCGATCCTCAACGAGACGACGATGGGCGTGGCGATCCCGCACCTCATCGACGACCTCGGCATCACCGCGCTCCAGGCGCAGTGGCTCACCACCGCCTTCATGCTCACCATGGCGGTCGTCATCCCGATCAGCGGCTTCCTGCTGCGCCGGTTCACGACGCGCCAGGTCTACATCGCGGCGATGAGCCTGTTCTCGCTCGGCACGCTCATCGCCCTGCTCTCGCCCGGGTTCCCGCTGCTGGTCGTCGCCCGCGTCGTGCAGGCGTCGGGCACGGCGATCATGATGCCGCTCCTCATGACGACCATCATGACGCTCGTGCCGCCGCACGCCCGCGGACGCATGATGGGCCGCGTGAGCGTCGTCATCTCGCTCGCCCCGGCGATCGGCCCCACTGTCGCGGGCCTCGTCCTCGACACCCTCAGCTGGCGGTGGATCTTCGCGATCGTGCTGCCGATCGCGCTCGTCGCCCTCGGCGTCGGCGCCCGGTGGGTGCACAATCTCGGCGACACCACCGATGCGCCCATCGACGTTCCGTCGGTCATCCTGTCGGCTCTCGGCTTCGGCGGCCTCGTCTTCGGCCTCAGCCAGGTCGGCGGCAGCGCCTCGCACGGGTCGACATCGGCCGAGCTCGCGGCGGAGGCGACATCGAGGATCACCCTCATCGTGTCGCTCGCCGTAGGCGTCATCGCCCTCGGCCTGTTCATCTGGCGCCAGCTGCGTCTGCAGAAGACCGACGATGCGCTGCTCGATCTGCGTGTGTTCCGCTCGGCGAACTTCTCGCTCTCGATCGGGCAGATGGGGGTGCTGTCCGCGGCGTTCTTCGGGGTCATCACGGTCATCCCTCTGTACCTCCAGGGCGTCCTCGAAGTCAGCGCGCTCCAGACGGGACTCATCGGCCTCCCCGGGGCTCTCGTCATGGGGTTCACCGGGCCCTTCATCGGCCGGATCTACGACCGTTGGGGCACGCGTGTGCTGCTGGTCCCTGGCACCGTGATCGCCAGCTCGATGATGTGGTTCTTCACCACCTTCGACGAGACGACCGCGATCTGGACGGTTGCGCTGGGCCAGACGATCCTGTCGCTCGGCCTGGCCATGTCGTTCACGCCGCTGTTCACGGCGTCGCTCGGGTCGCTGCAGCCCAAGTTCTACTCCTACGGCTCGGCAGTCGTGGGAACCGTCCAGCAGGTCGCCGGCGCGGCGGGGATCGCGCTGATGATCGCGATCATGTCCGCCGTCCAGGCGGCCTCGCTCGACGGTGGCGCCTCCGCGGTGGAGGCCGGCGCGGACGGCGCGCAGGCCGCGTTCCGCATCGCGGCGATCATCTCGCTCCCGCTGCTGGTGGGCGCGTTCCTGATTCGAAAGCCCGCTGATTCTCCCGAGGGCGCGCCCCCCGCACACTGATCGGCGTCGGACGCGACCCGCGGCTCACCGCGCATACAACCACGAAGAGGCGGCCTCAAGAGGCCGCCTCTTCTGCATGTCACCGGCCCTCGGCCGGCGCGATGAGATCGACTCGTGTCAGTCGACGCTGCAGGCGCCTCCGCCGCAGCACGAGGAGGATTCCGCGTCGATGAGGGTGAGCAGCGGCTTCTGCTCGGCGACCGGAAGAAGGGTGGGAGCGGAAAGGTTCGACGTCGACATACCTCGATCCTATGCCTGGCGGAAGAGTGCCGGCCGTAGTGGATGCCCTGGGGCGAAGCAACCCCCGTACTCGATTCCGATGCCCTCCCTAACGTGGGGTTCGGGGTTCCGCGCCCCATGGAAGGAGAACCCATGTCTCATCTCACAGGCAAGCGCGTCGCGTTCCTGCTCACCGATGGCTTCGAGGACAGCGAGCTCACCTCACCGTGGCAAGCCGTCACCGAGGCAGGTGCGACGGCGACCCTCGTCGCCCCGGCCGACTTCACGGTCAAGGGCAAGAACGGTCATGAACAGGGCGTCGACCGCTCCGTATCGGATGCGGACCCGGACGATTTCGACGCTCTCGTCCTTCCCGGCGGTGTGGTGAACGCCGATCACCTCCGCATGGACGACCAAGCCGTCGCCTTCGCGCGCTCCTTCTTCGCGCAGCACAAGCCCGTCGGGGTCATCTGCCATGGTGCCTGGATCCTGATCGAGGCGGGCGTGGTGGACGGCCGGACGCTCACCAGCTACCCGAGCCTCAAGACCGATCTGCGCAATGCCGGCGCGAACTGGGTCGACGAAGAGGTGGTCGTGGACGAGGGTCTGGTGTCGAGCCGCACGCCGGACGACCTGCCGGCCTTCAATGCCAAGGTGGTCGAGGAGATCGCCGAGGGTGCCCACGTGGGACAGACCAGCTGACCCGCGACCGTCGAACGGGTGATTGGCGCAGCCTTTCCCGCCCGCTCCGGTGAGTGAACCACCCATGTCGCACCGTCATCTCCCATCTCCCGGCGAGGGGATGGGTCGGCGTGCCGCCTTGCCGACGTCGCTCGTACACTCGACGCGTGACAGACTTCCCCACTGCGCGCTGGTGCCGCAGCCGCAGAGCAGGGGCTGTGTGCACCCGGCCCGCCGGCCACGCCGGCCTGCACAACCGCATGGGGACAGGTCAGATGTGGTCGGATCTCCAGGCAGATGCACCGCGGTGCGAGGGCTCGGGCGCTCCCGCCACTCCGAGCAGGCGGCTTGCCGACGGCTTTCCGGGCGGGCGGGCGCTCTGCGCCGCATGCTGGGGCTTCTTCCCCCTGGATCACACGGGTTCCCTCGAGGAGCACGATGCGTTCAGGGGGTCCCGCTCAGCCGAAGAGTCAGCGCGTCGAGCGGAGTGGTTCAACGCCTTCGGCTGGACGCGCTGAGCACGGCCTCAGAGCGCGATCCCACCCGTCTGGCACGTGGGACAGTACTGTGCGGTCGTGCTCCCGAAGGCGAAGTCGCGAATCGTGTCACCGCACACCGGGCACGGCTCCCCGGCTCGACCGTGAACGCGCATGGCCTCGACTTTCGCAGCCTTGAGATGCGCGATCGGGATGCCTCGACGGGCAGTGATCGCGCTCGTGACGACACCGACCGTCTCGGTGTAGACGCGGTCCAAGGCTTCCGGCTCGAGGGCGGCGCCGTGCACGACCGGAGAGACCTTCGCAGCATGCAGGATCTCGTCGGAGTACGCGTTGCCGATGCCCGCGAGGGACTCCTGCTCCTGCAGGATCGCCTTGATCTGCTTTCGACGGCCGACCGCCACACGGTCGAAGTCTGCGCGCGTGAAGGATGGGACAGCAGGATCGGGGCCGAGCTTGCCGATGGCCGGCACCTCGGCGGGTGCGTCGACGACCCAGAGCCCGAGGCTGACCCAGCCACCGGCATCCGTCGCCTCGAGCACACCGCCGTCGTCGAACGAGATGAGCGCGGGAGCGGGGGGAGCATCGATGTCCTCCGTGGCGCGCGGGCCGTCGTCACCCCACCGGATCCAGCCGTGCCTGCCGAGCGACACGACCAGATGCGCGCCATTCAGGCGGATGTCGAGGTGCTTGCCGATGCGCTCGACTCCCGCGACGGTCTGCCCGACCAGCCCTCCCAGGGGACGAGCGCGGGTCTTGAGCGCACGGAACTCGATGAGATCGACATCCTGCACCGCGCGGCCGCTGATCCGCCCATCGAGGAACTCGGCCAGCACCTGCACTTCCGGGGACTCGGGCATGTGCCCATTGTGCACCGTCCGCTCGGCCGGTCACCGGTTCGGCCGACGTCGAGAGTTGCGATCCGTGACGAGCGGTGAACCGCCTGTCGGACGCTCGCCGTAGCGTCGGAAAGCAGACGACAGACCGCACGAGCGACGGGGGTGCTCCGGCCGGGGACCGCCTTTTGGGAGAGATGTATCGGGAGGAAATCATGTCTTGGACACACAGCTATTCACCGGAAGAGGCGATCCAGCCACCACTGGAAGACGACCTCCTTCGCGCGCGTGAGGCATTCAAGAACGCCAAGCGCGACCTTGAGGAGGCGCATCGCGAGCTGATCCGCATCCACAGCCGCGCGATGCGCAGTGCGCGCAGATCGCGCTGAGCCCCGCCGGCAGCCGGCGGTGCGGCCGGTGCCACGAGACGGGCCGCGTCAGATCTGACCCGCCGGCGGCGCCTCGGCCGAGGGGACGGGCGCCACGGTTGCGAGCGTCTGCCCGCGCGCCACCTGGTCTCCCAGCGCAACATGCAGCGATACGGTCCCGGCGATCGCGGCTCTCACGACGTGCTCCATCTTCATGGCCTCGACCACGACGATCGGCGCACCCTGTTCCACGACGGCCCCATCGAGAGCCGGCACCATGACGATGGTGCCCGGCATCGGCGAGGCGAGGTGCGGCTGCTCTTGCCCGCTCTCCCGGACGGCGTGATCGGCATCCGCGATCCCGATCCGGAAGGCCGCCCCGCCACGGGTGAACTCGACCTCACCTGCGGAGACGAGGGCCGCGAAGGACCGGGCACGGCCGTCGACCGTGACCTGTACGTCCTCGCTCTCGCTTTCGCGAACGATCGCCGGCTGCCGCCCGGAGCCGTCCACGGCGATCTCCAGGGCATCGCCTGAACCCCATACCCGTACGACCGCCCGGTCACCGCGATCGCTGCGCAGCGCATACACCCGTGGCGCCGGTGGGCCCAGACGCCAGCCGTCTCGGCGGCGCCACGGATCGGACGACCGCGGCTCGTGTGCGTCGAGCAGCAGCGCGGCTTCAGCCCAGGTGCCCCCGTCCGGCACGGCGAAGGCGAGCCCGTCGAGCTCGCGACCGATCAGGCCCGTGTCGAGGTCGCCGTCGACGACGGCGGGCAGTTCGAGCAGCAGCCGGAGGAACTCGATGTTCGTCACCACACCGAAGACCGCCGTCTCGTCGAGCGCCCGCACGAGCCGGCGGCGGGCAGCCTCGCGGTCGGGGCCCCAGGCGATCACCTTTGCGAGCATCGGGTCGTAGTCGCTCGAGACTTCGAGTCCGTCCTCGAGCGCGGAGTCGACGCGCACCCCCTCTCCCGAAGGATGGCGGACATGCTCCACGCGCCCGCCGGTCGGCAGGAATCCCTCGCGCGGATCCTCGGCATACACCCGCGCCTCGATGCTGTGCCCGGCCACCCGGATGTCGTCCTGCGTGAACCCCAGGGGCAGGCCCGCCGCGATGAGCAGCTGCTGCTCGACCAGATCGATCCCGGTCACCTCCTCGGTGACGGGATGCTCGACCTGGAGCCGAGTGTTCATCTCCATGAAGAAGAACTCGTCGGGCTGGTCCGCCGAGACGATGAACTCGACCGTCCCCGCACCTCGGTAGTCGACGCTGCGTGCTGTCTCGCAGGCCGCCGCCCCGATGCGGGCCCGGGTCGCGGCGTCGAGCAGCGGAGACGGAGCCTCTTCGATGACCTTCTGATGCCGCCGCTGCAGCGAGCATTCGCGCTCGCCGAGGTGCACGACCTGGCCGTGGGCATCCGCGAGGATCTGCACCTCGATGTGCCGTGGGTTCTGGACGTAGCGCTCGAGGAAGACCGTGTCGTCGCCGAAGCTGGCGGCCGCCTCTCGCCGGGCGGCGGCGAGAGCACCGGTGAGCTCGTCCGCCGACTCGACGACGTGCATCCCCTTCCCGCCTCCGCCGGCTGACGGCTTGATGAGCAGCGGATAGCCGACACCGACCGATGCCTCGATGAGATCCTCATCCCGAAGTCCGGGCCGGGCGATCCCGGGCACGGTCTGCACCCCGCGTTCTGCCACGGCCAGCTTCGCCGTGATCTTGTCGCCCATTGTGGCGATCGCGTCGGGGCCCGGGCCGATGAAGACGATGCCCGCCTCGGCACACGCCTCGGCGAACGCGGCGTTCTCCGCGAGGAATCCGTAGCCCGGATGGATCGCCTGCGCGCCGGTGCGTCGAGCCGCACCGATGATGGCGTCGATGTCGAGATAGCTGCGCGACACGGCTGCGGGCCCGAGACGGACGGCCTCGTCGGCGAGGTGCACGTGCCGGGCTGAGGCATCCGGATCCGAATATACGGCCACCGAGCGGATGCCCAGCCGCCGCAGTGTCGAAATGATGCGGCATGCGATCTCGCCGCGGTTGGCGATCAGGACCGTGTCGAAGGCAGGGGTCGAGGTGAGCGAGGGCATAGGGGTCACATCCGGAAGACGCCGTAGCCCGGCGTATCGAAGGGGGCGCGCATGCAGACGTCGAGAGCGAGGCCGAGCACGTCGCGCGTCTGCGCGGGCTCGATGATCCCGTCGTCCCAGAGTCGCGCGGTCGAGTAGTAGGGACTGCCCTGGGCGTCGTATTGGGCCCGGATCGGCGCCTGGAAGTCTGCTTCGTCCTCGGGGCTCCACGTGCCGCCCGATGCCTCGATCTGGTCGCGCCGAACGGTGGAGAGCACCGAGGCCGCCTGGGGTCCGCCCATCACCGAAACCCGGGCGCCGGGCCACAGCCACAGGAATCGCGGGGAGTATGCCCGGCCGCACATCGAATACGTCCCGGCCCCGAACGAGCCGCCCACGACGACGGTGAGCTTGGGGACGGACGCGCACGCGACGGCGTTGACCATCTTCGCGCCGTGCTTGGCGATGCCGCCCGACTCGTACTCGCGCCCGACCATGAACCCGGTGATGTTCTGCAAGAAGATCAGCGGGATGCGCCGCTGGTCGCAGAGCTCGATGAAGTGCGCGCCCTTGAGTGCGGACTCCGCGAACAGCACGCCGTTGTTCGCCAGGATTCCGACCCGGTGGCCGTGCAGCCGCGCGAAGCCGGTCACGAGGGTCTCGCCCCACTCGCGCTTGAACTCGTGGAATGAACCGGCATCGATCACCCGCTCGATGATCGCCCGCGCATCGTAGGGCGCCGTGAGTTCAACCGGAACCACGTCGACGAGTTCGTCGGGCGAGCGCTCGGGCGCGGCCGCGGCCGTCGGCTCGTAGGGCAGCCGCGTCGATTCCGGGAGGGTGGCGACGATGTCGCGGACGATCTGGAGCGCGTGCTGGTCGTTCTCGGCGAGGTGATCCGTCACCCCTGAGACCCGCGTGTGCACGACGCCGCCGCCGAGGTCCTCGGCGGTGACGACCTCGCCGGTCGCGGCCTTCACGAGCGGCGGACCGCCCAGGAAGATCGTCCCCTGGTTGCGGACGATCACTGTCTCGTCGCTCATCGCCGGGACGTACGCGCCCCCCGCGGTGCTGGAGCCGAGTACGGCGGCGATCTGTGGGATGCCGTCACGCGACATCCGCGCCTGGTTGTAGAAGATGCGGCCGAAGTGGTCGCGGTCGGGGAACACCTCGTCCTGCATCGGGAGGAAGGCGCCGCCCGAGTCGACGAGATAGATGCACGGCAGCCGGTTCTCGGCAGCGATCTCCTGCGCCCGGAGGTGCTTCTTCACGGTGATCGGGTAGTACGTGCCGCCCTTGACCGTCGCATCGTTCGCGACGACCATGACGTGCCGCCCGTGGATCAGGCCGATCCCCGCCACGACGCCGCCCGAGGGGCAGTCCCCTCCATAGAGGTCCCACCCGGCCAGCGGCGCGACTTCGAGGAAGGGGCTGCCCGCATCGAGCAGCAGGTCGACCCGGTCCCGCACGAGAAGCTTGCCGCGCTCGGCATGCCGCACCCGGGCCTTCTCCGGTCCGCCGAGCGCGACCTCGGCTCGACGTGCCCGCAGCTCGTCGATCAGACTCCGGTACGTCACTGCGGTGTCCGTCGTCGTCGACATGGCCGCCCTTTCCGCGAGCGCGCTCCGCTGGCGCGCGCCTGCGCATCTCAGTTATTGCTCACTAACCGAAATCAGGCTACCGGCCCGCGCTCGGAAAGTCGAGGGTGAGGGATGCAGGAAGCACCACCCCAGAGCCCACATCCTGGCGACCTGGCGCCCAGTGACTCCGGACGGGATACTGAGGCGGTGTCAGAACCCAAGACCCAGCCCACCACGGCCGATGTGACGGCGTTCCTCGAGTCCGCCACGCCGGCGAAGCGCCGCGAGGACGGCCTGGCTCTGGCCGAGATCTTCCGAAAGGTGACGGGGGCGGCACCCGTGCTGTGGGGTCCATCCATGGTGGGCTATGGCAGCTATCGGTATGTCTCGCCTTCGGACCCGAAGCGGCACGGCGACTGGCCCAAGGTCGCGTTCTCGCCGCGCAAGGCGCAGCTGTCGCTGTACGGACTCAAGGATCGAGCGGAAGGCATTGCGCTCCTTCCCCGGCTCGGCCGCTACACCGAGGGCGCGGGGTGCGTCTACGTCAAGAAGCTCGAAGACATCGACCTGGGTGTGCTGCGCCGGCTGATCGCCATCGCCTGGGCGCGCGAGGACGATCGGCTCCCCTGATCTCGCCGCCGCACCCGACGAGCGGCGATCAAGAGGGCGCGACCAGCGGTGCGTCGGGCGCGTCCTTGGCAGGTCCGACCCCCGTGGGCAGGCCCGCCTCGGGGTGGTTGACATCGAAGGCCGGCCGCTCGCTGCGGATTCGGGGGATCGACGTGAAGTTGTGCCGCGGCGGCGGGCAGGACGTGGCCCACTCCAGCGACCCGCCATAGCCCCAGGGATCGTTGATCGTGATCCGCGGCGCCTTGCGCGCGGTGACCCAGACGTTGAACAGGAACGGGATCATCGACGCGCCCAGCAGAAGGGCTCCGACTGTCGACACCTGGTTCTGCCAGGTGAAGCCGTCTGCGTCGGCGTAGTCCGCGTAGCGGCGTGGCATCCCGTCTACCCCCAGCCAGTGCTGCACGAGGAACGTCAGGTGGAAGCCGATGAACAGCATCCAGAAGTGGATGTAGCCGAGCCTTTCGTTCAGCATCCGACCCGTCCACTTGGGCCACCAGAAGTAGAAGCCGGCGAACATCGCGAAGACGACCGTGCCGAACACGACGTAGTGGAAGTGCGCGACCACGAAGTAGGTGTCGGAGATGTGGAAGTCGAGGGGCGGGGAGGCGAGGATCACGCCCGTCAGACCTCCGAAGACGAAGGTGACGAGAAAGCCCAGCGCCCACACCATCGGAGTCTCGAAGGTGACGGACCCACGCCACATCGTGCCGATCCAGTTGAAGATCTTCACCCCGGTGGGCACCGCGATGAGCATCGTCATGATCGCGAAGAACGGCAGCAGGACCGCACCCGTGACGTACATGTGGTGCGCCCACACCGCCACAGAGTACGCCGCGATCGCGATGGTGGCGTAGACCAGCGTCTTGTAGCCGAAGATCGGCTTGCGGCTGAAGACCGGGAAGACCTCCGACACGATGCCGAAGAACGGCAGCGCGATGATGTACACCTCGGGGTGCCCGAAGAACCAGAACAGGTGCTGCCACAGCAGCACTCCCCCGTTGTGCGGATCGTAGATGTGCGCTCCGAGCACGCGGTCGGCAGCGGCAGCCAGGAGGGCGGCGGCCAGCACCGGGAAGGCCAGGAGGACCAGGATGCTGGTGATCAGCGTGTTCCAGGTGAAGATCGGCATCCGCCACATCGTCATCCCCGGCGCACGCAGCGTGACGATCGTCGTGATGAAGTTGACAGCCCCCAGAATCGTGCCGAATCCGCTCATCGCGAGGCCGAGGAACCAGAGATCGCCTCCGACACCGGGATGGAACGTCTCGTTCGCGAGTGGCTGATAGGCCGTCCAGCCGAAGGCGGCCGAGCCCTCGGGTGTCAGGAAGCCGGCGACGGCGATCGTCGAGCCGAACAGGAACAGCCAGAACGAGAACGCGTTCAGCCGCGGGAACGCGACATCCGGCGCTCCGATCTGCAAGGGCATGATCGCGTTGGCGAAGCCGGCGAAGAGCGGCGTCGCGAACATGAGCAGCATGATCGTGCCGTGCATGGTGAAGAGCTGGTTGTACTGCTGCTTCGTCGGGACGATCTGCATGCCGGGCTGGAACAGCTCCGCGCGGATGATGAGCGCCATCACTCCGCCCAGCATGAAGAAGAGCACGGCGGCGATCAGGTAGAGGTATCCGATCGTCTTGTGGTCCGTGGAGGTGATCCAGCGGACGACGATGTTGCCCTTCTGGTCCACGCGCGTCCGGTGCAGCAGGGCAGCCTGGCGCGGCGGCATCGTCCTCGGACGTTCAGGATCCGAGACAGGGGGCGGCGCGCCGGTGTCGGCAGTCGACGTCACGGTCACGCTCCCGGGAAGTGATGGAACTCGGCTCTGCGCACGCCGGCGAGCGTCGCCCTCCAGGTGGTCCGTCGCCGGGGGTGCGCGACGAATCGGGTCCAGAATCGGTAGATCGCTGCGACCCTGACATCGGTGGGTGACATGCTCATCTGCGCTGCCCGCTTTCGACTCGTGACGAGTGGATGCCGGTATCGCATCGCGCGGGAGGATTTCGGTCACGGGGCTTGACGCCGGCCGATCGGGTGTGTTCGGGACGACGGTTCACCGCCTTGCACCGGGCGTGACGTTATCGTGTCGATATCCCCTCTCTCAGCGGCGCCCCGGCACCGCTTCGCCATCACAAGGAGCCACCCCGTCATGACCTACGTCGTGGATTTCACCACCGTCTCGACCGTCGGACTGGAGTCCTCCCCCGTGGCCGAGGCGCTCGCCGGCCTCCGCGCGAACGAGGCGCGCTACTTCAAGAACAAGTACGACCACGTCTTCACGGTCGAGTCTGCGGCGGACGCCCAGCCCACGATCGCGTGGGTGCACCGGATCCTCGAGGAGGAGCGCGGCCTCGTCATCTCCTCTCCCCCGCTCGAGGCGACGGCCTTCGAAGTGGACGGCATCCGCATGGCCTATGTGTTCTACGAGAGCGGCCTGTCGATCAACGTGATGTACACGATCGAAGACGGCGGCAAGCGTGCGGTCGGCTTCAAGCTCTCCGACGGGATGGAGGTGCCGGACGAGCTCTCCTCCTTCAAGTTCGCCCGCCAGAAGTCCAAGCTGGCCGGCACGATCCGCGGCTCCTACTTCGTGATCAAGGGCGAGCACTGACCGCAGCTCCCCCGCACGCGAAGCGGCCCCGACCCGGAGTCTCCACTCCGGATCGGGGCCGCTGTCGTGTTCTCAGTGGTTGGTGGCCTTCTCAGCGCCGAACCCGGTGAGCGAGCGCACGTCCATCTCGGCCGCACGCCGGGCGTTCTCCGAACCCGGGCGGGTGAGGACCGATCCGAGCCAGCCCAGGAAGAACCCGAGCGGGATCGACACGATGCCCGGGTTGTTGAGCGGCCAGATCGCGACGCCGACGTTCTTGAACACGCTCGTCTCGGTGCCCCAGAACACGGGCGAGAGCAGGATCAGGATGATCGCCGCGGCGAGTCCTCCGTACATGCTCCAGACCGCGCCGCGGGTCGTGAACCGGCGCCAGAACAGCGAATACAGGATCGTCGGCAGGTTCGCCGACGCCGCGACGGCGAAGGCGAGAGCGACGAGGAACGCGATGTTCTGACCCTGCACCGCGATTCCGCCGAGGATCGCGAGGATTCCGATCACGATGACCGTGCGGCGGGCCACCTTGACCTCGCCGTCCGGCGGCACGTTGCCCTTCTTCACGACGTTCGCGTAGATGTCGTGCGCGAACGAGGCCGCAGCGGTGATCGTGAGCCCGGCTACGACCGCGAGGATGGTGGCGAACGCGACGGCCGAGATGAAGCCGAGCAGGAGCGGCCCCCCGAGGGCGAGTGCGAGCAGCGGTGCGGCCGAGTTGACGCCACCGGGCGCCGCCTTGATGACATCGGGACCCACGAGGGCAGCTGCTCCGTAGCCGAGGACGAGCGTGAGCAGGTAGAAGAGCCCGATCAGCCAGATGGCCCAGACCACCGAGCGACGCGCCTCCTTGGCGGTGGGCACGGTGTAGAAGCGCATGAGCACGTGCGGGAGACCCGCGGTGCCGAGGACCAGGGCGATCGCCAGCGAGATGAAGTCCCACGGGTTCTTTCCGTACTGGAGGCCCGGGCCGAGGATGGCGTCCTTCGGGTCCGTCGTCGATGCCGCAACAGCACTCTCGAGCAGCGCGTTGAGGCTGAAGCCGTTGATGGCGAGCACCCACACCGTCATCACGATGGCACCGCCGATGAGCAGGAAGGCCTTGACGATCTGCACCCAGGTCGTGCCCTTCATCCCGCCCACGAGCACGTAGATGATCATGAGGATGCCGACGACCGCCACGACGAGGGTCTGACCCAGGCGGTCGTTGATGCCGAGCAGCAGCGACACCAGACCGCCGGCGCCTGCCATCTGCGCGAGCAGGTAGAAGAGGCAGACCGCGAGGGTCGTGATGGCGGCCGCCATCCGTACCGGCCCCTGCTTGAGACGGAACGAGAGCACGTCGGCCATCGTGAACTTGCCCGTGTTGCGCATGAGCTCGGCCACGAGCAGCAGTGCGACCAGCCACGCGACGAGGAATCCGATCGAGTAGAGGAAGCCGTCGTAGCCGTTGATGGCGATCGCGCCCGTGATGCCGAGGAAGGACGCCGCCGACAGATAGTCGCCCGAGATCGCGAACCCATTCTGGGGCCCGGTGAACGAGCGCCCCGCCGCGTAGTAGTCGGCGGCGGTCTTGTTGTTCCTGCTCGCCCGGATCACGATCAAGAGCGTCACGGCCACGAACGCCGCGAAGATCGAGATGTTCAGGACCGGATTGTTCTCGACCGTGGTCACCGTGCTGTGCACGACACCGAGGAATTCATTCACTTGCCGGCCTCCTTGCGCTCGAGGTCATCGCGGATCGCGGACGAGATCGGGTCGAGGCGATGATTGGCGTACCAGACGTACCACATGGTGATTCCGAAGGTCGTGACGAACTGTCCGAGACCCAGCAGCAGGCCGACGGTGATGTGGCCCCACACCGGCTGCGCCATGAACGCGGGGGCGAACGACGAGAGGAGCACATAGGCGAAGTACCAGAGGAGGAAGGCCACGGACAGTGGAAACACGAAGCGCCGGTGCTTCCGCTTGAGCTCGACGAACTGCGGGTCGCGCTCCTCGGCGATGTAGTCGATCCCGCCCGGTGGGACGGTCTCAGTGGATGAGTCGGTCATTCTTGTGGGCCTCCTTGCCTGTGAAGGGTGTCGCTCGCGGAGGGTGTCTCAGCGAGCCTGATGCCGTTTCGCGGTCGAGGTCCGGGGAGGCCTCGACAGCGTCCGAGCAGGATGCGGTCCTCGACGCTCCCGGTTTGGGAGCGGTGCCACGTGGGAGGCGACTTCTGTGTCAGCCCACGTACGGAAGACCCTAGGAAGGGAGGCCGGAGCGCGTTACCCCCGGAAGTAGGTAGTCGGCCATGACGCCTCTCGGCACCGCTCACTCATGCCGGGCATGGACCGCACCTATTCTGGAGACCGGTCCCCATCGGTCTGACCTGAAAGGCGCCGAGTGAACATCACCCAGTTGCAGCGGTTCGTCGCAGTTGCCGAGGAGCTGCACTTCCCGCGGGCGGCGGAGGCACTCGGCATCCCACTCGCCTCCCTCTACACGACCATCGACAAGCTCGAGGCCGAGATCGGGCATCCGCTGATCAGTCGTGGCGAGGGTCCGACTCGACTGACCAAGGCCGGATCCCTCCTGCTCGCCGATGCCAAGGAGGAGATCGCGGCAGCTCCGGCACCGGCCGAGAAGCCGAAGGCGCCCGGAGGGGGCAAGGCGAAGGCCTCGAAGGGCAAGGGGCGGGCACCCGTCGTCAAGGGGCAGCCGAAGCCCTACAAGAAGCGCCAGGGACGGTGAGCCGCCCTACAGCTCGCTGACCTGGCCTCCCTCAACGCGCCAGTGCCGGTCGGTCTGCACTGTGGCGAGCATCCGCCGATCGTGCGTCACCAGCAGCAGGGTGCCTTCGTAGGACTCGAGAGCCTGCTCGAGCTGCTCGATGGCCGGCAGGTCGAGGTGGTTGGTCGGCTCGTCGAGCACCAGCACGTTGACGCCGCGAGCCTGGAGCAGTGCCAGCCCGGCGCGCGTGCGCTCACCCGGCGAGAGCTCATCGACGGGACGGCTCACATGATCCGCCTTCAGCCCGAACTTCGCGAGCAGGGTGCGGACTTCACCGGAAGCCATCGACGGAACGAGTTCCTCGAAAGCCGCAGCGAGCGGCAGCGCTCCCGAGAGCAGAGAACGCGCCTGGTCGATCTCGCCGATCTGCACGCTGGTACCCAGGCTCGCCGTCCCCTCATCGGGAGACTGACGGCCGAGCACCGCACGCAGCAGGGTCGACTTTCCCGCGCCGTTGGGGCCGGTGATGCCGATGCGGTCGCCCGCGCTCACCTGCAGCGACACGGGCCCCAGAGTGAAGGATCCCTGCCGGAACACCGCGCGACTGAGGGTCGAGACCACCGAGCTCGAGCGAGGCGCCGTTCCGATCGTGAATTCGAGCTGCCACTCCTTGCGGGGCTCCTCCACCTCGTCGAGCCGAGCGATCCGGCTCTCCATCTGGCGCACCTTCTGGGCCTGCTTCTCGCTCGACTCCGCCGATGCCTTGCGCTTGATCTTGTCGTTGTCGGGCGCCTTCTTCATCGCGTTGCGCACGCCCTGGCTCGACCACTCACGCTGCACGCGCGCCCGCGACACGAGATCGGCCTTCTTGTCGGCGAACTCGTCGTACTTCTCCCGGGCGTGCCGGCGCAGAGTCGCCCGCTCCTCGAGGTAAGAGTCGTACCCGCCGCCGAAGACGCGGTTCGAGTTCTGTGCGAGGTCGAGTTCGAGCACGCGGGTCACGCAGCGCGCGAGGAACTCGCGATCGTGGCTGACCAGCACCACTCCGCCCCGGATGCCGCGCACGAAGCCCTCCAGCCGCTCCAACCCGTCGAGATCGAGGTCGTTCGTCGGCTCGTCGAGCAGCACGATGTCGAACCGTGACAGCAGCAGAGCGGCAAGCCCGACGCGGGCTGCCTGGCCGCCGGAGAGTGCGGTCATCAGGGCGTCCTCGACCGGCGCGCCGCCGAGGTCGAAGCCGAGGTCGGCGAGCACCACCGGCAGTCGCTCGTCGAGGTCGGCTGCTCCGCACGCCAGCCACCGGTCGAGCGCGGTGGAGTACACGTCGGCGGGGTCGGGGCCGTCGCTCGGCGGGGGGTCGCCGAGAGCGGATGCCGCGGCATCCATCTCCCTCGTCGCCTGGGCGCAGCCGGTCCGGCGCGCGATGTACTCGGCGACCGTCTCACCGGTGATGCGCTCGTGCTCTTGCGGAAGCCACCCGACGAACGCGTCGCTCGGCGCGAGCGTGATGGTGCCCCCCTGCGGCTCCTCCACTCCGGCGAGGAGCTTCAGCAGCGTGGACTTTCCCGCGCCGTTCGCTCCGACGACTCCGACCACATCGCCGGGGGCGACGGTGAGATCGAGCGAGTCGAAGAGGGTGCGATGGCCGTACCCGCCTGCCAGCCCCTGGGCCACGAGTGTTGCGGTCATCAGACAATCCTTTCACCGGCGTGGAGGCTTTCGCGCCGCGCGCGGCCTGCGGCATATGGACATCTCTCCCCCGCTCGCCGCCGCACCGCAAGCGGTTCTGACCACATCTGCTGGGGGGACTCCCGAAATACCTGGTGGCGATGTGGAAAACGGCAGCCGCATTTCGCGGAATCCCGATAGCGTTGCTCCACAGGGTCCGCGTGTCCCCGCACGCCCTGCCCCCGCCCGATCTGTCTTGCTCGCAGACCCGACCCGATCTTTCCCGACCGGAGCGCGTCGCCGAATCGACCGTCGTTTCGCGCGCTGATGCGCCCATCTCGACCCGCGAGTCGGTGTGCTCCGCACATTTTCAGCGCCTGTCCTCCGGATGCCTCGCTGCCCTCGCCGTTCACCTCTACCCAGAAGTTGCCGATGACTCACCTGATCGCCCTCGCCCTCGCCCTCGCCGATGAGCGTGTACGGCTGACGCGCTCGGGTCCCGGCTGCCACCCGGAAAGCGGCGCCATGCGCCGGCATCCGGCCCCCGACATGAGCCGCGTGGGGCGGCTCAGATGAAAGGAACAGCATGAAGCACACATGGAGGGCGCTCACCGGCGTCGCGGTCGCCGCGGCGCTGCTGACAGCGCCACTCGTGGCAGCGCCGGCGGCATTCGGAGCGACGAACGCTCTGCATGCCGCTGCCGCAACGGCCGCGGTCGACGACAACAAGAAGGTGGTGGTCTGCAAGTACGTCGTCACCCCCGGTGACGATGAGCTGCTGCAGACGGGCAACAACCCGATCGTGGTGAGCAAGAACACGCTCGGAAAGGAGTTCGCGGGCGTCTTCCCGTTCGCCTTCGCCGACGGCCAGGGCACCTCGGTCGCGATCGGCTGGGATGGCGCGGGCCTCGATATCTCGAACTGCCCCGGCGCCCCCGAGGAAGTGGAGGTCGCTGCCCCTGACTACACGCCCCCGACCTGTGATGCTGCCGGCGTTCTTGTCTACCCCGTGACCGCGGCCTACAGCTGGACGGTCACCTCGAACGAGGGCATGACGTATCTCGATGCAGTAGCCAAGGATGACTTCACGCTGACCGGAACGACTCACTTCGGGCCCTACGCGCTGACGCAGCTCGCGCCAACCGATCCGCGCTGCCTCGAAGTCGTGCCGTTGCCGGCGCTCTTCGACACCGGTCCTGTCCTGGCGACGTGCGACGAAGACGGTGCACTGCCTGTGCTGCCTGAGCTGGAGAACGTGACTCTCGCCTGGAATCGCGTGTTCGACGGCCCGGGCACCTACGTGCTGACCGCGACCGCGGTGGAGGGCTACACGTTCCCCGACGGCACGATCCAGAAGCAGCGTGACTTCGTCGTCGCCCCGGCCACCGGCGTCTACCAGTCCGAGGACCCGGAGGCCGACTGCTACCTGGAGGCCGAACCGGTCGCCGTCGTCCTCGCCACCCCGGAGATCAACGACCCCTGTGGCGTCGAGAACGACTTCGCGGATCTGCCCGAGGACACCACCGGGGTGACCTACTTCTGGCTCGATGAAGAGGACGACACCGAACTCGACGTCATCGCCGAGATCGCTCCGGGCTACTTCGTGGACGGAGAGCCCGAGGGCTGGGTCGCTATCGGGGAAGGCGGGGCCTACCTGTACGAGCAGGCCGACTTCACCGACGTGGCGTGCCCGGTCGTTCCGACCGTTGACCAGCCCGCACCGCCGGCCACCACACCGACCGGGAGCCTCGCCGTCACCGGCGGCCTCGTCGGCTGGGGTCCGCTCGGGGCAGGCATCGCTCTGCTGCTCGCGGGCGTGCTCGCCCTGATCTGGCGTCGCGTTCGCGCCTGATAGAGCACCAGCGTGGGGGCGGGGCTTCGGCCTCGCCCCCACTGCTTTCGACACCTACCGGCGGGGCTGATCCAGCCCGATCCGGATGCGGGTGCGCTTGCGTTCGATGATGATGAAGGCCATCCCGATGAGCCAGAGCGGCACCTGCATCAGGAATGCGATCCGAAACGCCTCGAGTGAGTAGGTGGACGGCGTCCCCGCTCCCTGGAGGTCGAGTGCGACGCCGATGAGGTAGATGGCGATCAGACCCGCCAGGAACCCGCCGCTGTTCGTGATTCCCGTTGCCGTGCTGAGACGGTGGCTGGGATTGTGCGTGCGGGCGTGGTCGAAGGCGATCATGGATGCCGGGCCCCCCGTCGAAAGGGCGATGGCCAGCGCGTAGAGCAGCCAGAGCGGGGCGGGTCCCGGCCACGCGATCACGACGATCCACACCAGCATCTGGAGCGCCACGGTCGGCAGCACGAGTGCGCGCGAGCGCATGTGCGGCAGACGGGTCGACAGCGCGCCCACGACTGGGCCGATGGCGATGCCCGAGAGCACCAGCGTCGTGGTGATGGCCGCGGCTTGCGTCCGCGTGAGCCCTTCGCCTTCCGTGAGGAACGGTATTCCCCACAGCATGATGAACGCCGTACCGGCGAACGGCGTGGTGAAGTGCGACCAGAACGCCAGTCGCGTGCCCGGGTGCGACCACGCGGCCCGGATGCCGACCCGATTGTCGATCGCGGATGTGACCACCCTGATCGCACCGGTGTCCGTGTCGACGGATACGTCCGACGTGCGGTCGGGAGGATGGTTGCGGATCACGCCGAACACCAGGACCGTGAACAGCAGACCCAGCCCTGCGAGACTTCCGAATGCGATCGACCACGTCGTCGCGTGCAGGAGCGCGGCGAGCGGAATGATCGCGATGATCTGACCCAGCTGCCCGAAGATCCCCGTGAGCTGAACCATCACGGGTGCCCGCTGGGCGGGGAACCAGGTCGAGATCAGGCGGAGCACGCCCGGGAACACCGCCGCGTCTCCCGCTCCCAGCAGCATGCGGGCGACGATCGCGATGCCCACGTTCGGCGAGAAGGCCATCACCAGCTGGCCGATCGCCATGAGCAGCATCCCGACCGCCATGATGGGTCGCGACCCGAACCGGTCGAGCAGCACTCCCACGGGAATCTGCATGAACCCGTAGACGCCGAGCTGCATCACCGCGAACAGCGACAGGGTCGAGGCATCGACCTGGAATCGGTCGGCGGTATCCACTCCCACCGCCGCCAGCGACGTGCGGTTGGTGACCGCGAGCACATACCCGGCGACGCCGACTCCCCAGATCAGCCATGCACGCCATGACGGCATGGCGCGCAGGGGAAGTGTCACGGTGATCCGACGTCGAGGGGCGGGGCTGCGTCCAGGCTATCCGTCCTGGAGAGGACCGTCTTGACCATGTGCCCGGAGAGCGGCCCGCGCGGATGCGGACCATCTGTCGCCCGGTATCAGCGCCTGGCTTCCCGCACCGCCTCGGCCACGAGGTTCGCGCTCGTGACGTCGTGGCCGCTCGCACCGCCGCCTGGGCCGGACGGAGCATCTGCTCCTGAGCGTTCACGCGCGGAGAGATGCACGGCGTCCACGCCGGCGGCGAAGAGGGCCGGGATATCCGCGGCGGTCACGCCTCCCCCTGCCATGACCTCGATTCGTCCGGCCGAAGCCGCGGCGAACTCCGAAAGGAGAGCGATGCCGTCGATGCTGCGGGGGGCGCCCCCCGACGTGAGCACGCGATCCACCCCCTCCTCGATCAGAGCGTCGAACACCGCTCGCGGATCGGCGCTCGCGTCGATCGCGCGATGGAAGACGATGGTCGCGCCGCCGGCGGCATCCCTCCAGCGGCGCATCGTGTCGCGATCGAGCAGACCGTCGTGGGTGAGTGCACCGACCACAACCCCCCCGGCGGCGCGCTCCACGCAGGCGCGGATATCCGCCTCGACGACAGCGACCTCCTCGGGGGAGTACACGAAGCCACCGGCGCGAGGACGGACGAGGACGTTCACGAGCAGCGGGTCCACCGCGGCGAGTGCCGACTCGAGGATGCCGAGCGATGGAGTGAGCCCTCCGGCTTCCAGCGCCTGGCACAGTTCGAGCCTGGCGGCCCCGGCGTCGAGCGCAGCACGCGCACCTGCGGCATCCTGAACCGCGATCTCGACGGCGGGGCCTCCCACGGTCACTTCGAGAATTCGATCTGCGCGTTCTCGTTGTTGAGCACGATCACCGGCGTGATCGCCGGATGTCCGGCCGCGGTGATCTTCTGGAGGTCGAACTCCACCAGTCGGGTTCCCGCGGTGACGCGGTCTCCCTTTGCCACCAGTGTGCGGAACCCGTCACCCTTCATCTGGACCGTATCGATACCGACGTGGATGAGCAGTTCCGTCCCGTCGTCGAGCACCAGCGCGATGGCATGGCTCGTTTCGAAGATGGCACCCACGGTGCAGTCGGCGGGCGCCACGATGGTGTTGCCGGTGGGTTCGATGGCGACACCAGGCCCCATGATCTGCTCTGCGAAGGTGGGGTCCGGAACGGAGCTCAGCGGCACCACTCTGCCCTCGACGGGCTGACGGAGCATGAGCGTGGTCCGAGTCATCGTCGCGGTGGCCGTCTCTGTGACCTGCGCGCGCTCTGGTTCGACGGTGTCCATGACGACCTCGCCCGACATCACGCGCTCCATCGCATCCTTCACGAACTGCACGTTCGTGCCGTAGATCACCTGCACGGAGTGGCCGCCTGTCTTCATCGTGCCCGCCGCGCCTGCGCGCTTGAGGGCGACGTCGTCGACCTGCGACACATCGGCGATCTCCATGCGCAGCCGTGTCGCGCAGTTGTCGAGGTCGGTGATGTTCGCCTTGCCGCCCAGCGCATCGATGAAGCGCACCGCGGTCATGTTGTAGGCGTCGTCCTTCGAGTGCGTGTCGTACTCCGTACCCTCACCGAGGATGTCGTCGTCCTCGCGACCAGGGGTCTTGAGGTTGAACCGCTTGATGAAGAAGTAGAAGACGCCGAAGTAGACGAAGAACCAGAAGACGCCCATGATCGGGATGATCCAGGGGTTCTGCGCCATCGGATTCTGCCAGTTGAGGACGAGGTCGACGAAGCCGGCCGAGAATCCGAAGCCCATCCTCACCGGGAGTATCTGACTGATCGCCATCGAGATGCCCGTGAACAGCGCGTGCACGAGGTACAGCACCGGTGCGAGGAACATGAACGAGAACTCGAGCGGCTCAGTCACGCCGACGAAGAACGACGAGACGGCGCCGGCGAAGAGGATGCCGTACGCGAGCTTCTTCCGCGTGGTCTTCGCGGTGAGATACATCGCGAGCGCAGCGCCCGGGAGACCGAACATCATGATCGGGAAGTAGCCGGTCATGTACTGACCCGTCACGCCGTACGTGCCTTCGCCCGAGAGGAAGTTGTTGAGGTCGTTGATGCCGGCGACATCGAACCAGAACACCGAGTTGAGCGCGTGGTGCAGGCCAACCGGGATCAGCAGCCGGTTCAGGAAGCCGTAGATGCCGGTGCCGAAGGGGCCGAGTGTGACGATGAACTCGCCGAAGGTGACCAGTCCGCCGTACACCCACGGCCAGATGAAGTAGAGCCCGATGGCGACGACGAGCGAGATACCGGCCGTGACGATCGCCACAGAGCGCTTGCCCGAGAAGAACGACAGCGCATCCGGCAGCTTGGTGTCCTTGAAGCGGTTGTAGCAGAACGCGCCGATCAGACCGCAGATGATGCCGATGAAGACGTTCTGCACCTTGAGGAAGGCCGGGTCGACCTCGTTCACGTCGGCGATTCCGGTGTAGAGGGCGACGGTCTCGGGCTTCAGCAGCGTGGTCACCACGAGCCACGACACGAGGCCCGCCAAGGCCGAGGTGCCATCGGACTTTCGCGCCATTCCGATCGCGATGCCGACGGCGAACAGCAGTGCCATGTTGTCGAGCAGCGCTCCGCCGGCGGCGCCGAGGAACGCCGAGAAGATGTTGGGGCTCGCGCCGCCGTCGCTGATCCACCAGCTGATGCCGGACAGGATCGCCGCGACCGGCAGCACGGCGACCGGAAGCATGATCGACTTGCCGAGTCGTTGAAGGAATTGCATGCTGTTTCTCCTCCTTGAGAAAGCGGGCGTCAGAGCCCTTGCCAGGCCGGCTTGTTGTCGTAGGCGTATCGGTAGTAGTCCAGGTGCTGCAACCTCGATGCCGCGGCCTCGTCGACGACCACGGTCACGTGCGGATGCAGCTGGATCGCGGAGCCGGGAAGCGATGAGGTGACGGGACCCTCGACGGCGCCGGCGACGGCATCCGCCTTCCCCTCACCGAACGCGAGCAGCACGAGGTGCCGGGCACGCAGGATGGTGCCCAGGCCCTGGGTGACGCAGTGCATCGGGACTTGGTCGATCGAATCGAAGAAGCGCGCGTTATCGCTCCGGGTCTGGGCGGTCAGGGTCTTCACGCGGGTCTGAGATGCGAAGGACGAGCCCGGCTCGTTGAATCCGATGTGGCCGCCGGTGCCGATGCCGAGGATCTGCAGCTCCACCCCGCCGGCATCGCGGATCGCGGCTTCGTAATCGTCACCGGCGTGTTCGATCCCCTCAGGAGAGCCGTTCGGGGTGTGGATCAGCTCGGGGGTGAGGCCGAGGGGCTCCACCACCTCACGCGTGATCACGTTGCGGTAGGTCTCCGGATGCCGAGGGTCGAGGCCCACATACTCGTCCAGCGCGAATCCCCGCACCCGCGAGACATCGACCCCTTGCAGGCGCGATGGGAGCGCCTCGTACACGGGGGTGGGTGTCGAGCCTGTCGCGAGCCCGAGTACCACGTCGGGCTGACGACGGATGAGGGCGGCGATCTCGTCGGCGACCAGGGCGCCGGCAGCCGCCTTGGAGTCCACGACCACGATCTCAGCCAACGAGCACCTCGTCTCTGCGGCGTCAGAGCCGCGATCGGCCCCCACGTTAGTGGCTTCCTCGCTCGCGCACCACCACCTGATCCGGGTGGGTCGCGTCAGCGCACGCGACGGCCTTGCGCGAGCTCGACGAGCGGCGACATCACGTCGCCGGCGCGCAGGCCGTTGTGCTCGTGCTCGCCGGTGATCCAGGGCCTCACTCCGGGCAGGAGAGCCGCCGTCTCCATGGCGAACTCGAAGGGCACGAAGACGTCGTTGACGTAGACGGCGCTCGCGCCGCGCGCACCGGATGCCGCGATCGCCGCTTCGTCACAGCGCCGCGGTGACTCGTCGTCAGCCAGCGAGCGCGACACTCGCCCGGGCGACAGCCCCGGCACGGCGCCTTCAGTCATCGATGGGCGACAGCAGCGCGGCAGCGAGCTCCGGGCTGAGTCCAGGGACGTCCTCCACGGGCACGGCAAGCGCCTGGAGCGTTCGACTGAAGTAGTTCCGGATGCCCGCGGCGAGCGCGATGTCGACGATCTGCCGGTCGGTGAAGCCGTTGTCGCGCAGTGACTGAGAGTCGCTGTCGGTCATCGCCGCGGCATCCGTCGACAGCTTCTCGGCGAAGCGCATGACGGCGACATCCGCTTCACTCAAGTCCGCCGTCTCGTAGTCCCTCGCAACCCGTTCGAGCTGCTCTTCGGTGAGGGCGTTCGCGCGAAGCGTCTTGCGCCCATGTGCGAGCAGGCAGTGCGGTGAGGGGATCACACGTGCGGCAGCGAGGGTGGCGAGCTCGAAGGTGCGCACGCCGATCGAAGGCACGATCGCGCGGACGAGGGCTTCGAACGCCTGATGCGCCTCCGGATTCATCGCCATCATCTGGGTGTGGCTGAAGACGAATCCGTTGTCGCGCAGATCGCTCTCGTACATCACGGCGGCGTGACCTTCCGCTTCATCGAGGGTGGGCGGGATGACGATCATGATGGCCCCCTTAGCCGGCCGGCAGATGGAGTCGGCCTCTTGATGTCCAGCGTGGCACGCGTCCCGTCGTCTATTCCTCCCGCAGCAGCGCGGCACTCATCATCCGCGTCGTCATCACGACGTACGCCTCCACGTCCCAACCGGCGTACGACACCAGGCGTTCGTAGAACTCCGCCGAGAAGATGAGCAGCACATCCCGAGCCTGCTCGACGGGCAGATCGGGTCGCAGATGGCCCCCGGCCTCCAGGGCCCGGGCATTGTGCAGCATCCGCTCGCCCCGGCCCTTCTCGATCTCGGCCAGAAGACCCGCCGCCTCGGGATCGACCTGGGCCGCCGACCGAACGAGTGCCAGTACCCGGCTGCCACGGGGAGCAACCTCCAGACCGAGGCGCAGCCAGCCCTCGATGATGGCGCGTCCGCTGTGCGCGGTTGTCGACAGGACATCGGCCCGCTCTTCAGCGTGGTCTGGTCCCGTGCCCGCGAGTGCGTCATGCCAGATCGCTCGGACGAGTCCGGCCTTGCCGCCGAAGGACTTGTAGATCATCTCCGACGACACCCCGGCCTGGGTGGCGACGGCGTCCACCGTGGTCCGCGCGAACCCCTGTGCCTGGAACAGCGCGGCCGCCTCTTCCACGACGCGCGCCCGGCGTTCGCCCGCCTGCCTTCGGCGGTCGGTCGTGTCGTAGGTCCTCCTCTTGACAGGCCGGTCGGACACGAGGATTCTCCTTATCAGATACAGCTCACTGTATCGAATAACTGAGGTTACGGCATCCGATCGGAAAGGCACGGACGATGGTCACCGAAGCTGCACCGGAGCGCTCCCCGGCTGAGGTCGTGCAGAGCCTGCACCGCGCCACCAACCGCCACGATCTCGACGGGATCGTCGCCCACTTCGCGCGCGATTATGCGCTCGAGGATCCGACGCGGCCGGATCGCAGCTTCCGCGGCTCGGATCAGGTGCGCCGCAACTGGACGGGCATCCTCGCAGGCATGCCTGATCTCGTGCTCGAGGAACGAGGGCTGGTGGTGGATGGGCCCATGGCGTGGACCGAGATCGCGCTCCGCGGGCACGGAGCCGACGGGTCTGAGCGGGTGCTGCGGGGCGTGATGATCTTCCGTGTCGTCGCCGGCCTCATCGAAAGGGGCACGTTCTACCTCGCACCGGTCGTCCGAGACGGCATCGACGCCGATGCGGCCGTCCGGACCGTCGGTTCGCCACCCCGCTCATGATCCTCGTCGTCGGCGGAACCGGTCGCCTCGGGCGACTCGTGGTCGGGCAACTCGCCGCGCGGCACACGGTGCGCGTGCTCGCACGACACGCGATGGCCTCCGCTCACCTCCTGCCGGCAACGGTGGAGCTCGTCGATGGCGACATCCGGGATCCCGCCACGGTCATCGCGGCTGCGCAGGGCGCCTCATGCATCGTGATCGCCTCTCACGGTGTCGAGAGCCGTGAGCCCAAGGGCCTGAGGACGGTCGACGAGCTCGGCAGCCGGGCCGTCGCCGCTGCCGCTCGACAAGCAGGCTGCGCCGTCGTGCTGGTGTCGATCGTCGGCGCCGCGTCGGATGCCGCCCTGCCGCTTGCTCGCTCGAAGTGGGGGGCCGAGAACGTGATCCGGGAGTCTGGAGCTCGGTACACGATCGTGCGGGCCTCTGCGTTCGCGCAGACCTGGGCGATGATCCTCACACAATCCGCCGGCCGTTCGGGTCGGCCGGCCATCATCGGCTCCGGTGCTGCGCTTCATCGGTTCGTCGATGTGAGGGATGTCGCGGCCGTCGTCGCGCGAGCTGCCACCGACGAGTCGCTTCGAGGGCGGATGCTTGAGGTGCGGGGACCGGCAGAGCTGAGCATCTCCCACCTCGCCGCGATGGTCCAGCAGGCCAATTCATGGAGCGGACCGCCGCGCCACGTTCCGCTGCCGTTGGCCCGGATGGTCGCGCTGTGCCTCTCGCCGTTCCGCGCCGACCTCGCCCGGATGGCCTCGATTGCCATCTCGATGAACCATCCGGAGCCCGTCGACGCCCGCGGCGGGGATGTGCCGTCGTGGCTCGTGGCGCGAGCGATCAGCTCCGAGACGATAGGCGGGGGATCAGCGGTACTTCCCTCGCACGCGCGCACGGCGGCACCGACTCACCGGTCGGCAGACCGGCGGGCCTAGACGTACGCTGCCCCGCGTCTCAAACGGCGCGAAACCCCGTCAGTGCCCGCGGAGGTCTCAACCACCATGGAGAATGCGGGTCAGACGTTGAACCTGAACTCGACGACATCCCCGTCCTGCATGACGTACTCCTTGCCCTCGAGACGCGCCTTGCCGCGGTGACGCGCTTCGAGGACGGAGCCGGCATCCACCAGGTCGTGGAACGAGATGACCTCGGCCTTGATGAAGCCCTTCTCGAAGTCCGTGTGGATCACGCCGGCCGCCTGCGGGGCCTTCCAGCCCTTGCCGATCGTCCACGCGCGCGCCTCTTTCGGGCCGGCCGTCAGGTAGGTCTGAAGCCCGAGCGTGTCGAAGCCGATGCGGGCGAGCTGGTTGAGGCCTGACTCCTCCTGTCCGGTTGACGCGAGCAGCTCCGCGGCGTCCTCCGGATCCAGGTCGATGAGCTCCGACTCGATCTTGGCGTCGAGGAACACGGCGTGAGCCGGAGCGACGAGAGCCTCGAGAGCATCCTTGGCAGCAGCATCCGTCAACACCGCCTCATCCACGTTGAAGACGTAGATGTAGGGCTTCGCGGTCAGGAGGCCGAGCTCCTTGATCGCCGCCAGATCGATACCGGAGTGCGACAGCAGGATGCCGCGCTCCAGCGCGTCCTTCGCGGCGACCGCCGCATCGAGCACCGAGGCATCCGATCGCTTGGTCTTGACTTCCTTCTCGATGCGCGGGATCGCCTTCTCGAGGGTCTGGAGGTCGGCGAGCTGCAGTTCGGCGTTGATCGTCTCGAGGTCGTTCTTCGGGTTCACGCCGCCCTCGACGTGGACGACGTCGTCGTCGGTGAACCCACGCACGACCTGCGCAATGGCGTCCGCCTCACGGATGTTGGCGAGGAACTGGTTGCCGAGACCCTCCCCTTCGGAGGCGCCGCGCACGATGCCGGCGATGTCGACGAACGACACGGTCGCGGGCAGAATGCGCTCCGAGTGGAAGACCTCCGCGAGCTTCTCGAGACGCGGATCCGGAAGGCTCACGACCCCGACGTTCGGCTCGATCGTCGCGAACGGGTAGTTCGCCGCGAGGACGTCGTTCTTGGTCAGCGCATTGAACAGGGTGGACTTGCCGACGTTGGGCAGGCCGACGATGCCGATAGTGAGAGCCACGGGCATCCATCCTAGTTCGGGACGGATGCCGCTCCCGGGCGGCGAGCACTCTCAGGGCGCTCCGGGTCGACAGCTCGCCGATGGAGCGGATGCCCGGGGCCATCGCGATCGTCGGCCCCGGGGCGCTGTGACCCCGGGGCCGAATCCTCACGCGAGCCGCGTCATCCGCCGACAGCCGTCAACGCGTTCACCTGCCCGCGTCCGTTGAACCCGTTCGAACCGAGCCCACCCTGGCACACCTGGGGTGCATCATTGTCGAGCGCCGGGAAGAGGTCGTACACCGACATGTCGGTGGGGCAGCCGATGGGGTCGGCCTGCTGCTGCAGCAGGGCCGCCACCTTCTGCGGGCTGGTGACGCCGGTGCTCGCAATGAGAGCGGCGACACCCGCGGCATGCGGCGAGGCCATCGAGGTGCCCTGCGCCCAGCAGTATCCCGGCTCACCGGCGAGCGGCACGGCACACGGCAGGGTCACCGGCCAGGTCGAGAGCACACGGCCGTTGCCGGTCGCCGCCGGGATCTGGAAGCGTCGGTCGCCACCCGGAGCGACGACGTCGGTCACCCCGACGCCGTAGCTCGAGTAGTAGGACTTGAAGCCCAGGCTGCCGTTCGCGCTGACACCGATGACACCGGGGACCTCGACCGGGACGACAGCGCACGCGTTGGAGATCTCACGCGTCACGGCGGTCGTGTTGTCGGGGCTGGTGATGTCCTGGGTCGGGTGCGCGAGGTCATCGGACTGGTTGCCCATGGCGGCCACGACGACGACGCCCTGCTTCTGCGCGAACGCGATGGCTCGGCGCTCGGCCTCCCAGATCGACCGCTGCTCGGGGTCGTTCTTGCAGTTGAAGAGCCACGGATCCGCGAAATAGCTGTTGTTCGTCACCTGGATGCCGTGCGTTGCCGCCCACATGAAGGAGCAGACAACGGCCTCGGGGTAGAAGAACCCGTCCGCGTCGCCCGCCTTGATTCCGGCGACCTTCACGCCAGGTGCCACGCCCACAATGCCTGCGCCCGTGTCGGCCGCGGCGATCGAGCCGGCGGTGTGCGTGCCGTGGCCGTTGTCATCCATCCAGGCGGCCGGGTCGGGGTTGGGCACGCCGCCCACGCACGACGCGCTGCGACTGAAGTCGACGTTCGGCGCGAGGTTGGGGTGGGACCAGTCCAGGCCGGTGTCGATGTCGCCGACGACGACGCTCGCGCTGCCGGGGTTGATCGCGTGCGCCTCGGGCGCGCCGATCTGATCCATGTCCCACTGCAGGCCGGTGAGGTCGTTGGTCGTGTAGGCGTCGATGGCGCTGATGGAAGCTGCGGCATCCGTCTCTTCATCCAACTGCACGCCGAGACCGGCGGTGGCGGCGGCACCCGAGACGCTGCTGTCGAGCGCCCGCAGAGCCGACCCGAAGCCGGCGCGGTCGGAGCGGACGACCGCGACCCCGATCTGCGGGAATGTGCTGACGACCGTGCCGCCGGCAGTCGCGACGGCGCCGAGCGACGACGACGAGATGCTCGTGCCCTTGTAGAGCACGAGATAGGTCTGCTGACCGGTCGACACCGCTGTCGGCGCTGCTGCGACCGCTGCCGTCTGCGCGGCCATGGCGGGCGGCCCCGCCAGACACAGTCCCGCGACGAGCAATGCGCCGAGCGGCGCGATAAGTCTCTTCAGAGTTGGCATGAGTGGATGCTCCATCCTGACTTCGGCGCAGCCTCGCACGATCGCGCAGCACCACGCCGTGTTCCTGCCTCGGCATCATCGCCGAGGCGCGACCGACCCGGGGTCGCCGGTTCGGGTCCGCGCTGATGACGCTAGTCCCGGGCCCTATCCACAACAAGAGGGTGCGGGACGGACGTCCGGACACGAGCTCGGCGAGACAGGACGACGCCGTGCGTGACGGATGCCTCGTCGCCTCGGCGCGCCTTCGATCAGGTCGGCGGAGGCCGGGTGAGGCTGGCGAAGTGCCCCTCGACTTCACCGCGATCGACTTCGAGACCGCGAACTCGAGCAGCGCATCGGCCTGTGCCGTCGGTCTCGCCCGGGTCCGCGACGGGGTCGTCGTTCAGACCGCGGGATGGCTCATTCAGCCGCCCGCCGGCCACGATCGATTCTTCGATGTCAACACCCGCATCCACGGCATCCGGCAAGAGGATGTCCGCGACGCCAAAGGGTGGAGCGCGCAGTTCGATGAGCTCGCGGCCTTCATCGGAGACGACGTGCTCGTCGCGCACAATGCCGGCTTCGACGTCAGCGTGCTGCGCCGCGCGTGCGAAGCAACCGACGACATCTGTCCGTCGTACCGCTACGTGTGCAGCCTCCAGGTGGCACGCCGCGTCTACCAGCTCGACTCCTACCGGCTTCCCTCGGTGGCTGCGGTCGCCGGCTTCATGGACTTCGCGCACCACGACGCCGCCGCGGATGCGCTCGCGTGCGCCCACATCATGATCGACGTGGGCATGCGCACGGGAGCGAGAGACATCTACGGGGTCATGCACTCTGTCGGCCTCCGCATCTCTCAGATCCCCGCGCCTGTGCAGGCGCCCGCACCCATGCTCGATCTCGCGGAGTTCTCGGCCGCGTTCTAACGTTCCGCGCACGAGGCATCCTGGCCCCCATCGATAACACGCGCGTGGGATGCCGCGCCCCGGCAATGTCGGAGGTTCGCGAGATGCTTCTCACATGGATGCACTGCTCGCGCCGACGCTCGTTCTCATCGGCCTCGCCGTCGGTGTCCTCGCGGGCTGGTTCGCGGGGCTCGCGCGCGGCGCCAATCGCACGAACGAGGAGCGCGGAGAGCTCCGCTCCCGCGTCGCCGCGGCGGAGGCGGCACGTGCCGGTGCGCAGGCTCAGCTCGACCATCAGCAGCTGCTCTATCGCGAGCTGGCCGCCCAGACGCGGCACGATCAAGCGACCCGAGAAGAGCGAGAGCGCCGCGAGCAGGCCGTGCTGCGCGCCCTCGCACCGGTGAGCGAATCCCTGCAGGCCATGCAGCTCAAGGTCGACACCCTCGAGCGCGACCGGCAGGAGCAGTTCGGCACCCTCGCCGAGCAGCTCAGGCACTCACACGAGGCCGGTGAATCGCTGCGTGCCACGACCGAATCCCTCGCCAGCGCCTTGCGCTCCGGGAGCACCCGCGGCGTCTGGGGCGAGACCCAGCTGCGCCGCGTCGTCGAGGCTGCGGGACTGACCCGCTACGTGGACTTCGAGACGCAGACCTCCATCACGACGGATGCCGGAGCCGGCCGCCCCGACATGGTCATCCGACTTCCCGGCGACAAAGCTCTCGCCGTTGACGCGAAGGTGCCGCTCGACGCCTACCTCGAGGCGAGTGCGATCCCGTTGACGGCCCAGGGCAGCGAAGGGGCCCGACGAAAGACCCTGCTCGAGAAGCATGTGAAGGCTGTGCGGTCCCACATCGATGCCCTCGCGAAGAAGACGTACTGGGCGGGGCTCTCGTCGAGTCCCGAGTTCGTCGTCTGCTTCGTGCCGAGCGAATCGCTTCTCGCCGCTGCGCTCGAAGAGGATCCGTCACTCCTCGACTACGCCTTCGGCAAGCGTGTCGCTCTGGCCTCCCCCGTCAACCTGTGGGCAGTCCTCAAGACCGTGGCCTACACCTGGACGCAGCAGGACGTCTCGCAAGAAGCACGTGCGCTCTTCGAACTCGGCAACCAGCTCTACGAGCGACTCGGCAGCCTCGCCGGGCACGCAGACGACCTGCGCCGAGCCATCGAACGCACGGTCGACAGCTACAACAAGTTCGCCGGTTCGCTCGAGTCCCGGGTGCTCGTCAGCGCGCGCAAGTTCCCGGGCATCGATGCGACCAAGCTGGACTCCCTGACGACGCCGCCCGTCATCGAGCGTGCGCCTCGCCGACTGACGGCGCCCGAACTGCTGGATGGCGTCAGCACAGACCGGGCCCCGGCCGTTCCCGCGGGAGCGCTGCCGTCGACCGGCTCGGCCGCGCTCGCAGCCTCGGGAGCGGAGGCCATGGCCGAACAAGCGACCGCCCGCATCGACGCGGAACCGGCTTTGATTGCCGACCTCGGCGAGCTGCGGGGACGCATCGCGCCGCGCGAATGACTCACGCCAGAGCGGTACGACGGAGAATCAAGCCCCGCCGGGAACCAGGCTCATGAGAGCGATCACACCGGCGGAGACGAGCACGAAAGCGCCGATCATCCACCACGCCGAGATCTGGTGACCCTCGTCGCGACGTACGCGGAAGAAGACGTCGGGACGCCGGGCCGGATCCGCGGCATGCGCCATCGCGGTCTGTCGGGCGGCATTGTGGATCGCCGCATTCTGCAGAACGGCCTGTGCGCCGGTCTGAGGACCCGTGCTCTGCGCGGTCATCCGCATCCCCTCGGCTCCGGTTCCGCGCCCGACTGGACGCATCGCCATTCTGCCAGAGACCGGCCCTCTGCGCCCGAAGGACAACCGCCCGCCGCCAAACCGGTACAATACGGCCCGACGACCGCCGACCACCCGATGGCCGGTCGGGCGAGCCGTTCGGACGCGGTCAGAAGATCAGAGCCACTTCGACGTCAAGTGCTCCGAGGTGATCCTGCGCAGCGTGCCCGACGCGCCGCGGAGAACGACGCTTTCGGTGTAGACGAAGTCGCCTTCGCGACGCACGCCGGCGACGAGCTCGCCGTTGGTGACGCCCGTCGCGACGAAGATCGTGTTCTTGCCCTTCACCAGCTCATCGGCCTCGTAGACATAGCCGTCGAGCTTGAGGCCTGCGTCGATCCCGCGCTGCTTCTCGTCGTCATCCCGCGGCCAGAGGCGGCCCTGGATGTGTCCGCCGAGGGCCTTGATGGCGCACGCCGTCACGATCCCCTCCGGGCTGCCGCCGACCCCGACGCACATGTCGGTGCGGGCGTTGTGACGTGCGGCGTTGATGCCGCCGGCGACATCGCCGTCCGACATCAGCCGCGTGCCGGCGCCCGCGTCGCGGATGTCCTGGATGAGCTGCGCGTGGCGCGGGCGGTTCAGCACCGAGACGACGAGTTCATCGACACGCTTGCCGAGCGCCTTCGCGAGGCGGTTGATGTTCTCGGCGATCGGCAGCTCGATGTCGACGACGCCGACGCCGGCCGGTCCGGTCACGATCTTGTCCATGTAGAACACGGAGGAGGCGTCGAGCATCGTCCCGCGATCCGACACCGCGATGACCGACAGCGCGTTGTTGCGCCCTTCGGCGGTCAGGGTGGTGCCGTCGATCGGGTCGACGGCGATATCGCACTGCGGGCCTCGGCCGTTGCCGACCGACTCGCCGTTGAAGAGCATGGGGGCGTCGTCCTTCTCGCCCTCGCCGATCACGATCACCCCGTCGAAGTTCACCGTGGTGAGGAACGCGCGCATCGCGTCGACCGCTGCGCCGTCGGCGAGCTCCTTCTGACCCCGACCGATGAACGGCACGGCGCGAATCGAGGCCGCCTCCGTCGCCCGCACGAGTTCGAGCGCGAGGTTGCGATCGGGATGCAGAGGGCTCATGTCTTCCGTAAGGCTCACCATGTCGTCAGCCTAGCCGCGGCCTTGGCGGAGTCCGGGGTATTTCTGTGACGCCGGCCTGAAGGATTCACGATTCTTTCACCAGCGCGAAGAGTCGCGAGGCCCGCCCCGGAGACGAGCTGAGGCATCCCCCGTCAGACACCCCTTCGCTAGAGTGGCCCTGAACGTCCCCGAACAAGGAGCTCGAAATGCCCGTCGCAACCCCAGAGCAGTACGCCGACATGCTGGACCGCGCGAAGGCGGGCGGATTCGCCTACCCCGCGATCAACGCCGCGAGCTCGCAGTCGGTGAACGCCGTCCTGCAGGGTCTCACCGAGGCCGGTTCGGACGGCATCATCCAGGTCACCACGGGCGGTGCCGACTACTTCGCCGGCCACACGGTCAAGGCCCGCGCGACGGGCGCGCTCGCGTTCGCGAAGTACGTGACGGAGGTCGCGAAGAGCTACCCGATCACGGTCGCCCTGCACACCGACCACTGCCCCAAGCCGGCGCTCGAGGACTTCGTCCTCCCCCTCATCGCCGCCTCGGAGGAAGAGGTCAAGGCGGGCCGCAACCCGATCTTCCAGTCCCACATGTGGGACGGCTCCGCCGTGCCCCTCGACGAGAACATCGAGATCGCCCAACAACTGCTCCCCCGCCTCAAGGCGATCAACGCGATCCTCGAGGTCGAGATCGGCGTCGTCGGCGGCGAGGAGGACGGCGTCAAGCACGAAGGCTCGAACGAGGCCCTGTACACGACCGTGGCGGACGTCACGAAGGCCGTGGAAGGCCTGGGGCTGGGCGACAACGGCCGCTGGATCGCGGCCCTCACCTTCGGCAATGTGCACGGCGTCTACAAGCCCGGCAACGTGAAGCTGCGCCCCGAGCTGCTCGGCGAGATCCAGGAGGGCATCGCAGCGAAGTTCGGCACCGGCGAGAAGCCCCTCGACCTGGTCTTCCACGGCGGCAGCGGCTCCACCGACGAAGAGATCGCGACAGCCGTCTCGAACGGCGTCATCAAGATGAACATCGACACCGACACCCAGTACGCGTTCACGCGCTCGGTCGCGGGCTTCATGTTCCAGAACTACGACGGCGTCCTCAAGGTCGACGGCGAGGTCGGCAACAAGAAGGCCTACGACCCGCGCGCCTGGGGCAAGGTCGCCGAGTCGGCGATGGCGGCGCGTGTCGCCGAAGCCACGCGGCAGCTCGGCTCCGCGGGCAAATCGCAGAGCTGACGAACCCGCAGGACGCAGAGCAGAGCACGACGACACCGGATGCCCCGGCCCACCGCGGGCCGGGGCATCCGCTGTCTCATCGCATCAGCGCTCGTCCAGGTCGTAGCTCATCAGCACGGTCCCGCTCATCGATCGGATCTCGACACTGCTGATGTCGTCGACGGCCAGGGCGGTCCCGGCCGACAGCCGGGCCGCCGACCCGGGTCCTGCGCGCCAGGTTGACACCGTCGATGTCTCCCCCGCCGCGTCCACCACCGCGAGGGCGTACGTCCAGCTGACATCCGGATCGGCGTCCGGTGCGGCGGGGTACCGGCAGTCGAGCTCTATGCGCGTCCCCCAGTCCACCGACGTGAGCCGCACGCTCGCCTCCAGCGGGATCTCGACGACGCTCTGGAGCGCGAACGACTCCGCGGCGGGACGCACGAACGACGACACCGCGAACGGCACGGCCACCGCCGCGATGATGAGCACGGCAGCGGCGACGAACGCGACGACACGCCTGCGGCGACGGCGCAGCGCCCGCTCCCTCGCGAACGAGAGGATCTCGACCGGACGGCTCACGTCGTCCTCCGCGCCCCCTGCTTCAGCGACCTCCGCGTCGATGCGCTCGGCATCCTCGGGAGTCAGTCGCGAGAGCAGGCCGACGGCCGGCGAGAGCTCGGCGACGGCCCGCCGGCATTCGGCGCAGTCAGCCAGGTGCTCCTCGAACTCACGGCGCTCCGCCGGTGGCAGAGCACCGACGACATACGCGGCATCCCACTGGGCGAAGCGGGGGTGTTCGGGGTTCATCGGGTGACCCCCCTTTCCTGAAGCGCGAGGCGCAGCGCGCGCAGTCCGTAGTGCAGCCGGGACTTGACGGTGCCGTCCGGGATGCCGAGTTCAGCCGCCGTCTGGGCGATGCTGAGTCCGCGGTAGTACGCCTTGACGATGACCGCTCGATGCTCTGCAGTGAGCGAGGCGAGGGCTTCCCGGATGATGATGGCGTCGAAGAGCGCATCCGTGTCGTCTCCCGTCGCCCGTTCCGGAAGCTCGTCGACCGTCCGCTCGTGACGGCGGCGCGCGCTGCGCGCCTCGTCGATGACGATGTGCCGGGCCACGGTGAACATCCAGGCTCGCGTGGTCGACGGCTCCTGCTCGAGGATTCTCGGCGAGCGCCAGGCGCGCAGGAGTGTCTCCTGCACGACGTCGTCTGCACCGGCGCGATCGCCGGTGAGACGCACGACGTAGCGCCAGATGGGCGCCGCGTGCGCGTCATAGAGCGCCACGAGACGCGCTTCCTGGTCGATCGACACCGCAGACCTCCTCGCAGAGAGCACGATCCGGCGCGCGGAATGGTTCAGACCTGTCGGCCGCGCGGAGCAGAAGACAGCTCCGGTGCCTCGAGTATCCCCCGCGCGGGTCAGGAGAGCGTGGTGGAGTACTCCATGAAGGCAGGATCACCGAGAAGCGGGATGGCGAGGCAAACGTACACGACGATGTACGTGAGGATGGCGCCGACCACCGGGATCCACCATGAGATGCGACCGGCGCGCAGACTGCGCCACGCGAGGAGCGCCGTCAGCACGAAGCCCGTGATGAGTGCGACCGCGGCGATCGGCCCCCACAGCTGCGCGGATTCGACATTGGTGAATTCACCCGGGACGCCGAGCAGGGAGAACGCCTGATTCGCGAGCCCCACGAGATCGAAGTACGTCACGGCGGTGATGATCACGTTGAGTGCGCCGAGGGCCAGGAGGGCGAGCGTCACGGCCCGGTCGACCCCCCGCCCCGGAGTCATCCCCGAGACCGGCGCAGCGACCGGTGCTCCCCCCGAAGGCGCCGGGTGGGCCTGACCACCCTCGGCGGCCTGTCCGGTCTCGAGCGCCCAGGTCACATCAGGCTGCTGAATGCGAGCGCGCTGCTCCTCGGGCGTGGCGTACTCGCCGTACTGCGGGCGGGGGCGCTCCTCGGGTGCACTGGGGGTGCTCACGAGCGGCTCCGTCCGCCGAGCGCACGGTCGTCGCGTCGGCCCTCGACATCCTGCCGCAGCTCCTTGGGGAGCGAGAACATGAGGTCCTCCTCAGCCGTCCGCACCTCGTGCACGTTGCGGTAACCGGCGCCGGCGAGCTCTTCGAGCACCTCCTGCACGAGCACATCGGGCACCGAGGCGCCGCTCGTCACGCCGATGGTGGAGATGCCGTCGAGCCACTCCTGCTTGACCTCGTCGGCGTAGTCGACCCGGTACGCGGCCTTCGCGCCGTACTCGAGCGCCACTTCGACCAGACGCACGCTGTTCGACGAGTTGGCGGAGCCGACGACGATGACGAGCTCGGCATCCTTCGCGACCTTCTTGATGGCCACCTGACGGTTCTGGGTGGCGTAGCAGATGTCGTCCGAAGGCGGATCCTGCAGCTGCGGGAAACGCAGGCGCAGCCGCCGCACCGTCTCCATCGTCTCGTCGACCGACAGGGTCGTCTGCGACAGCCAGACGACCTTCGACGGGTCGCGCACCACGACCGTGTCGGCCTCTTCGGGCGAGCCGACGATGGTGACGTGCTCGGGCGCCTCACCTGCAGTGCCCTCGACCTCTTCGTGCCCCACGTGGCCGATGAGCAGGATCTCGTAGTCGTCGCGCGCGAAGCGCACCGCCTCGCGGTGCACCTTGGTCACGAGCGGGCAGGTCGCGTCGATCGCCTGCAGACCTCGATCGGATGCCGCAGCCACCACGGCAGGAGAGACCCCGTGCGCGCTGAAGACGACGTTGGCGCCCTCGGGAACCTCGTCGACCTCCTCCACGAAGATCGCGCCGGCCGCCTCGAGCTCGGTCACCACGTGGATGTTGTGCACGATCTGCTTGCGCACGTACACCGGAGCGCCGAAGCGCTCGAGCGCCTTCTCGACGGCAACGACCGCGCGGTCGACACCGGCGCAGTACCCGCGCGGCGAGGCCAGCAGCACCTGCTTCTGTCCGTCCACCGGGATATCCTTGAGGCGCTCACGCCGTCGCGGAACCCGCGGCATAGGCATGCGGACCGCGGGTGCTGCAGAAGCCGAACTCACCCCTCGAGTCTACGGCGGCGCACAACAGCCACAGGGCGTCCGCCCGAGGGAAGGACCCCATGAGTTATTTCCAGGCCGAGGTCGTGCCCGGGGAGCCACCGCCCGCGGAGTCCGTCCACCCCCGCGAGTCCAGTCCTCAGGCGCCGACATCCGTGGCGCGGCTCAATGAGACGATCCGCGGCTTCATCGAGAAGTGGGGCTCGGTCTGGGTCGAGGGCGAGATCACCTCATGGGACAGGCGCGGCGGCAACGTCTACGGCAAGCTCAAGGACCTCGGCTCCGAGGCGCTGATCTCCTTCCGCCTGTGGTCCACCGCCCTGCAGCGGGTGCCCGCCGATCTCAAGGTGGGCGACCACGTGATCGCCTGCGTCAAGGCCGACTACTTCGTCAAGCAGGGAGCGTTCAGCTTCTCCGTGTCATCGATGCGCCACGTCGGCCTCGGCGATCAGCTCGAGCGGATGGAGCGCCTGCGCGCCCAGCTTCGTGCCGAGGGGCTGTTCGACCCGGCGCGCAAGAAGCCGCTGCCCTTCCTCCCGCACGTCGTCGGACTGATCACCGGAGAGAACTCGGATGCCGAGAAGGACGTGCACCGCAACGCCGAGCTGCGGTGGCCGCGGGTGCGCTTCCACACGAAGCACGTCGCGGTGCAGGGCGACCGCTGCGTGCCGGAGGTGATCGCGGCTCTCAAGGCCCTCGACGCCGACCCGGACGTCGACGTCATCGTCGTCGCGCGCGGCGGCGGAGACCCGCAGACGCTCCTCGGGTTCAGCGACGAACGGCTCGTCCGTGCGGTCGCGGCGGCGTCCACTCCCGTCGTCAGTGCGATCGGGCACGAGAACGACCACCCGATCCTCGACGATGTCGCGGATCTCCGCGCATCGACCCCCACGGACGCGGCCAAGCGCGTCGTGCCGGACGTCGCCGAGCAGCGCGCCACCGTCGCACAGCTGCGCTCCCGCCTGACGACGCGCCTCACCCATCGGCTGCAGAACGACATCGCGCACCTCGAGCAGGTCCGCTCGCGCCCCGCGCTGCGCTCCCCCGAGACCATGATCGAGTCGCGCAGCCATCACCTCTGGCTGCAGGTCGCCCGAGGACGCGAGGTGATCGAGCGCCGGCTCGAGACCCAGGGCCGGGCGATGGCCGAACTGCGCGCGTCGCTTCGCGCGCTGTCGCCGGCCTCGACCCTGGCGCGCGGCTACGCCATCGCCCACCTGCCCGACGGAGTGATCGTGCGGGATGCCGAGCAGGCGCCGCCTGGAGCGGGAGTCGTCGTCACCGTCGCCAGAGGATCGTTCGGCGCGCGTTCCGAAGGCGAGATCGCCGAGTCCCCCCAGTCCCTCGAGGTCGAGGCACCGGCCACGACGCCCGACCCCGCCGAATTAGGATGGAAGGCATGACCGTGTCGAGCGAAGACCGCCCCGACGTCGCGTCTCTGTCGTTCGAGCAGGCCCGGGACGAGCTCATGCGCGTCGTCGCCGAGCTGGAGCAGGGGTCGCCGACTCTCGAGCACTCGCTCACGCTGTGGGAGCGAGGCGAGGCGCTGGCCGAGCGCTGCGAGGAGTGGCTGCTGGGGGCCAAGCGCCGACTCGAGGAGGCTCGTCCGGCGTCGGAGAGCACGGACGGCGGAGCCGCGTGATGGCGAGAGGCCCGCGGGTGGTCGCCGAACTCGGCCGTCCCGAGACCGCCCAGGAGACGGCGGATCGCAAGGCCGAGTTCTCGCGCGCCTATCGCGCCAGCCAGAACACCCGCAATCTCGTGGCGGCGCTGCTGGTCACCCTCGCCGTCGTCATCGTCATCGTCTTCGCCGTTCCCCGCGGATCGCTCCCCGAGCGCGAGCCCATCGACGTCTCGGCGGTCGCGGCGGACGTCTCGGCATCCGAGGGCAGAACCGTGATCGACCCGGCCGTCCCCGAGGAGTGGCTCGCGAACTCTGCAGGCATCGAAGGCGACTCGGTGCGGGCGTGGACGATCGTCTACCTGCCGGACGAGGCATCCGGCTTCCTGCGCGTCGCGCAGGGGTTCGACGCGGATCCCGCCTGGGCGACGCGCGCGCTCAACGGTGCCGATTCGGACGGCACCGTCACCATCGACGGGATCGTGTGGGATGTGTACGACATTCCCGATCCTTCGCGCGCCGGCAACGTCTCGTTCGCCATGAGCACGCAGGCCGGCAGTGACACCGTGATGGTCTACGGCTCTGCGGATGAGAAGACCGCGAAGGTCGCGGCGGCGGCTCTGGCCGACCAGCTGCGTGAGATCGCCGAGGAGGAACGATGACCGACGGTCCCACCCCTGGGAAGGTCTGGAACGAGATGATGCGCGGCAATGACCGCTTCGTCTCGGGTGAGCCCATTCATCCTCGCCAGGATGTCGAGCGGCGTCATGAGCTCGCGGGCGGGCAGAAGCCCCGTGCCGCGCTCTTCGGCTGCTCGGACTCACGCCTCGCAGCCGAGATCATCTTCGACAAGGGTCTCGGCGACCTGTTCGTGGTGCGCAACGCCGGGCAGGTGACCTCCGCCTCGGTCATCGGCAGTCTTGAATACGCGGTGGCCGTGCTCGAAGTGCCGCTCATCGTGGTGCTCGCCCACGACGAGTGCGGGGCCGTGCGCGCCGCGATCGACAGCACCCAGCCGGAGGCGCCTCTCCTGCCGCCCAACATCTGGCTTCAGATCGCGCCGATCGTCACCGCGGTGCGCCGCGTGATCGGGGTGGAGGGCCCCCTCGACATCGACCCGGAGTCGGTCGGACGGGAGCACCTGAACAACACCGTGGCGGACCTGCTGCAGGCATCGGAGCTCATCAGCGATGCCGTCGCCGAGGGCCGCGTCGCCCTGGTCGGCGCGAACTACCGCCTTGACGAGGGCACCGTCGTGCCCTCGATCACGGTCGGCGTCATCGATGACGCGGCCTGAACCTACCCTGACCCTTCGGAGGACGAAGAAGTGACCGAGACCGATTACCGCATCGAGCACGACACCATGGGCGAGGTGCGCGTTCCGAGGAACGCTCTGTATGCCGCCCAGACACAGCGCGCGGTCGAGAACTTCCCCATTTCGGGGGACCCGCTCGACCCGGCGCAGATCGTCGCGCTCGCACGGATCAAGAAGGCCGCGGCGCTGGCGAACAAGGAACTCGGCACGCTCGACGGCACGATCGCCGACGCCATCGCCCGTGCGGCCGACCAGGTCATCGCCGGCGGCCATGTCGACCAGTTCCCGATCGACGTCTATCAGACCGGCAGCGGCACCTCCTCGAACATGAACATGAATGAGGTGCTTGCGACGCTCGCGACGCAGGATCTCGGCCAGACGGTGCACCCCAACGATCACGTCAATGCGTCGCAGTCCTCGAACGACGTCTTCCCGACCTCCGTGCACATCGCCGTGACGCAGGATCTGATCGACGGGCTCATCCCGGCACTCGACCACCTCGCCGTCGCCCTCGAGACCAAGTCCGAGGAGTGGAAGTCCGTCGTCAAGTCGGGGCGCACGCACCTCATGGACGCGACCCCGGTGACCCTCGGGCAGGAGTTCGGCGGCTATGCCCGCCAGGTGCGTCTGGGGATCGAGCGCGTCCAGGCGGTGATCCCCCGCGTCGCCGAGGTCCCGCTCGGCGGCACGGCCGTCGGCACGGGCATCAACACGCCGCTCGGCTTCCCGCAGAAGGTCATCGAACTCATCGTGGCCGACACCGAGCTCCCGATCACCGAGGCGAAGGACCACTTCGAGGCCCAGGCCAACCGCGACGGCCTGGTGGAGGCATCCGGAGCCCTGCGCACGATCGCGGTCTCGCTCACGAAGATCAACAACGACCTGCGCTGGATGGGTTCGGGGCCGAACACGGGTCTCGGCGAGCTGCACATCCCCGATCTGCAGCCGGGTTCATCGATCATGCCCGGCAAGGTCAACCCCGTGATCCCCGAGGCGACCCTGATGGTGTGCGCGCGGGTCATCGGCAACGACGCGACGATCGCCTGGGCAGGCGCCTCCGGATCCTTCGAGCTGAACGTCGCCATCCCGGTCATGGGAACGGCGCTGCTCGAGTCGATCCGGCTGCTCGCGAACGCCTCGCGCCTGCTCGCCGACAAGACGATCGAGGGCTTGGAAGCCGACGTCGACCGCGCCGCGGCGTACGCCGGCATGTCGCCCTCGATCGTGACACCGCTCAACAAGCTCATCGGGTACGAAGCGGCCGCGAAGATCGCAAAGCACTCGGTGGCCAAGGGCATCACCGTCCGCGAGGCGGTGCTCGACCTCGGCTATGTCGAGCGCGGAGAGCTGACCGTCGAACAGCTGGACGAGAAGCTCGATCTGCTCTCGATGACGCACCCTGGCTGATCAGGCGCCCGAACGCGTATCGCGGCGGTCGGCGCGGGGCGATAATCGGGGCATGACGCGTTCGCCCCGACCGATCTCGGCGCGCGCCCGCATCTTGGGAGCAATCCTGGCGGTCGCGTGCATCGGTCTGGCGATCGTGGGAAGCGTGACCTTCCTCGTGCAGCGAGAACGCGTCATCCATGATGTGGACGATCGGCTGCGCGCGCAGGTGCGGATGCTGCAGTCGGTGGCCGGCACGGCAGCCGAGGACCCGGATGCCGACACCAGCACAACTCCGACCGCCGTCGAGGGACTCGACCGGAAGGACTTCTCGACAGTCCAGGAGTACCTCCACGCCGCGGTGGCGCTGCTCGTCACGGGCCGCAACGAGTCATCGCTGGCGGTGATCGACGGGACGCCGCGCTACCGTCCCGAGACGCTGTCGGGCTTCGACATATCGCGGGAGTCGGCGCTGATCGAACGCGCGGTCGCTGAGGCCGAGGCGAAGGATGGAACCGTCATCGGCACCGCGGCGACCGAGCGCGGCGCGCTGCGGTACATCGCGATCCCGGTCGAGGTGGAGGGCGACCCGCACGCCGGCCTGTACATCAGGGCGGTGGATCTGCAGTCCGAACTCGCGCCCGTGACGGCCGCCGTCGCGACGTACTGGATCGCCGCGGTCGCCATGGTCGTCGCAATCGCGATCGTGGGCTGGTTCGTGGCCGGTCGCCTGCTCTCGCCCATCCGGGACATCCGCGATGCCGCGGACTCGATCACGATCACGGATCTTTCGCCCCGGCTCCCGGAGCAGGGAAACAACGACATCTCCGACCTCACCCGCACCGTGAACTCCATGCTCGATCGACTGGAAGGCTCGGTGGACGTGCAGCGTCAGCTGCTCGATGACGTGCGCCACGAGCTCAAGACGCCCATCACGATCATCCGCGGCCACCTCGAGATGATGGACCCGTCGGATGTGGAAGACGTCGAGAGCACACGCGAGATCGGCATCGCCGAGCTCGACCGGATGACTCGCCTCGTCGACGACATCGACCTGCTCGCCACCGTCGAGGGCGAGCAGTTCGCCGTGGGCGACGTCGAGCTGTCGAGCCTCACGGCCCGGGTCGGCGAGCTGGTCACAGCCATCCCCGGTCACGAGTGGAGCGTGCAGGCGCAGGCGATCGGCGTCATCCGCGCGGACCATGACCGGCTGCTGCAGGCCTGGCTGCAGCTCGCCGACAACGCCGCGAAGTACACGCCGGAGGGCTCCCCCATCGAGATCGGAAGCGCGCTGGACGACGAGGATGCTCGACTCTGGGTGCTCGACCATGGGCCTGGCATTCCGCCCGCGGCCCGGCACCGGATCTTCCGGCGGTTCGACCGTGCGCAGGGCAAGCGGACGGTCGGCGGCTCAGGGCTCGGTCTGGCCATCGTCGATGCCATCACCAAAGCTCACGGGGGCCGCTGCGTGGTCACCGACACCCCGGGTGGCGGAGCCACCTTCACGATCCACCTTCCCCTTCCATCGTCGGCACTCCCCCAGCCCGTCCGGGCGGGCGATGTCGTACTCCAACGAGAGGCGGCCGGATGACCCGCATCCTGATCGCAGAGGACGAGCCGCGAATCGCCGCATTCGTGCGCCGGGGCCTCGAGGCCGCGGGTTACGTGACGACGATCTCAGAAGACGGCGCCGAAGCGCTCGATCGAGCTCTGCGACCCGATGTCGACCTCGTGCTGCTGGACGTCGGACTTCCAACCATCGACGGCTTCGAGGTGCTGCGGGAACTCCGCGACCGGGGCAGCGTCGTGCCGGTCATCATGCTCACCGCGCGCTCCAGCACCCGAGACACCGTCGAGGGACTGGATGCCGGAGCCAACGACTACATGTCGAAGCCGTTCACCTTCGACGAGCTGCTCGCGCGGGTCCGATCGCGTCTGCGCGAGAGCCCTCAACCCGCGTCGACGTCGCTCGTTCATGGCGACGTGGTGCTCGACATCCTCGGGCGGCGCGCCACTGTCGCGGATCGAGAAGTGGAGCTCTCGGCGCGGGAGTTCGCGCTCGCGGAGCAGTTCTTGCGCAATCCGGGCCACGTGCTCAGCCGCGAGCAGCTGCTCAGCCGCGTGTGGGGACTCGACTTCGACCCCGGCTCGAACGTCGTCGACGTCTATGTCAGGTACCTGCGCGGCAAGCTCGGGCAGCACCACATCGCGACCGTACGGGGCTCGGGCTACCGCTGGGAGTGATCCGGGCAGCGACTTCCTGACAGCGCTTCGGGCAGAGAGAAGCCCCCGGCGCTGGGGGACGCCGGGGGCTGGGAAGGGGTCGGAGCTGGGGGACTCCGGCCCGCGTCAATCGCCTCGTGGGGGCTTCGGCGATTGCGTCTTATTCACGCCGGACCAATATCGTCCGCTCTCGTGGCCCGCGTTCGCGGGAGTCTTGTTCTGGGCGGAACCGATGAGCGATTCCGTTCCCGAGCCTGCCACTGCCTTGCCCTGCAGCATCTCGATCCAGTGTTCGATGCGCTGCTCGGCCCAGCCCTGCGCGACGGCCCAGGCGCGCAGCCGATCCCATGAACCGCTGCGGACCGCCTCGTCCTGGATCTGCTCCTTCGAGAAACCCAGATAGTCGGGGGCGGCCGGTGCCGGGGCGACAGGGGCACCGGGAACCTCGGCCGCGGGAGCAGCCGGCGCCGAGACGTCACGCGGCTCAGGGGCGGGCACGACCTCTGCCGATGTCGACGGCGCGGGCACCGAGTTCTCTGCTGCGCCGGCCCCGGGCGCAGACGCGCGTGGGGTGGGGGTCGTGCCGGCCGACGATGGGCTCACGCGGATGGTGGCGAGACCGGCGGCGACGCCGGGCGCATCGGCGAGGGCGGCGCTGTTGCTCAAGGTGACGGCACACGCGACGGCGACGAAGGTCGCGCCGACGATGAATCCGCCTGCGGCGAATCCCGTGCGTGCGTCCATTCGTCACTCCCGTATCGAATGCCCCCAGTGGCAGACGCAGAGCATTCGGCCCTGCATCCCTTCAATGGTGGCATCCGAGAGTGAGAGGACGGCGAGAAAGGCATGAGACTCTTCTCATCTTGACACTCGTCCGGGGCTCACACCGAGGGTGCAGAGGGGCCGGGATGCGGCATCCCGGCCCCTCTGATCAGCATCAGGTCAGGCGAGCTCGCTGGCCTCCAGCAGGTCGGTCACCAGCGCCGCGATGGCCGAGCGCTCGGAGCGCACGAGGGTCACGTGGCCGAAGAGCGAGTGGTCCTTGAGCGTCTCGATCACCGAGGCGATGCCGTCGTGACGACCCACGCGCAGGTTGTCGCGCTGACCGACATCGTGCGTGAGGACGACCCTCGAGTTCTGGCCGATCCGGCTCAGGACCGTGAGGAGCACGTTGCGCTCGAGCGACTGCGCCTCGTCGACGATCACGAACGCGTCGTGCAGCGAGCGTCCCCGGATGTGCGTGAGCGGTAGGACCTCGAGCAGCCCTCGCTCGATCACCTCTTCGATGACATTGCCTGAGACGACCGAGCCGAGCGTGTCGAATACGGCCTGTCCCCAGGGGTTCATCTTCTCCTGCGCGTCGCCGGGAAGGTATCCGAGCTCCTGACCGCCGACGGCGAAGAGCGGGCGAAAGACGATGATCCGCTTCTGCTGCTGACGCTCCAAGACGGCCTCGAGGCCCGCGCACAGCGCCAGGGCGGACTTTCCGGTGCCGGCGCGCCCTCCGAGCGAGACGATCCCGACATCCGGGTCCATGAGGAGGTCGATCGCGATGCGCTGCTCGGCGGAGCGGCCGTGGAGGCCGAAGACGTCCCGGTCGCCGCGGACAAGGCGGTACGACTCCTCACCGGTGACGCGTCCGAGGGCCGACCCGCGCTCCGAGTGGATGATGAGGCCCGTGTTGATCGGCAGGCCGATCACGCCTTCGCTGAGCGCGACCTCGCTCTCGTAGAGGTCGCTCAGCTCGTCGCCCGACACGTCGAGCGTGGCGATGCCGGTCCACCCGGAGTCGATAGCCTGCTCGGCGAGGTACTCCTCGGCAGTGATGCCGAGAGACGCCGCCTTGACGCGCATCGGCAGGTCCTTGGAGACGACCACCACTTCCTGCTCATCATGCGCCAGGTGCAGCGCGACGGCGAGGATGCGGCTGTCGTTGTCGCCGAGGCGCATGCCGGAGGGCAGCACCGTGGGGTCGGTGTTGTTCAGTTCGACGCGCAGAGTGCCGCCCTCGCCGACGGGGACGGGGAAGTCCAGGCGTCCGTGCTCGATGCGCAGCTCATCGAGGTGACGCAGTGCCTGACGGGCGAAGTACCCGATCTCGGGGTCATGCCGCTTCCCCTCGAGCTCGGTGATCACGACGACCGGGATCACGACGTTGTGCTCGGCGAAGCGGAAGAAGGCCCGCGGATCGCTCAGCAGCACCGAGGTGTCCAGCACGTATGTGCAGAGCACCTCCCCCACTGCATCGGCCTCGAGAGCCGTCTCGCGGTGCTGCCTGTGTGGTGCTCGTGTGGTCACAACCCACTCCCGCCCCGGGCTGTTCGCCCGGCAGTCAGCGAGTCGACCAGGGTCACGAGTCGCAATCCGAAAGGCCGACTCGAACAGGCTCCTTGCCCGTTGGCTCGACGCTACGTCCGTCGTGTTACGCAGCCGCGGCAGACACGCTGGATTGCTGTTACAGGTTGGTGAACAACGGAACGCGGAGATGACGGATGCTGTCCCGATCCGCACACGGTCAGTGAACCTGAGCTGTCACCACACCCGGGTCGATGAGAATGCCGCGAGCGCATCGCCGAACAGACGCAGGGAATCCGCTCCCGTGCCCACGTGCGGCGCCACCCGCACCAGGTCGGACCGCACCGTGACCGTGAGGCCGTGATTGGCCAGTGATGCGGCGAGGGGTGCGGCATCCGGCGGCGCCGGAGCCAGCGCGACGATCCCTGCACGCCTTTCAGGGTCGCGCGGAGTCACCACCGGGATGTCATAGCGGTCGGCGAAGAACATGACGTCACCGGACCGTGCCACCAATTCGCTCTCGATCGACTCGATTCCCGCCTCGAGGACATCGCGCACCCCCGTTGCGAGGCGCGCGAACGCGAGATGATCCGGGCCCGACACGCTGAACGCCTGCGCCGACGGCGCCGGTGGGGGCACGGCATCCACCGGCAGATCCCCTTCCACCCCCGCGAAGCCCGACAGCACGGGGGCGATCCGCTCGAGCGCGCGCTCGCTGAACCACGAGAACCCCGTACCGCGGCCGGCGCGCAGCCACTTGTAGCCGTTGCCGCAGACGACGTCGGCGGCGGACCAGTCGGCATCCACCGCGCCGATCCCCTGGACTCCGTCGACGATGAGGAGCCGATCGCCGATGACGTCGCGAAGGGCGCCGAGGTCTGCCCGGTACCCGGTACGGAAGTCGACGAAGCTCAGCGCGACCGCCTCGGTGTCGTCCGTGAGCGCTTCACGGACCGCCTCGGGGGTCACGAAGCCTCCGGGCGCCTCGAGCCATTGGACCCGAAGGCGGTCGGATGCGGTCTCAGCGCGGGAGGCCGCGACGGTGATGCTGGGGAACTCGGCGCGCGAGACCATCAGGCCACCGGAGAGGCCGTAGATCGCCTGCATGAGCCCGTACGTCGTCGACGGCTGCAGCACCACCTGCTCGGCATCGGTCCGGAGCAGCTGAGCCAGCAGATCGCGAGCCTCACGTGCGTGATCGGCGACGAGGTCGAGGCTCGACGGCCTGCCGGAGCCGAGCAGCTCGGCGTCGGCGTGGACCTCTGCCCGCACATTCGGCGACAGGGGGCCGAAGGCCGCCCAGTCGAGATACCCGGGTTCGCCGTCGAATGAGGTGAGGAAGGACTCCCAATCGGTCACATCGCCATTCTGGCATGCAGGCGATCACGCCGTGGCGCGGCGGATTCCAGGCGTGATCAGCCGCCGAAGCGCCGTTCCCGGGTGGTGAAGTCCCGGATCGCGCGGAGGAAGTCGACCTCGCGCAGGTCGGGACCGAGCGCCTCGACGAAGTAGAACTCGCTGTGCGCGCTCTGCCACAGCAGGAAGTCGCTCAGGCGCTGCTCGCCTGAGGTGCGGATCACGAGGTCGGGGTCGGGAAGGCCGCCCGTGTAGAGGTGCTCGCCGATCTGCTCCGGCGTCAGGCTGGCCGCGAGCTCCTCGAGCGAGCCACCCTCCTCGTCGTGCTTCATGATGATGCTCCGCACGGCATCCACGATCTCGCCACGGCCTCCGTAGCCGACCGCGAGGTTGACGTGGAGCCCGGACTTCTCGCGGGTGCGCGCTTCGGCATCCGCCAGCACGCGCGCGAGCTCCGGCGGCAGGATGTCGGCACGGCCCACGTGCTGCACGCGCCAGTCCTTCTCGTGCGAGAGCTCGTCGGCGAGCTCGGCGATGATCTCGATGAGATCGGCCAGCTCTCGCGAATCGCGCTTGCGGAGGTTGTCGTTGGAGAGCAGGTAGAGCGAGACGACACGGACTCCGATGTCGTCGCACCAGCGGAGGAACTCGCGCATCTTGGCTGCGCCGGCACGGTGCCCGTGTGCCGCGGTGTCGTATCCCAGCTGCCGGGCCCATCGGCGGTTGCCGTCGATCATCATGGCGATGTGGTGTGGGGCGGCGTCACGATCGATGCGACGACGGAGCCGGTTGATGTAGAGCCGATAGAGGGGCCCTCTGCCCTCGTTCGACGCCGTCACACGCCTACCGTACAACGCCGTCTCCCCGTGCACCGATGTCCCCGGTCGAAGCGGGGCTCGCGGCCGGTCGCGTGCGTGCCGCTCCGGGTATGCGCCGAGTCGTAGGCTTCTCGAGTGAACCGCAAACCCGAGGATTCCGCCATGGACGACGTGGACGACGTCGAGGACGACGGCGCCGAGATGCCGCAGCTCCCGCTCCTCGAAGCGGGAGAGGCCAGTGCCGCCGTCGAGCTCAAGCCATCGTGGCGCGGCTGGATCCACGCCGGGACGTTCCCTGTCGCTCTCGTGGCCGGCATCGTCCTCATCGCCGTCGCTCAGGGACCTGCGGCGAAATGGTCCTGCGCGGTGTTCGTGGCGACGTCGCTGCTGCTCTTCGGCAACTCAGCGCTCTATCACCTCTTCAACTGGAAGCCGAAGACCAAGGCCGTCTTCAAGCGGATCGACCACGCGAACATCCTGCTCCTGATCGCCGGCACCTACACGCCGATCTCGGTGCTCGGCCTTCCGCCGCAGCAGGCGGTGACGATCCTCTCGATCGTCTGGGGCGGCGCCATCCTCGGCATCCTGTTCCGCGTCTTCTGGATCGACGCCCCGCGCTGGCTCTACGTCGCCCTCTACCTCGCACTCGGCTGGGCGGCGGTCATGTACATGCCCGCACTGATCGAGGCCAATTGGGTCATGGTGATCCTCGTGGCGATCGGCGGCATCCTGTACACGATCGGCGCCGTGATCTACGCGATGAAGCGGCCCAACCCGTGGCCCGGCCACTTCGGGTTCCACGAGATCTTCCACGTCTGCACGGTGCTCGCCTTCCTCTGCCACTGGACGGCGTGCCTGCTGATCGCGATCGACCCGATCTACCCCTGATCGCGCGGGGTCTCCCCCGGAGCGGTGGGAGCGTCGTCAGGCCCCTCGCCTCGGGCCGCGGCCTCTTCTGCGTCGAGCATCTCGTCGATCTCGGACCGGATGCGCGCACGGCGGATGCGGCGCATCATGTCCCACACCAGGAGGATCACGGCGACCGCGAGGAAGGCGATCGCGACGAATCCCCACGGACCCGGGGTCACCAGATTCGGGTCGACCGCCGGGGTCGGAGTGGGAGTCGCGGTGGATGCCGCGCGGGAGAGTGCCGCGAGCGCAGCGTGCATCGGGATTCCTCGTTCCGGGAACGTCTAGCCTGGAGGTCCAGCCTAATTCGCCCGACGGGACCCGCATGACGACGCAGCAGATGCTCGACGAGCGCTACGGCCGCGTGCGTCGGCGCGGCACCCGATGGGCAGTCGTCATCGCCTCCCTCATCGGCGCGCTGGCGATCGGCGCATTCGCATGGATGATCGTGGCGAACTCGCTCAACACGGTGGAGGCGGACGCGACCGGCTTCCACGTGGTCGATGCGCGCACCGTGGTCGTCGAATTCCAGCTGAGCGCCCCTCCCGGATCGGCAGTCGCCTGCGCGCTCGAGGCGCAGGATGTCCAGCACGGCGTCGTCGGCTGGAAGGTCGTCGAGATCGCCGCCGGCGAGACGCACGCGCGGGCATTCCGAGAGACTGTGCCGACGGTCGGCGAAGCCACGACCGGTTTTGTCAACTCCTGCTGGGTGACGTAGTCTGGCACGCACTGAATCGCAGACGCCCTGGCGGGAGCCGGGGCGTCTCGGCTTATCGCCACTCTCTGCATCACCACTCGCAGTATCAGCACTCGCCATACCAGCACTTTTTCAGCACTTTGAAGAGGAGAACGACGTGTCCAGCGACGCCCCCGTCACGTTCCTGACGCAGGATGCCTACGACCGTCTCACCGCGGAGCTCGAGCACCTCTCGACCACGGGCCGGGAGGAGATCGCGAAGCGCATCGAGGCCGCCCGCGAAGAGGGCGACCTCAAGGAGAACGGCGGCTATCACGCCGCCAAGGATGAGCAGGGCAAGCAGGAGGCCCGCATCCGCACGCTCAAGGGTCTGCTGAAGGATGCCAAGGTCGGAGTGGCGCCGGAGAGCACGGGCGTCGTCGAGCCCGGTGTCGTCGTCACGGCGCTCGTCGCCGGCGGCGAAGAGGTCTTCCTTCTCGGCAGCCGCGAGATCGCGGCCAACTCCGAGCTCGACGTCTACAGCGAAGCGTCGCCCCTCGGCAGCTCCATCATCGGCCTGCGCGAAGGCGAGAAGACGTCCTACACCGCACCCAACGGACGCTCGATCACGGTCGAGATCGTGAAGGTCGAGACGTACGCGGGGCAGTGAGCTCTCGCGCCGTGCTCCTCTAGTCCGCCACCACCGTCGGCAGGAAGCCCGCCTCCTCCAGCGTCGCGATGACGTGGGCGCGGTGCTCCTCGCCGCGCGTCTCGACGCTGAGCTGCAGGATCACCTCGCTGATCTGCAGGCCCTGGCCGTGACGGGTGTGGAGCACCTCGGTGACGTTGGCGCCCGCCTGTGCGAGCAGGTCTGACACCCGGGCGAGCTGGCCGGGGCGGTCTGGCAGCGGAATCCGCAGCGTCATGTACCGACCGGATGCCGCAAGCCCGTGCGCCACGACCCGCTGAAGCAGCAGCGGGTCGATGTTGCCGCCCGAGAGGACCGAGATCACGGGCCCGCTCGCCCGCACCTTGCCCGCCAGGATCGCGGCGACCCCCACGGCGCCCGCAGGCTCGACCACCTGCTTGGCGCGCTCGAGGAGCACGAGCAGAGCGCGCGCCATGTCGTCCTCGGTGACGGTCACGACCTCGTCGACGAGTTCCCGGATGATCTCGAACGGGATAGCCCCGGGCCGCGCGACCGCGATGCCGTCGGCGATCGTCGGACGGGTGAGGACGTCGACGGGATGCCCGACCTCGAGAGAACTCGGATAGGCGGCCGAATTCTCTGCCTGCACGCCGATGATGCGCACCGTGCGGCCATCGAGCGCCGCACGTGCCTTGATCGCGGCTGCGACGCCGGCGATGAGCCCTCCGCCGCCGATGCCGAGGACGACGGTGTCGACCTCGGGCAGATCGCGGTAGAGCTCGAGTCCGAGCGTCCCCTGGCCCACGATCACGTCGCGGTGGTCGAAGGGATGGATGAAGACGGCGCCCGTACGCTCCGCGAACTCCGCTGCCAGTCGCAGCGGCGTTTCGACGGTCGCCCCTTCGAGCACGACATCCGCTCCGTATCCGCGCGTCGCGAGGAGCTTGGGCACCGGAACGCCGAGCGGCATGAAGATGGTCGCCGGGATCCCGAGCGCCTGCGCCGCGAGCGCGACGCCCTGCGCGTGGTTGCCGGCGGAGGCCGCCACCACTCCGCGGGCGCGCTCCTCGGCGGTGAGCCGCGACAGCCGATAGGCCGCGCCGCGGATCTTGAACGATCCCGTCCGCTGCAGGTTCTCGAGCTTCAGGTACACCGGCACGTCGAGCAGCTCCGAGAGGAAGAGCGACTTGTCGAGCGGCGTCGTCGAGATGACGCCGTTCAGAACGGCTGCGGCATCCTCGAATTCGGCGAGTCCCGGCACAGTGGCGGACAGTGTCATGCACGACTCCTTCTGGGGCGCGGGACCGTGTCCCAGATCAGGTCACCGTGCGGGCTCTGTCCCGTCTCCCATGACCGCGAGCTGAGATACACCGCGACGACATTGATGAACGCGGCGATGGGCACCGCGAAGAGGGCTCCGGGGATGCCGGCGATCATGGCGCCACCCGCGACGACGAGGACGACCGCGAGCGGGTGCACCTTGACGGCGGATCCCATCAGCAGCGGCTGGAGGACGTGTCCTTCGAGCTGCTGGACGCCGAGGACCACGATGAGCATCCAGAACGCCGTCCACGGCCCGTTGTACACCAGGGCGAGGAAGACCGCGAGGGTGCCCGAGATCACGGCGCCGACGATGGGGATGAAGGCGCCGAGGAAGACGAGCACCGCGACCGGGATCGCGAGCGGCACGCCGAGCAGAAAGGCGCCGAGCCCGATCCCGGTCGCGTCGATCGTCGCGACGAGCAGCTGCGTCCGCGCGTAGTCGACGACCGTCACCCAGCCGGCGCGGCCGGCGCCGTCCACCGCGAGACGTGAGCGCTTGGGGAACAGGCGCGTCGTCCAGCGCCAGATGCCGGCGCCGTCCGCCAGGAGGCAGAGCAGGATGAAGAACGCGAGCACCGCACCCGTGGCGACGTGGCCGACGGTCGTGCCGATCGCGAGGGCGCCGGACAGCAGAAGCTCGGCCTGCTGCTGGATGAAGGTCCAACCCTGCGACAGGAGGTCGTCGATCTGGGCGGCGGTGAGATCGAGGGGCCCGTCCATGAGGTACTGGCGGAACTGCTGTGCCGCCGCCACAGAGCGCTCCTGGACGTCAGACCACTCGCGGCTCACCTGCCACACGACAAGCCACACGAGGCCGGCGATGATGGCGATCGCGCCGACCGCGCTGGCGACGGTGGCCAGCCACCTCGGCACGCGGTGATTCACCATCCATCGGAAGGCCGGCCACAGGAGCGCGGTGATGAGAGTCGCGACGAGAAGGGGGATGACGAGGAGCTTGAGCTGAATCACGAGCCAGACGCCGACGCCGAGAGCAGCCGCGATCACGAGCAGGCGCCACGCGTACGCGGTGGCAACGCGGAGTCCTCGTGGCAGCCCGTCGGTCACGTCGTTGACGACGATTCTCCGGCGATCCCTGAGCGCGTCGAACACGGAGCCAGGGGGCTTTTCGTCGGAGCCGCTCATCCGGCCAGTCTAGGGCTCGGGCCCTCCGGGCCCGGCCCGCGGGGGTGTCGCACCCCGTCGTTAGGCTGGCCCGGTGAAGCAGACCTTGAGCCGTGCCGAGGCGCGCCGGATCGCACTGGCCGCCCAGGGTTTCGGCAGACCGCGTCCCTCGTCGGCGGGGACGCGTCAGCTCAATTCCGCCATCGCCCGCATGGGGACGCTGCAGATCGACTCGGTCAACGTGTTCGCCCGCTCGCACTACATGCCGCTGTTCTCACGCGTCGGCGCCTACGACACCGCCGCCCTGGATCGGCTGCTCTTCGCCCGTCGCGCGCCCTACGTCGAGTACTGGGCCCACGTCGCCTCATTCATCGCCGCCGAGGACTGGGCACTGTTCCGCTTCCGCATGGACGACATGCGTGCTCGCTACAGCGAGAGGGCAGACAGCTGGTACGCCTCGAACCGCGAGATCGTCGAATGGGTGCGGGCCGAGCTCGCCGCACGCGGTCCACTGCGCCCCGCTGAGATCGAGCACGACGCGAAGCAGGATCGCCGCGGGCCCTGGTGGGATTGGGACGTCGTCAAGAATGCGCTCGAGTACCTCTGGCTCTTCGGCGAGGTGGCCATCGCAGGACGCCGCGGGTTCGAGCGACGCTATGGGCTGGCCGAGCAGGTGATTCCTGCGGAGGTGCTGGCCGCACCTGTCGATCGAGACGACGCCGTGCGCGAGCTGGTGCGCCGGGCTGCCGTCGCATACGGCGTCGCGACGGCCGCCGACCTCGCCGATTACTGGCGCATCCGGGATCGGCCCCGCATCATGGCCGCGATCGCCGACCTCGAAGCCGGTGGCGAGCTGGAGGCCGTCGAGGTGAAGGGCTGGACGAGCGCCGGACGGCCGGCACGGGCCTGGGTGCACCGCGATGCGGCGCTCCCCCGCCGCGTCGACGCCGCCGCGATCCTCACGCCGTTCGATCCGGTCGTCTGGTTCCGCGATCGCGCGGAGCGGCTCTTCGATTTCGAGTACCGCATCGAGATCTACACTCCCGCGCCCAAGCGCCGCTTCGGGTACTACTCCCTGCCTGTCCTCGTCGGCGACGACCTGGTCGGGCGGGTCGACCTCAAGGCCGACCGGGCGGCATCGACCCTCTTCGTGCAGTCGGCGTGGTGGGAGCACGGGAGGCCGGAGGATGCCGCTCCCCGCCTCGCCGACGAACTTCGCCTCGCGGCCCGCTGGCAGGGCCTCGGCGACATCTCGATCTCCCAGTGGGGTGATGCGACCGACGATCTCGCCGCTGTGATGCCCGCGGCCCGTCGACATGCGGCCGGCCCCGGTGAGCCTGTTTCGCTCAGCGCCGATGAACCCGACGAGCCTGATGATCTTGTCGCGGCCGGGTGAGGGCCCGTCAGCTCAGAACTGAACGCGCGGGGGCTCCGAGATCGCGGCGCCGTCGACCACTTCGAAGAACTCGCTCTCGCTGAACCCGAGGTTGCGTGCGAAGAGGTTGTTGGGGAAGACCTTGATCTTGGTGTTGAGTTCGCGGACGCCGCCGTTGTAGAACCGGCGAGATGCCTGCACCTTGTCTTCGGTGTCGACGATCGACTGCTGCAGCTGGAGGAAGTTCTGGCTCGCCTGCAGGGCGGGATACGCCTCAGCAACCGCGAACAGCGATTTCAGCGCCTGCTGCATGTGGCCTTCTGCAACCCCCGCTTCCGCGGGACCTGTCGCCGAGAGCGTCTCGGCACGAGCGCGCGTGACGTTCTCGAACACCGCCTTCTCATGGGCGGCATAGCCCTTGACGGTCTCTATGAGGTTCGGAAGCAGATCGGCTCTGCGCTTGAGCTGCACGGTGATGTCGCTCCACGCCTCGTCTACGCGGACGTTCAGCGCCACGAGCGAGTTGTACGTCGCCCACAGGTAGATGCCCACGACGAGGACCAGTGCCACGACGATGATGACAGGGATCAGCCACTCCCACATAGGCGCAATCCTAACCGTCCCGGCGCTCACTTCCCTGATCGCCCGGTCTACTCCCAGCGCTACGACCCCAGCACCCGCGCGAGATAGTCGTTCTGGAACCGGCGATCGGGGTCGAGCCTGTCGCGCAGCGCGACGAAATCGTCGAAACGCGCGTAGCGCTCGCGCAGGATCGAGGCATCCAGTGTGTGCATCTTGCCCCAGTGCGGACGCCCGCCGAACGAGAGCATGATCTGCTCGACCGCCTCGAAGTACTCGGCGGGGTTCTCGCGCCAATAGCGATGCACGGCGATGTACCCGGATGCCCGGCCGTACGCGGTCGACATCCACAGGTCGTCCGCCGCGGCGAAGCGCACCTCGACCGGGAACGAGATCTTCCAGCCGCGCTCGTCGATGAGCGCCCGCATCGCCTCGAAGGCCGGACGGACGTTCTCAGCCGGAAGCGCGTACTCCATCTCCTTGAACCGCACGTCTCGGTTCTGGGTGAAGACGCCCGTGGAGATGTCGGTGTACTCACGATTTCCGGTGAGCTGGACGGCCAACCGGTTGACGGCGGGGACGATGCCGGGGAGCGCCTTGCCCGTCGCGCACACGGCACGGTACACACCATTGGCAAGCAGCTCCTCATCGATCCACCTGCCGACCCGAGGCAGCGGGTGTCGCGGGGCGTCGCCGGGCAGGCGAGTGTTCGTCTTGGTGAGGGCGAGGTCCGTGTGCGGGAACCAGTAGAACTCGAAGTGGTCGGCGCTCGTCGAGCGTTCATCGAGGTCGTCCAGCACGTCCGTGAGCTTCTCCGCGCGGTCGACGGCGTGCATCACGAAGGCGGGCACGCACTGCAGGGTGACATCCACGAGGACGCCGAGCGCCCCGAGACCCGGTGCGACAGCGGGGAGGAGCGCGGTGTTCTGCGTCTCGTCGATGGTCAGGAGGTCACCGGATGCTGTCACCAGCGTCGCGCCCACGACCTGGGTGGCGATGCCGCCGAATCGGGCCCCCGTGCCGTGCGTGCCGGTGGAGATGGCGCCCGAGATCGACTGGCGGTCGATGTCGCCGAGGTTCTGCATCGCCAGCCCGTACGGGGCGAGCATCTTCGGCACCTCGTGCAGACGTGTACCCGCGAGCAGTCGCACCCTCCTGCGTTCACGGTCGACCTCGACGAGGCCGCTCAGGTCGTCGAGCTCGAGCAGCACGTCGGGGGCCACGGCGATGCCGCTGAAGCTGTGTCCGGCCCCGATCGGCTTCACGCGCATGCCCGAGCGCCCCGCCGCCTCGAGGGAGCGCTGAACCGCCTCGACTGACGCAGGCCTCTCGACGAGGCGAGGACGTACGGCTTCGGAACGTCCCCAGTTCTGCCACGTGCCGCCCATGCGTGTCACAGGAACGTCTTCCCTTCGCCTCGATACGTCGGCGTCTCGCCGACCAGCCGGTCGCCCTCGACCAGCAGGAACCTGTCGACGCGCTCTGAGAGCTCCCCGCTCTTGGAATGCCGGAACCAGACACGGTCCCCCACGCGCAGCGCCCGTGCGGCGTCACCGCGCAGCGGGGTCTGCACCTCCCCCGCGCCTTCGCGCGGCATGGTCGAAAGGCCCTGGGGCCAGACAGGCGCCGGCTGCCGCGAGGCGAGCGGCGGGCCCGAGGCGATCCAGCCTCCACCGAGGACGGTGGCGATATCGCGCGTCGGCCGCCGAACGACCTCAAGCGAGAAGGCCGCCGCGGGGGCCGGATCGAATGCGCGGTAGCCGTCGAACAGGTGACCGGCCAGCAGCCCGCTTCCCGCGGTGAGCTCGGTGACGGAGCGATCGGATCCTGTCAGCTCCAGCGATCCCGTCCCACCGCCATTGACGAACTCGAGCGGCGCGATCCGCGTGACAGCGTCGACGATGGCGCCGCGCCGCTGGAGCAGCTCGTCGCCGGAGCGGCGCTGCATCCAGCGGATGAGAGCATCTCCCGAACCCGTTGCGTCGCCCTGCCCGGCGATCTGCGCCTCGTACATCATCAGCCCGACGAGGCGGAAGCCGGGCCGATCGGCGATGAGGCGCGCGAGATTCGCGACCTCTGCCGGCTCATGGACGGGCGACCGGAAGACCCCGATGTGTCCGAGGCCCGGCGCACGCCAGGACGCGTCGGCGTCGATCGCGACGCGCAGCTCAGCGCGCCGTGTGGGCGGAACGAGGGCGTCCACGAGGTCGAGCTGCGCGATGTCGTCGACCATGAGGGTCACCCGAGTGGCGGCAGCCTCGTCGCCTGCAAGCCGACGGAGTGCGGCGCGGTCGGCGCTGGGGTAGCCGACGACCACATCGTCGTGCGTCTCGGCGAGCCAGAGGGCCTCGGGAAGCGTGAATGCCAGGATGCCGCTGTAGCCGGGAAGCGCCAGCGTCGCATCGATGATCTCGCGGATGCGGACCGACTTGCTCGCGACGCGGATCGGCACGCCACCGGAACGGACGGCCATGTCGAGGGCGTTGTAGCGCAGCGCTGCCAGGTTCACGGCGGCGACGGGTCCGGAGACGTCGGCGACGGCGGTGGTCATGGCCGGCCAGTATGCGGCGGGCCTGGTCCATGGCAGGGCCTGGGACGGTTCGGGTGCCGCCAGCAGGTCGAGGGTCATCGGGGCTTCCTCTCACGCGCATCTTCGGCACGCACGCCGTACAGCCTAGAACCCAGGCCGCCGTGAATCCGCCCGGAATGGGTGGAGGAACGGGCCTTCGTCACGCGTCCTCACCCGGTGAGTACGAGGAACGCAGTCGCACGGATGATGACACTGCGTGTCGCCGGGGCCGACGGCCATCGAATGTGTACCCCCGCCGGGACTCGAACCCGGACTGAAGCGATTTTAAGTCGCCTGCCTCTGCCATTGGGCTACGGGGGCGGCGTCGCCTCGGGGGCGACCGCCAAACGAACCGATCAGCGGGCGGCGACGACCTTCTCGGTTGACTCGCTCGCGGGGGCAGGCTTGGTGTCGACGGCCGGCGTCGCCGGCTGCTGCGGGCGCGGACGCGCGGCGAACTCCTCGAACACGTAGCGGGGGTTCTGCACGGTCTGCAGGTTCACGAGGTCGCGGCCGAGCCAGAAGTTGTTCCACCAGCCCCACAGCACGCGGAACTTGCGCTCGAAGGAAGGCATGGCCATGCCGTGATAGCCCCGGTGAGCGAACCAGGCGATGAGGCCCTTGAGCGCGATGTTGCCGGACTGGAAGGCGCCCGTGTAAAGGCCGATGCTCGCCACGGCGCCGAGGTTCTTGTGGTTGTACTCGCGCGGCAGCTCGCCACGCAGCACGGCCACCAGGTTCTTTGCGAGCAGCTTGGCCTGACGGACAGCGTGCTGAGCGTTCGGAACGCAGTAGCCGCCGACGCCGCCGCCCGACAGGTCGGGGACGGCCGAGACGTCGCCGGCCGCCCAGGCGCCCTCGACGATCTCTTCTGCACTGCCGACGCGCAGGTCGGCGCGGGTGCGGATGCGCCCGCGCTCCTCGACGGGAAGGTCGCCGCCGCGCACGACGGTGGGGTTCGCCATGACGCCCGCGGTCCAGATGATCAGATCGCTGGGTATCACCTCGCCGGTCGACAGCTCGATGTTGCCGTCGATCGCGCCCGTGACCTGGGTCTCGAGGTGGACGAACGCGCCGCGCTTGGCGAGGTTCGACAGCACCCACTCGCTGGTCTTGAGCGACACCTCGGGCATGATCCGGCCCATGGCCTCGATCAGGTGGAAGTGGGTGTCTTCGAAGGTGACCTCGGGGTAGCTCTTCACCAGCGACGAGGCGAGCGAGCGAAGCTCACCGAAGACCTCGATGCCCGCGAAGCCGCCGCCCACGACGACGACCGTCAGCAGGCGGTCCCGCTCCGGGCCGGGAGGAAGCGTGGCCGCGCGGTCGAAGTTCGACATGAGGCGGTCGCGGATGGCGACCGCTTCCTCGATCGTCTTCAGGCCGATCGCGTTGTCGGCGATGCCCGGGATGGGGAACGTGCGCGACACGGCTCCCGCCGTCACCACGATCTGGTCGTACTCGAACTCGTACGGGTCGCCGAGCTCAGGAGTGATCGTGGCGACCTTGCCGGCGTGGTTGATGCCGGTGACCTTCGCCGTCACCACCTTGGTGCGCTTGAGGTGGCGGCGGAGGGCCACCACGGAGTGCCGGGCCTCGATCGACCCGGCCGCAACCTCGGGGAGGAACGGCTGATACGTCATGTACGGAAGCGGGTCGACGATCGTGACCTCTGCCTCACCCTTGCGGAGATGCTTCTCGAGCTTCCACGCCGTGTAGAAGCCGGCGTAGCCGCCGCCGACGATCAGGATCTTGGGCACGGTGCTGTTGGCGGTGCTGGACACAGTCGGAGGAACTCCTCAAAAGTTCAACGGCTCGGCAAGCCGGACGAGCGGGCCGATCGGATGCGTCGGACAGCAGCAGTGACGCCGAGCGCCACCAGTATAGCCAACCCCGTGACCGCCCCGAGCGGCAGCGTCCCGTAAAGAAGGGTGTCGGTCGACGGCAGCAGCGCCGAGGAGGGCTGGGTCGCGGCATCCGCTCTCGGAAGCGGCTGGATGGCTACGGGTGCCACGGTCGGGGCGGGTGCGGCATCCGCGTCGGCCCTGCGGTAGAGGCGGATCCACTCCTCGAGGCTGCCCATCGGGTTCTCGGAGACCAGTGGCACGGACGAGGAGACGGCGGCGGCAGCATCCACCAGTCCGTAGCCGTAGAGCGGGTCGGGCGTGGCAGTGGCGGCCGCTGAGGGATGCGCCGTGCGGATGATGCGGTTGATGACGTTCTCGGCGTCGAGTTCGGGATGGGCCGAGCGCACGAGCGCCGCGATCCCCGCGACGATGGGTGCGGCGCCGCTCGTGCCGTTCCAGAGGACCAGCGCACCGTCAGCTGAGACGCCGACGAGGTCCTCGCTGGGCGCCGAGACCCCGATGGTGATCCCCTGGGTGGAGGCTTCGAGACTTGCGCGTCCCTGGGGGTCGACTCCCGCGACAGTGAGGACGCCCGGGATGGTGGCGGGAGCGCCGACGCGGGTCGTGCCGCTCCCCCGGTTGCCCGCGGCGACCACCACCACCACGTCATGATCGAAGGCGTAGAGGAAGGCGTCGTCCCAGCTCTCGTCCCAGTCGGGTGTGTTCGTCGTCAGCGACAGGTTGATGACGTCGGCGCCGTTGTCGACGGCCCACCGGATGGCGTCGGCGATCTGGTCGGTGAAGGGTCTGGCCGCGCCCGCCCCGAAGCCCACCGACACCGCGAGGAGATCGGCCTCCGGTGCCACTCCGATCATCCCGGCTCCTGGGCCGGTGCCGCGCGCCGCGGCGAGAGAGGCCACCCAGCTGCCGTGGTTCGCATCGACGGCGCCGACCGGGGTGCGTCCGTCGGGCGAGCCCTGGCCCGAGACGTCGGTTCCGGCGACGACCGCGCCCTTGAACTCGGTCGGCTCGCGTCCGATCCCCGTGTCGATGATGGCTATACGCACGCCGGAACCCCGGGTGGTCTGCCACGCGCTGCGGATGCCGTACTCGTCGAGCCAGTACTCCGCGGAGCGGACGGGATCCTCGGCCGACTGCTGGAGCACGGATGCCGAGACCGCCGCGACGGAGGGTTGCGCGTCGGTCCCCCTGCCGGCGGGCGCGCCTCCGGGAGCACCCGCGAGGATGCCCAGCAGAGCGACGACAAGCGACGCGCCGACGAGCCGCTTCACCTCGCGGTCCCCGGCTCCGCGCAGACGCACCGCTCGGGCGACCAGTTCGACATGGACAGCGCGCGATCGCCGATGGGATTCACGCCCGGGCCTGCCGCCAGAGCATGAGCGGCGAGGGCGTGCAGGCACTTGACCCGGGTGGGCATGCCGCCTGCGGAGATCCCCTCGATCTCGGGAACCTCGCCGAAGTGCGCCCGATCGCGGAGGTAGGCCTCATGAGCGGCGGCGTAGGCGGCGGCCACGTCTTCCTCGTCGGCGAGCGCGTCGCCGAGCTCGCGCATGACGTGGTCCGCCTCGAGAGTCGACATGGCGGCGGTCGCCGCCGGATGCGAGAGGTAGTAGAAGGTCGGGAAGGGCGTGCCGTCCGGAAGGCGCGGCAGCGTGGCCGCAACGGTCGGGTTGCCGCACACGCACCGCGCAGCGATGCCCACGACGCCTCGCGCCGGGCGTCCCAGCTGAGCGCGGAGTACCGCCAGATCGGCGTCGCTGACGGGCGGGAAGGGCGGCGTGGTCACCCGGAAAGGCTACCGCCGGTCGCTGGGACGGGGCTGGATCAGCCGGCCGCCGGCGACTCATCGGGTGACTGCCCGGGCGATCGGCTCGGAGACTCGTCCGGCACGCCGATCGACGGCGCCCGCACCATCTGGGCGAGGCCCGCCTCGGTGACCGAGCGCACCACTTGCGACATCCAGTCGGTGCGCGTCTCCTGGACGTCATCGCTCACCGGAGCCTCCTCCTGCGGCACCTGTGCCGCCGGAAGGTCGTCCACCACGAGGTACGGGACCTCGCCGGGCTTGACGTAGTACAGGCGCTCGCGCGCCTGCGTCATGATGTACGCCGGATCGTTCCAGCGCTCGCGCTGGGCCTCGAGGTCCTCGACCTGATCCTGGGTGACCTCGACGGCCGCGACCAGCGCTGCGATCTGCTGCCGCTGGTCGACGTAGGTGCCGATGGTCGGCACCAGCACGAAGGCCGCGAGCACGACGAGGCCGAGCATGATGACCATGAAGCCTGAGAGCCGGATGCCGCCCAGCCACGCACGCACGTCGACCTGTCCGGCGGCGCGGCGCGGAGGGCGTGGGGCGCGCTCGGCGCGGGGTGGTCGCACCGGCCGGCGCGCATGAGAAGGGGGAGCCGTTCCATCCGTCACGGCTCCCCCTCTCTTGCACGCTGCTACGCAGCGTGGTGGTCGAACATCTGATCAGCCCTTGAAGCGCGGGAAGGCCCGGCGGCCGATGAACTCAGCCGCGTCGCCCAGCTCTTCCTCGATGCGCAGAAGCTGATTGTATTTCGCGACGCGCTCGCTTCGAGCGGGCGCGCCGCTCTTGATCTGACCCGAGTTGACGGCGACGACCAGGTCGGCGATGGTCGTGTCTTCGGTCTCGCCGGAACGGTGCGAGAACATCGTGGTGTAGCCGGCACGGTGCGCGACATCGACAGCGTCCAGGGTCTCGGAGAGCGTGCCGATCTGGTTGACCTTCACCAGCAGAGAATTCCCGACACCCAACTCGATGCCCTTGCTCAGGCGCGCGGGGTTGGTGACGAAGAGATCGTCGCCGACGATCTGGATCTTGCCGCCGAGCTTCTCGGTGAGGTGCTTCCAGTCGTCCCACGAGTCCTCGTCGAGCGGGTCCTCGATCGTGACGATCGGGTACGCATCGACGAGCTCCACGTAGTAGTCCGTCAGCTGCTCCGCCGACCAGTCCTTGTTGTCGAACCGGTACACACCGTCGTTGTAGAACTCGGTCGCCGCGACGTCCATGCCCAGTGCGATGTCGGTGCCAACGGTGAAGCCGGCCTTCTCGATCGCCTTGACGAGGAAGTCGAGCCCCTCGCGGTTGCTCTTGAGGTCGGGTGCGAAACCGCCCTCGTCGCCCAGGCCGGTCGAGTAGCCCGCCGCCTTGAGCTCGCTGTGAAGCACGTGGTATGTCTGCGCGCCCCATCGAAGGGCCTCGGCGAAGCTCGACGCTCCGATCGGCGCGAGGAAGAACTCCTGGCAGTCGATGCCGTTGTCGGCATGCGATCCGCCGTTGATCACGTTGAAGAGCGGGATCGGCAGGATGTGGGCGTTGGGGCCGCCGAGGTAGCGGAACAGCGGCAGATCAGCCGAGTCGGCCGCCGCCTTCGCGACGGCGAGCGAGACGCCGAGGATGGCGTTCGCGCCCACGCGCGACTTGTTCTCGGTGCCGTCGGTCTCGATCAGGATCTCGTCGACGATGCGCTGCTCGCTCGCCTCGACACCCTCGATCGCCGGGCCGAGCTCGTCGATGACCGACGTGACGGCCTTGAGCACGCCCTTGCCGCCGTAGCGGGACTTGTCGCCGTCGCGGAGCTCGTACGCTTCGAACGCGCCGGTGGATGCGCCCGAAGGAACGGCAGCGCGCTGAACGGTTCCGTCGTCGAGGAGCACCTCCACTTCGACCGTCGGGTTGCCGCGCGAGTCGAGGATTTCGCGAGCGTTGACTGCCTCGATAAGTGCCACTGAGGACTCCTTGTTTCGTGGAGGGGGCGGATCACGGAGCGTCGTCGGTCCGTTTGCGAGTCTAGTGATGAGCGCTGTCACACAACCAGCGCGATGGCCACTCCGTCCCAGCCCTTCGCGTCGAGAGTCTGGATCGCGGTGGCGTCGAACCGGGGATCGCGGCCGAGGAGCTCGAGACCGCGCTGGGTCCCGATGACCTGCGGGTCGACCGTCGCAGGGTCGGCCACACGTCCTCCGCGACCGACGTTGTCGACCACCACGACCGTGCCGGGCCGGCCGAGCGTGGCCGCCCAGTCCAGGTAGATGGCATTGGACTCTTTGTCGGCATCGATGAAGACGAGGTCGAACGGCGGCTCGTCGACGAGCGTCGGCAGCACCTCCGCCGCCCGGCCGATGCGCACTTCGACCTTGTCGCCGACTCCGGCTCGATCGAGGTTCGCCCGAGCCACTTCGGCGTTCCGGGGCTCCGCTTCGATCGAGACGACCGTTCCGTCATCCGGGATGCCGCGCGCAAGCCAGATCGTCGAGTAGGCGCCGAGCGTCCCGATCTCGAGCACCCGGCGCGCACCGGACATCCGTGCGAGCAGGTGGAGCAGCTTGCCGTTGACCGGCGCCACCTCGATCGCCGGCAGCCCCGCCACCCGCTGCTCCGCGACGGCTGCGTCCAGCGTGGGATCGGGCTCGATGAGAGTCGCGGCGAAGTACGCGTCGACGCGTTTCCACGCATCGGGTGTCGGGTCGACCATGGCTTCAGCCAACCGGGGCTCGTTGCGCTCGTCAAGACCGGTCGCTCCCCGGCGCGTCGAAATGCGCGGGGCGGCGGAGTCAGCCCGCGCTGGCGCGCTGCCGTGCGCGCTCGGCGAGCGCCTCCAGCAGTGCGGCGCCCGTAGCGGCGTCGTCGACGGTCACCACGAAGCGCCGGCCGCTCTCTCGCCGCACCTCGATCGCCTGGCCGGTGCGCATCACGATGCCGAATCTGCCGGGGACGAGACGGATGCCCCAGCCGCCGAACTCGCCGACCGGGTTCACCTGCACCGCGGCGACGCCGGTGACCTGTGCGAGCGGCACACGGAAGCGGGGCAGCCCGAGGACGGACCGCGCCTCCAGTCCGGACTCATCGACCCGGACGTGGAACGCGAGGGTGGTCGCAGACAGGACGACCATCACGGCGGCGACACCCGCGAGGAGCCACACCGTGGCGGCGGGCGCCCCGGAGAGGTACCCCACGACCGCCGCCACGACGACGGCGAGGGTGGCGAGGACGATGCCGACGCCGGCACCTCGGCCGATCGAGGTCGTGCGCATCCACACCGCGCGCTCGCCGGGACGAAGCGAGAGCGGCTCGGCCCGAAGGGCAGTCGGCTCGGACTGAGCGACATGCGGCTGGATGAACCACCCGCCCACTCCCCCGATCGCGCCCGCCAGGAGCCCCGCGAGGAGTGCCGGCCACACGGTCGGCGCCGCCGCCGCGTCGCTCAGACCCGCCTGCATGAGAAGCGACCAGGTGAGCAGCACGGCAGTGAACGCACTCAGCCCGAGAGCCGTCGCGCCCATGAAGCGATAGGTCGGCCCGGCGTCGCCGCGGCGCAGCCCCGGAAGGCTCGCGAGAGAGAGCAGAAGGGGCAGAGCGCCTGCGGTGAGCAGCGTCATCAGCGGGTAGAGCCAGGGTGAGGCGAACCCGTCAGCGATCCCCTGAGCGTTCCAGTGCACGGCCACCGGATCGGGAGACTGCGGCAGGGCGACGAGCTGCAGGACGATGGCGATCAACGTGATGACGGCCGGCAAAACGACCGAGACGAGGACGAAACGACGAAGAGCGGGTGAACGATCAGCGGCCATCAGCGGTCTCCTTGACGAGTGAGGCGAGGGTTTCGGAGGACAGTCCCAGGCGATGAGCCTTCTCCGCGAGCGCGACGATGTCGTCGTGCAAGTCGGCGAGAGGGGACGCGGCATCCGTCACCGTCGCCCCCCTTCCGCGGCGCATGTCGACGAGACCCTCATCGCGCAGCTCCTGATAGGCGCGCAGGACGGTGTGCAGGTTGACGCCCAGTGCCGCTGCCACACCGCGCGCGGCGGGGAGGCGATCGCCGGGGCGGAGCCGGCGGGCCGCCAGGTCGGCGCGGACCGACGCTGCGATCTGCGCGAAGATCGCAGAATCGCTCTGCGGGTCGAGTCGGATGAGCACGGAATGATTCTATAACAAGTAGAACACTTTCGGCGGTCCACTCCGGGCGAGGCATCGCGGCAACGGTCGCTAGGTTCGAAGGGTGACACTCGCACGCCGGCTCGGCCTCGGTGACGCCGTCTTCATCGGGCTGGGCTCCATGATCGGTGCCGGCGTCTTCTCGGTGTGGGGCCCCGCGGCAGCCGCGGCCGGGACGGGACTGCTCGTCGGGCTGGTCATCGCGGCGATCGTCGCCTTCGGCAATGCGACGTCATCGGCGCAGCTCGCCGCCGTGCACCCCACCTCGGGCGGCACCTACGCGTACGGACGCGCAGAGCTCGGACCCTGGTGGGGATTCGTCGCCGGATGGGGCTTCGTGATCGGGAAGACCGCGAGCTGCGCCGCGATGGCCCTCACCTTCGCGGCCTACGCGGCTCCGGCGGGCTGGGAGCGCGCGGTCGCGATTGCCGCGGTCGCGGCGCTCGTGGCGGTGAACTGGTTCGGAGTCACCCGCACCGCACAGCTCACGCGAATCGTCGTCGTCGTCGTACTGCTGACGCTCGCCATCGCGGTGGCTGCGGCCGGTGCGGCTCCGGACGCGGTGGGGTGGCTGGCGCCGGCACACCTGTCGTCCGGCGGGTGGTACGGCATCCTGCAGTCGGCGGGGCTGCTGTTCTTCGCGTTCGCCGGCTACGCGCGGATCGCCACGATGGGCGAGGAGGTCCGGGATCCGGCTCGGACGATCCCCCGTGCGATCCTCCTCGCCTTCCTCGGCGCACTGCTCGTCTACGCCGCGGTCTCGTTCGCGGTGCTCTCGACGCTCGGCCCCGAGGCGACGGCCGGCTCCGCCGAGCCGGTCGCCGACGTGGTGGCGGCATCCGGGTGGGCCTGGGCGGAGCCCGTCGTGCGCATCGGCGCCGCGGCGGCCTCGCTGGGGGCGCTTCTCGCCCTCATCGCCGGCGTCGGACGCACGTCCTTCGCGATGGCCCGGGAGGGGGATCTGCCGCGCTTCCTGGCCGCGGTGCATCCGCGCTGGCATGTCCCGCATCGCGCCGAGGTGACGCTGGGCATCGTGGTGATCGTCCTCGTCGCGCTGATCGACCTGCGGGGCGCGATCGGCTTCTCCTCGTTCGGGGTGCTGGTCTATTACCTGATCGCGAATGCGGCGGCGTTGCGCCAGCGCGCCGAGGTTCGGCGGTATCCGCGCGCGCTCCCGATCGTTGGCGGCGTCGGATGCGTCGTCCTGTGCGCGACCCTCCCCTGGTCGAGCGCTCTCGCGGGCGCCGGGATGCTGGCACTCGGAGTCATCTACCGGATCGTCGTGCTTCGCGTCAGGAGAGCTGCTTGAGCTCCAGGCCCTCGCGGGTGGCACCGGCGGAAACGGTCGCGAATGCGGTGTAGCCGTCGGCCGCCGCACGCTCCAGGAGCGCCTTGAGGTTCTTCGTGCGCTGCTCGAGGCGAACTCGTGATCCCTCGGCCAGCAGCCCGGACTTCAGGGCCAGCAGTTCGCTGACCGGCACATCGCGGTCGTGCACGAGGACCACGGATGCCGCGCTCCCGCGCTCTTCCGCCTCGACGAGGTCGACGATCCGCTCGAAGCCGATCGAGAATCCCACGGCCGGAACCTCCTGGCCGAGGAAGCGGCCGATCATGCCGTCGTAGCGGCCTCCCCCGCCGAGCGAATACGCGACGGAGGGGTGAGCGAGCTCGAAGATCGTGCCGGTGTAGTAGCCCATGCCGCGCACGAGGAACGGGTCGAACAGCAGCGGCACATCGATCGCCCCGCGCGACGCGGCGACGGCCTCGCCGATGCCCACGAGGTGCGCGACGACTTCCTCGGGCGCCCCTTCCGGCAGCGCCTTGCGGATCTGACGCTCGCCGAACGGGTTGTACTCGAGCGTGACCGGGCGGACGAGGAACGCCGCGAAGGCGTCGACCGCGGTGGGAGTCGCTCCTCTGTCGCGCAGCTCGGCCGCCACCCCGTCGGGGCCGATCTTGTCGAGCTTGTCGATCGTGATGAGGACGCTCGGACGCTCATCGGCGGTGAATCCGAAGCTGTCCAGCATCCAGTCCAGCGCCCGACGGTCGTTGATGCGCACGGCGCCGCCCTCGAGGCCGAGCGCGTCCACGGTGTCGAGCGTCGCGGCGATGAGCTCCGCCTCCGCGCGGGCGGAAGCATCCCCGATGATGTCGATGTCGCACTGCACGAACTGGCGGTAGCGGCCCTTCTGCGGGCGCTCCGCACGCCACACGGGCGCGATCTGAATCGAGCGGAAGACGCTCGGCAGCTCGGCGCGGTGCGTCGCGTAGAACCGGGCCAGCGGAACCGTCAGGTCGTAGCGCAGTCCCAGGTCGGTCAGCGCCGACTGATCCTCGGCCGCCCCACGGACCGCGTCGGCGTCGAGCCCGCGCTTGAGGATGTTGAAGGCGAGCTTCTCGTTGTCGCCGCCGATGCCGGCGTGCAGCCGCTCGTACTCCTCGACGACCGGAGTCTCGATCTCGTCGAAGCCGTGGGCGCGGTAGCGCTCGCGGATGACGGAGAGCACCCGCTCGCGGCGGGCTTTGTCGGCGGGGAGGAAGTCGCGCATGCCGCGCGGCGGATTGACGGAGGGCACGCTCCATTCTTTCAGGTCGCCGAGGACCCGCCCTCAGCCGTCCGGATGCCGCGCTCGAGCAGGCGCAGGCGCTCCCGGAGCGCGCGCTCGGCGTCCCAGCCGTTGGTGCGCGCGAGCGCGACGAGGGCGAGAAGCGCGTCGCCGAGTGCCGCCTCGGTCGTAGGGACCGTCTCCGCACCGCCGGCTTCGGAGCGGGTGACCGGCTCGACGCCGACGGCTCCCGCCTTGCCGACGAGCTTCTGGGCGAGCGCGAGTGACGGCATCCGGTGCGACACCCCGTCGAGCACGCTCGTCCGGGCCTGCTTCTCGGCGGCCTTCGCCGCGTTCCAGTGCACCAGCACCTCTTCGGGGGTGGTCGCGACAGCGCCGGCGAAGACGTGCGGATGCCGTCGCACCATCTTGTCGGTGAGTCCGCGGGCGACATCGTCGATGTCGAACGGGTCGTCCGGGTCGCGCGAGGCGATCTCGGCGTGGAACAGGACCTGCCAGAGCAGGTCGCCGAGCTCTTCGCGCAGATCGTCTCGCGTGCCGTCCTCGACGGCATCCATCAGCTCTGCACTCTCTTCGACGAGATACGGGACGAGGGCCCGGTGATCGATCTGCTGCGTCCAGACGCAGCGATCACGCACGGTCCGCATCGTGTCAGCGGCGTCCCGGAGCGGATCGGTCATGACGACACGCCCTCCTCGACCGCAGTGCCGGCCCGGCGATGGTGGCGCACCCGGACGGCGACGAGGACCACGGCGAGCGCGGCCGAGATGAGCGATCCCGACAGCACGCCGAGGATCGCCTCGTCGCGGACGAGCGGCTGCGTCGCGAAGGCGAGGTTGGCCAGCAGGAGCGAGACCGTGAATCCGATGCCGCCGAGCGCACCGATCGCCGTCAGGTCGCCCAATGCCAGGGTGGGCTGGCCACCGGACCGTGCGAAGATCCGCTGGCCGAGCCACCCCGCACCGGTGATGCCGATCAGCTTCCCGACCGGGAGCGCCAGCAGGATGCCCCAGAAGACCGGGGAGAGACCGTCGCCGGCGGAGGGGATCACCACGAGCGCCGCGGTGAACGCGAACAGCGGAAGGATGACGGCGTTCACCCAGGGCTCCATCGCGTGACGCGTGACGAGCGCGGGCGTCTGAGCCATCGCGAGACCGAGGAGGACACCGGCGATCGTCGCGTGCACGCCCGACAGCAGGATGAACGCCCACGTGGCGACGGCCAGCACGACCAGCGCGGCGATGATCCAGGGCCGAGCTCGGAAGTGGAGGAGCCTGCTCAGGATGCCGAACACCGCCGTCGTCACGAGGCCCGCCGCCAGCATCCCGTAGTCGAGGTCCGTGGCGAACAGCACCGCGATGAAGACGATTCCGACGACATCGTCGATGATCGCGAGCGCCAGCAGGAAGATGCGGATGCCGGAAGGAAGACCGCGGCCGAACACGGCGAGGACGCCGAGCGCGAAGGCGATGTCGGTCGCGGTGGGGATGGGCCAGCCCTCCTGCAACCCGCTCCCCGCGGTGATCAGCAGGTAGACGGCGATGGGCACGACCACACCGCCTGCGGCGGCGAGGGCAGGGACCGCCGCCGTGCGCGCGCTTCGCAGTTCTCCCCGGGTGAGCTCGAACTGCAGTTCCACCGAGACGATGAAGAAGAACAGCACGAGCAGTCCGTCAGACACCCAGTGCGTGAGCGACAGGTCGATCCCGGTGCCCGGGACGACGACGTGGGTGTGCGCGAACTCGATCACCTCATGCCCCGCGGGTGAGTTGGCGACGATCAGACCCGCCGCCGCAGCGATGAGCAGAAGGAGCGCCGGGAACCGGGCAGAGCGCAGCAGCTTCACAGAACCTCCGAGGGCATCGCACTCCATCCTGCCGTGTCACACGACACGAGGGGGAAACACCGCGGCGTTACCGTTGAACCCATGCCCGAACTCACCAGGACCGAGGCCATCGATCTCGTCGGACGCTTCGAAGCCGGCCAGGAGATCCCCGAGAGGATGCGCGGCGACGTGCGCCGCTTGGGAGGTCTCCTCGGACGCGTGCTTCGCGAGAGCGGCTCCCCCGGCCTCTTCGACGACGTCGAGGCGCTCCGCGCCGCTACCATCCAGGCCTACACCGACGAGACGCCGGAGGCGTTCGAGCGGGCCGCTCGCATCGCCGACTCCTTCACCGTGGAGCGCGCGGACGAAGTCGCCCGAGCGTTCACGGTGTACTTCCACCTGATCAACCTCATCGAGGAGCACCAGCGCGTGCGGGTGCTCCGCGAGCGCGACGGCCGCCCCGAGAAGGAGAGCGCCGCCGACTCGGTCGCTGCCGCCTTCGTCATGCTCGCGACCGAGGTCGGGGACGACACGGCGCTCAAGCGCCTGCAGGCGCTGCGCTTCCATCCGGTCTTCACCGCGCACCCCACCGAGGCCCGCCGCAGTGCGGTCTCGCGCAGCATCCGTCGCCTGGCGAACCTTCTCGACGAGTACGACACCGCCCTGCGCAACGGAGCCGACGAGCGCCGCACCGAGCGCCGCATGGTCGAGGAGATCGACACCCTGTGGCGCACGGCGCCCCTGCGGGCCGAGAAGCCGTCCCCCACCGATGAGGTCCGCTCGATCATGGAGGTGTTCGACGAGACCCTGTACACCGCGATCCCGCACGTGTACCGGCGCCTGGACGACGCGCTGCAGGGTCCTGCGGCAGGCTCCCGCGCGCCGATCGTGCGCCCGTTCGTGCGGGTCGGATCCTGGGTGGGCGGCGACCGCGACGGCAACCCGTTCGTCACGGCCTCCACTACGCGCAAGGCTGCCGCGATCGCGAGCGAGCACATCCTCATCGGTCTCGAGCGCACCGCGAGCCGCATCGGGCGCACGCTCACGCTGGATGCCGCCACCACTCCCCCGAGCCCGGCGCTCCTCGCGCTGCTCGACGCGCTCGTGCACCCCGACCAGGCCGCGGCGGCCGAGATCGCGAAGCGGTCTCCGAACGAGCCGCACCGCCGCGCGATGCTGCTCATCACGCGCAAGATCGCCGCGACGCGCTCCGCAGACCCCTCGATCCCGTACGCGCGCGCCGAGGACCTGCTCGCCGACCTCCGGACCGTGCAGGAATCGCTCGCCCAGGCGCCGGCGCCTCGCCAGGCGTACGGGCACCTCCAGCAGCTGATCTGGCAGGTGGAGACGTTCGGCTTCCACCTCACCGAACTCGAAGTGCGGCAGCACTCGGCCGTGCACGCGAAGGCGCTCGCCGACCTCGAAGCCGGTGGGCCGCGCAACGAGCAGACCCTCGAGGTCCTCGAGGTGTTCCGCAGCATCGTCGCGATCCAGCAGAAGCTGGGGCCGCGCGCGGCCGGCCGCTACATCGTGTCGTTCACGCGATCCGCCGACGACCTGGTCGCCGTCCACCGTCTCGCCGCGTACGCCGCCGAGGGCGGCGCACCCGCCCCTGTGCTGGATGTCATCCCGCTCTTCGAGACGTTCGCCGACCTGCAGGCCGCGCCGAGGATCCTCGCGGAGGCGATCGAGCACCCGGAGTTCCGTCAGCGCCTCGAGCAGACCGGGCGACGGTTCGAGGTGATGCTCGGCTACTCCGACTCGTCCAAGGACGTGGGCCCCGTGGCCGCCACCCTGGCCCTCTATGAGGCGCAAGCCGCCATCGCGGCATGGGCCACCGAGAACGAGATCGAGCTCACGCTGTTCCACGGTCGAGGCGGAGCGCTCGGTCGAGGCGGCGGTCCCGCCAACACGGCCGTGCTCGCCCAAGCCCCGCAGTCGGTCGACGGACGCTTCAAGCTGACCGAGCAGGGCGAGGTGATCTTCGCCCGCTACGGCGACCCCGCGATCGCGATGCGCCACATCGACCAGGTCGCCGCGGCGGTGCTGCTGGCATCCGCGCCTTCGAACGAGCGGCGCAATCACGACGCGGCGTCCCGATACGCGGAGGCGGCGGCGGTGATGGATGCGGCATCCCGCGAGCGGTTCTTCTCGCTGGTGAAGGCCCCCGGATTCGCACCCTGGTTCGCGCAGGTCACGCCCATGGAGGAGATCGGCCTGCTCGCGCTCGGATCGCGACCCGCGCGCCGCGGGCTGTCGGTCGAGTCACTCGAGGACCTCCGGGCGATCCCGTGGGTGTTCGCGTGGAGCCAGGCGCGCATCAACCTCGCGGGCTGGTTCGGTCTCGGCTCGGCCCTCGAGGCCGTGGGCGACGAAGAGCTCGCCCGCCGCGCGTACGACGAGTGGCCGCTGTTCCGCACCATGATCGACAACGTCGCGATGAGCCTCGCGAAGGCGGACGCCCGCATTGCGCGCCGCTACCTCGATCTCGGCGACCGCGAGGACCTCGCGGCCATCGTGATGGACGAGCTCGCCCTGACCCACTCCTGGGTGACCCGCGTGGCAGGCGGCGGCGAGCTGCTCGAGAACCGTCCGGTCCTGCAGCGTGCGGTGAAGCTCCGCAGCCCGTACGTCGACGCGCTCTCGTTCTTGCAGCTGCGCGCACTGCGCGGACTCCGAGATGCGGCGGCGAGCGGTGCACCGGCGGATCCCGACCTGCAGCGGCTTCTGCTCCTGTCCGTCAGCGGGGTCGCGGCCGGCCTGCAGAACACCGGGTGACACGCGAGTCGCTCCGCGTCCTGTCGTGACCCCGGCGTACCGTGGGCCGCATGGTCAGGACGTGGAGTGATGGCGCCGCCGGTGCGGTGGCCGTGGAGACGTGTCCCGTCTGCGCCTCGCTGCAGGTGCGGACGGTCGAGCCGGACTGGTTCGTCGTGGAGCTTGATCGCGGCGACGAGCTGCGCGGGGCCGAGGTCGCCTTCGAGGTGGAATTCCGCTGTCAGGACTGCGGTTCGCGCTGGAACTGACGGATGCCGTCACTCCAGGCGGCGGTCCTGGGCATGACGTGAGAGTCCCCTGCCGTAGCGCTCGGTGAGCTGCACCATGAGGTCTGGCGTGTCGCGGTCGAGCCCGAACACGTAGCCCGGGAAGTCGAGCTCGTGCTGCGCGGCCCAGATCTCTTCGTGCCGGTCGGGTGAGAGCAGCTGCACCGGGTCGCCGACCGCCACCCATCCGATCGGGACGACCGTCTCGGGCGCGAGGACCGTCCGGAGATGGACGACCGCGTTGATGCGCACTTCGCTGCGCCGGCCGATCTTCGCACCGTTGAACACGCGGGTTCCGGTGGCGAGGAAGACCTCGTCGGAGACCGTCGCGCCGCTCACACTCGCCATGGGGCCGACCAGGACGTGGTCGCCGATATGCACCGGGTTCGCGCTCGTCGCGCGGATGAGCGCGTTCTCCATGACGATCACGTTCTCGCCGAGCGTGATGACTCCACCCTCGGCGGTGATGACGGCGCCGTGCAGGATCTGGCACCCTGGCCCGATCACGACATCGCCGCTGATGACGGCGGTCGGCGCGACGACGGCTTGGGGATGGACGCGGGGACTGGCCCCGAGGTGCTCGAATCTCACGGCTGCTCCCTCGAATCAGCGCCAGCGTAGCGCGGGGAGGGCTCGCCGGCACGAGCCCTCACGCTGCGGGCTGCGGGGCCTGCTCCTTGATCGGCCACAGCTGATCGAGCAGCTGGGCCACCCACTCGACGAGGCCGGCATCCGGGATCCGCTCACCGTCGGCCGTCGGGAGCGGGACGACCACCGCCTCGCCGCCCGACATGAGCTTGGCTTTCGGGTAGAGGCGCTGGAGGCGCACGCGCATCGAATCGGGCAGGTTGGCGGGCGCGATCCGAAGATTCGGTCCCATCGCCACCACGTCGGACAGCCCCGCCTGGGCGGCGCGGCGGCGCAGCCGGGCCACGGCGAGGAGCCCTTCGACGTCGGCGGGCGGCTCGCCGTACCGATCCTGAAGCTCCTCGGTCACCAGATCCAGCGCATCGTCCTTCGCGGTTGCGGAAGCTGCCGCAGAGAGCTTCTGGTAGGCCTCGAGGCGCAGCCGTTCGCTGTCGATGTAATGCTCGGGGATGCGCGCCTGCACAGGCAGCTCGAGCCGCAGCTCGGTCTGGTCCTCGACCTCGTCGCCGCGGAACGCCGACACCGCCTCGCCGATCATGCGCAGGTAGAGGTCGAACCCGACACCGGCGATATGACCCGCCTGCTCCGCGCCGAGCAGGTTTCCCGCGCCGCGCAGCTCGAGGTCCTTCAGCGCGACCTGCATGCCGCTGCCGAGGTCGTTGTTGACCGCGATGGTCTCGAGCCGGTCCGCCGCCGTCTCGGAGAGGGGCTTCTGCTCGTCGTAGAGGAAGTAGGCATAGGCGCGCTCGCGCGCACGCCCGACGCGCCCGCGCAGCTGATGCAGCTGGGACAGTCCGTACTTGTCGGCCCGGTCGATGATGATCGTGTTCGCATTGGAGATGTCGAGGCCGGTCTCGACGATCGTCGTGCACACCAGCACGTCCGAGCGACGCTCCCAGAACGCGTCCACGACCTCTTCCAGCGCGTGCTCGCCCATCTGGCCGTGCGCGACCGCGATGCGCGCCTCGGGCACGAGCTCGGCGAGGTCGGCCGCCACCCGCTGGATCGACTGGACCCGATTGTGGACGAAGAACACCTGGCCCTCGCGGAGCAGCTCCCGGCGGATCGCCGCGGCGATCTGCTTGTCGTTGCGAGGCCCCACGTACGACAGGATCGGGTGCCGATCCTCGGGCGGCGTCTGCAGCGTCGACATCTCGCGGATGCCGGTCACCGCCATCTCGAGCGTGCGCGGGATCGGGGTGGCGCTCATCGCCAGGATGTCGACGTTGGTCTTGAGCTTCTTCAGCTGGTCCTTGTGCTCGACGCCGAACCGCTGCTCCTCGTCGATGATCATGAGCCCGAGGTCTTTGAACAGGACCTTCTCGGTGAGGATGCGGTGCGTCCCGATCACCATGTCGACCGTGCCGTCGGTGATGCCGGCCAGCACTTCGCGCGCCTGCTTGTCGGTCTGGAAGCGCGACAGCGCCTTGACCTTCACGGGGAAGCCCGCGAAGCGCTCGGTGAACGTCTCGAGATGCTGCTTGACGAGGAGGGTCGTCGGGACCAGCATCGCCACCTGCTTGCCGTCCTGGATCGCCTTGAACGCGGCGCGTACGGCGACCTCGGTCTTGCCGAATCCGACGTCGCCCGACAGGAGCCGGTCCATCGGGATCGGCTTCTCCATGTCGGCCTTGATCTCGTCGATGGTCTGAAGCTGGTCAGGCGTCTCGGCGAACGGGAACGCCTCTTCGAGCTCGCGCTGCCAGGGCGTGTCGGGGCCGAAGGCGTAGCCCTTCGCCGCCATGCGCGCCGAGTAGAGCTTCACGAGCTCGACCGCGATGTCACGTACCGCCCTGCGGGCCTTCCCCTTGGCCTGAGCCCAGTCGCTGCCGCCCATCTTCGAGAGAGTCGGCGCCTCGCCGCCGACGTACTTCGACAGCAGGTCGAGCTGATCGGTCGGGACGTAGAGCTTGTCGCCGGGGTATCCCCGCTTGGACGGCGCGTACTCGAGGACCAGGTACTCCCGGATGCTCTTCACGGCGTTGCGCCCGCCGCTGGACACCTCGCGCTGAGTCAGCTCGATGAACCGGCCGATGCCGTGCGTGGCGTGGACGACGAGATCGCCCGTCTTCAGCTGGAGGGGGTCGACGACGTTCTTGCGACGAGACGCGAGCTTCTTGACGACCCGCTGGTCGCCGCCGATGGTCCGTCCGTAGAACTCGGACTCGGTGAGCACGGCGAGCTTGGCGTCGGGAACCTCGAAGCCACGCTCGAGCAGGGCGGCGACGACGTGTGCCACGCCGGCTTCGGGAGCCTCGGGCACGGCGTCGACCCGGCGCGCCGCGATCCCCCGCTCGGCCAGCACGTCACGCGACCGCTCCACGAGCCCCGCTCCGGATGCGGCGATCACCACGCGCCAGCCGTCGGCGAGGAGCTGAGCGACGTGGGCGGTCGCGCCGTCGACGTTGCCCTGGAAGGCGGGCACCGCTGTTCCCGGCACGCGGATGGCCGCCGACCGCTGGAGGGCGACATCGATGTCGTCGAGAAGCCCCTCGGCCGCGGCATCCGCTGCTCCGGAATCGAAGCCCGAGAGGGTCCACCAGACGGCGCCACGCTCGGCGGCCACTTCACGGAGGCGGGGCAGCGTCAGGAAGTCCCCGGCCCCGAGGTCGATGGGTGCGCTGGCACCGGAGGTCGCCGCGCTCCATGCGGCCTCGAGGAACTCCCGGTTCGTGTCGCCCAGCGTGATGGCGCGCGTCACCGAGCGCTCCGGATCGGCGAGAGCGACCGCCGAGCCCTCGGGAAGGTAGTCCACGATCGTGACGAGCTCGTCGACCAGCGCGGGAAGGAGCGATTCCATGCCTTCGACCGGGATGCCCTCGGCCATCTTCTCGAGCATGCCGCGAAGACCGGGGAACTCGTCCTTGAGCTGCCGGGCGCGACCGCGCACGGCGTCCGTGAGAAGGAGCTCGCGACTGGGCGCGAGGACCACGTCTGCGACGTCGCCCGGCAGAGACCGCTGATCGGCCACCGAGAAGGCACGGATCTGGTCGACCTCGTCGCCGAAGAATTCGACGCGGAACGGGTGATCGGCGACCGGCGGGAAGACATCGAGGATGCCGCCGCGGAGCGCGAACTCTCCGCGACGCGAGACCATGTCGACACGGTGGTAGGCAAGCTCGACGAGCCTCATGGCCACCTCGGCGAGGTCGAATCCTCGGGCGCCCACGGACAGATCGATGGGGGCGACGTCGGCGAGGCCCGCGGCGAGGGGCTGCAGGGCGCCGCGCACCGACGACGTCACGATGAGCGGCGTCGCACCCGACCAGGCGGCGATGCGACGCAGGACCTCGAGTCGGCGGCCTACCGTCTCGGGGCTCGGGCTCAATCGCTCGTGCGGCAGCGTCTCCCACGCAGGGAAGTGCATGATCTCCGCATCCGGCACCAGCGCCTGCAGCGCCGTGCCCAGGGACTCGGCGCGGCGCCCGGTCGGGGCGATCGCGAAGATCGCCGGCGGCCGGCTCGCGGCACGCCGTCGGTCGAGCAAGGCGGCGAGAAGCGGGGCGTCGAGCCCGTCGGAGAGCGAGAAGTCTGCATCGACGGATGCCGCGGCCACGGCATCCCGGAACGATTCAGCCTGCTCGAGGGCGCGCACGATCCCGGGAACTGTCACCGGAAGAGTCTACGGTCGGTGGCCGACACCGGATGGGTGGGGGCCGCTCCTAGGATGAGTCCGTGAGCGACCTTGTCCCGCCGGGCTCTCCGGTGCCGCCCCCCGAAGGGCAGGTGCCCGCATCCGATCCCCCGCCGCTGCCCCCGTACTCGGCCGCGGAGGCTGCCGCGCGTGCCGAGGGGATTCCCGCCGCACAGCCCTCGGCGTATCCGCCTGCCGGCCCCTACCCGTCCCCCAGCGCGTACCCGTCACCCAGCGCGTACCCGTCACCCAGCGCGTACCCGTCACCCAGCGCGTATCCGGGCTATCCGGTCTCCCCCGCACAGGCGCATCCCGGACCCTACGCCGCTCCCTATTCCGCGCCCGCCGGATCACCGACCAGCGTCGCGCAGCCCGCGTACGGAGGTCCGCTGGCGGCTCCCGGGAAGGGCAAGGCGCTCGGCGTGGTGGCGCTGGTGGCGGGCATCGTCGCTCTCGTCGTGCCGACCATCGCGGTCGCGATCGCCGCGTACCAGATCGGGCTCGGCGCGGCGAGGAGGATCGCGGCGGCACCGATGAGCACCGACTTCGACTGGAGCGTGCTCTCGCCGGTGCGCGACTGGGTCCTGCTCGGCGAGACGGCGTTCTGGGTGGGCACGGTCCTGGGGCTGTGGGCGCTCGCCCAGGGGATCGTCGCGCTCGTGACCAACCGCGGTCGCGGCGCGGGCATCGGCGCCGTCGTCCTCGCGGGGACCGCGCCGATCGCCTTCGCGATCGCCGTCAGCGTCTTCCTCGCGATGGGCATCGCCGCGGGCGCCGGCCTGGCCGGCTGAACCGCCCCCAGGGGTCCACGCTCAGCGCGGCGCGTGGTGCTTCTGCTGCGCCGCGACGAGACCTTCGCCGATGAGCTGCTCGACCGCGTCGGCGGCGTCGGAGATCAGGATGCCGAGGTTCGGCCGCTCTGCCGCACCGAACGGGTCGAGCACCCAGTCCGCCGGATCCTGGCGCCCGACCGGCCGGCCGATGCCCACCCGCACTCGCGGGAAGTCCGCCGTGCCGAGAGCCTTCGCGACGTCGCGGACGCCGTTGTGGCCGCCGTGTCCGCCGCCGACCTTGAGCTTGATCGTGTCGAACGGGATGTCGAGCTCATCGTGGACGACGACGACCCGATCGGGCTCGATGCCATAGAACTTCGCGAGCCCCGCCACCGGTCCTCCCGAGACGTTCATGAACGAGTTCGGCTTGGCGAGGATCATCTTGGCGCCGCCCGGGCGCAGCCACGTCTCCACGGTGCGGGCGTTCGCCTTGTGCTGCTTGAACGACTCGCGACGCCGGGCCGCGAGTTCGTCGACGACGAGCTGTCCGACGTTGTGCCGCGTCAGCTCGTAGCGGGGCCCCGGATTTCCGAGCCCCACGACCAGCCACGTGTCCGCCATGCGATCCATCCTCCCCAACCCAGGTGCGAGCCTGCGCACCCCGCACCGAAAGCGACGAGGGGGCGCGGCATCCGCACCCCCTCGTCGTCTGAACAGCTGTTACTCGGACGCCTCAGCGGTGTCGGAGTCGGCGGACTGCTCCGACGCGGCGGCGCCATCGGCAGCCTCGATCTCGTCGGCGGCGGCGCTGGAGGGCACCGCGATCGCGACGATGAGCAGGTCGCCTTCGGCGGCAAGGGTCGCGCCCGCGGGCAGCTTCAGGTCGGCGGCGGTGATGTGCGTGCCGTCCTCGAGGCCCTCGACGTCGAGCTCGATGTTCTGCGGGATGTGGGTCGCCTCGACCTCGAGCGAAACGCTCGTCGCGTCGAGGTTCGCGATGGCGTCACCGGCGGGCTCGCCCACGATGAGGATCGGGACGTCGACCTGGATCTTCTCGCCCTTCTTGACCACGAGCAGATCGATGTGCTCGATGATCTGGTGCACGGGGTCCTTCTGGACGTCCTTGACCAGCGTCAGCTGCTGCTTGCCGTCGAGCTCGAGCTCGAGCACCGCGTTGGCGCGGCGGATGAGCAGCGAGACCTGGTGGCCCGGCAGTGCGACGTGGACGGGGGTCGTGCCGTGGCCGTAGATGACGGCGGGGATCTTGCCGGCGGCGCGCAGGCGACGGGCGAAGCCCTTGCCGAAGTTCTCGCGGGGTTCGGCGTGGACCTTGGTGTCGGTCTCGGTGACCATGTTGTTCTCCTTGCGGGCTCGCGGGCCCGTTCGTCTGCAGGCGCGGGGCCTGGCGTATGGGGTCTGGATTCGACTCGAACGCGAGCGCGTGAGGAAAGCCGTGAGCCTTGATCACCGCGTCGATCACGGATGCCGCAGCCGGTGTCAGCCGGCGCGAGGCATCCCTCGCCGAAGTTCAACTGTTGAGTCTACCAGGGGGGCGGCGCAGCCGCTGACGAGCGTCAGCGAGTCCTCGCGGGGATCTCCCCGCGATCAAAACAGGGAGGGGGCGGCGCAGCCGCTGACTGGGGGCGCGAGGAGTAACCCCGCTACGATGAAGACCTCACCCATCCCGCACGGAGGACTCCATGGATTACGGCTTCGCTTCCCACATCGTGCTGTGGCTCATCGGCGCCATGGCCGCAATCGGGGCCGTCGCAACTGTGCTGGCGATGTGGTCGATGGGGCGTGCGGCGTACCGCAAGCAGTAGGCCCCGGGGCCGGATGTTCCGACCTCTTCGCGTCCTCACATCTCCGCGTCTCGCTCGGTGAAGGCCCGGCCCCTCGCACGTAACACCGGTGCGCCAGACTCTAGGCTGGAATTCAACCCCTGCGAGATCCATCCAAGGAGCACGTGTGTCCCAGACGCCCTCGAACGCCGACCCCGCCGCCCAGACCAAGGTCTCCACGGACCGCGACGACGCACCGGCCGGAGCGACTGTCGCGCACGAAGGCGCACCTGCTCCCGAAGAGGTCGAGCGCCCCGCTCCCACTCCGACCGGGCCCGACGGCGTCCCGCAGCCGACGGCGAACATCGGAGTCGTCGGCCTCGCGGTGATGGGCTCGAACCTCGCTCGCAACCTCGCGAGCCGCGAGGGCAACTCGGTCGCCGTGTTCAACCGCAGCCGCGCCAAGACGGACGAGCTCCTGGCCGAGCATCCTGAGGCCGAGTTCGTGCCCGCGTTCTCGTACGAGGAGTTCGCCGAGCGTCTCAGCAAGCCGCGGACGGCCGTGATCATGGTCAAGGCGGGTGGACCGACGGATGCCGTCATCGACTCGCTCCTGGAGGTGTTCGAGCCGGGCGACATCATCGTCGACGGCGGCAACGCGCTGTTCACCGACACGATCCGTCGCGAGAAGGCTGTCCGCGAGACGGGCGTGAACTTCGTCGGCATGGGCGTCTCGGGCGGCGAGGAGGGCGCGCTGAACGGCCCCTCCCTCATGCCGGGCGGCCCTGACGAGTCGTGGGTGACCCTCGGCCCGATCCTGCGCTCGATCGCCGCGGTCGCCGAGGGCGAGCCGTGCGTCACCCACATCGGACACGATGGCGCCGGCCACTTCGTCAAGATGGTGCACAACGGCATCGAGTACGCCGACATGCAGCTCATCGCCGAGGCGTACGACCTGATCCGCCGGGGCACGGGGAAGACCCCCGCCGAGATCGCCGACGTGTTCACCGAGTGGAACAGCGGCGAGCTCGAGTCCTACCTCATCGAGATCACCGCCGAGGTCCTGCGCCAGATCGACGCCGAGACCGGAAAGCCGCTCGTCGACGTCATCCTCGACCAGGCCGGCGCCAAGGGCACCGGCGCATGGACGGTGCAGACCGCCCTCGATCTGGGCGTTCCCGTGTCGGGCATCGCCGAGGCGACCTTCGCCCGCTCGCTGTCGAGCCACCCCGAGCAGCGCGAGATCTCGGGCGGCCTTCCGGGGCCGGCCGAAGGCCTCTCGGTCGATGACGCCGACGCGTTCATCGAGGACGTCCGCCTCGCCCTGTTCGCGTCGAAGATCGTCGCCTATTCGCAGGGCTTCGACGAGATCCGCGCAGGCGCCGCACAGTACGACTGGACGATCGACCTCGGAGCGGTATCGAAGATCTGGCGCGCGGGCTGCATCATCCGCGCCCAGTTCCTCAACCGCATCGCCGACGCCTACGCCGCCGAGGCCGACCTCGCGGTGATGCTCACCGCCCCGTACTTCGTCGAGGCGCTCGAGCGCGCTCAGGGTGCGTGGCGCAGGATCGTGTCGTCGGCCGCCGGTGCCGGCATCCCGGCCCCCGCGTTCTCGTCTTCACTCGCGTACTACGACGGACTGCGTGCCGAACGCCTGCCCGCGGCTCTCATCCAGGGGCAGCGCGACTTCTTCGGCGCGCACACCTACAAGCGCATCGACAAGGCCGGCACCTTCCACACGCTGTGGTCGGGCGACCGCACCGAGATCGAAGCCGAAGACACGCACTGACACGGGTTCGCCGCCCGACGGGCCGCTCACCGCGACCCGTCAGGCGGGAACCACATTGTGGTTGCGCGAGAACAGGTTGTGCGGGTCCCACCGCGCCTTCACGGCCGCGAGCCGCGCCATCGTCTCGGGGGTGTACATCTTGCTCGCGAGCGCGGGGTCGGTCGTCGTCGTGAAGTTGCCGTAGACCCCGGCGCCCCGCGCCTCGATCGCATCCCACGATGTCTGAAGGCGCTGCCGCTCGCTGTCATCGATGAGACCGGGAATGTCGAACCCGCCGGCCATGACGAACCAGGTCGCCCCGCGGGCGGGGAACGGGCTCGCGTCCGCTGCCACGTCGCCATAGGCACCGCCCAGTGAGCGCAGGAAGAGGACGGATGCCTCGCTCGCCTCGCGGAACGCCGCCAGGGCGTCGATGAAGCCGTCGTCGAGGACCTCGACGAGCGTGTTGCCGCCGATGAACCCCGGGAGCACCTGGCCCGGCTCTGGAGCGGGGGCATCGAGAAGGATGTCGGGGTACTCGCGCACGCCGAGCTCGCGCTCCGTGACGCCGTCGAGAGCGAGGAGAGGTGCGAGCGCGGCCCGCAGAGCGGCCGCGTCGTCGCCGGCCCAGCACGCGCCGATCGTCGCGCCGGCCGGGGCGCTCGGATCCATCGCGGGCACGTCGAGGTAGGTCACCGTGAGCTCACGCGGGGCGACGGCCAGGACATCACGCAGCACGCTCAGCACGGGACGGGCGTCACCCGTGACGCCGAGCTCGGCGAACACGACGCCGGGGAGGGGGTGGGCCCGGAAGTCGAAGCGCGTCACGACGCCGAAGTTGCCGCCTCCGCCGCGAAGCGCCCAGAACAGCTCAGGGTGCGACGACGGAGACACCTCGATCACTTCGCTCGCGGCGGTGACGAGCTGCGCTCCGATCAGCTGGTCGGCGGCCAGGCCCCAGGCCCGGACCATCCAGCCGATCCCGCCGCCGAGGGTCAGCCCTCCGACGCCGACGGATGCCGTATCGCCCGAGCTGATGCCGAGGCCTGCCTCGGCGAGGACGTGCGCGACATCACCCCACACCGCACCCCCGCCGACGCGGACGAGGGCGCCGCCATCCGGATCGGCGATGATCTCGACGGCGTCGAGGGCCGAGAGGTCGAGCAGGACCCCGTCATCGAGCGTGCACCACGCGCTGTGTCCTCCGCCGCGCACGACGAGGTCGCGCCGGGCCGCGGCCGAGAACCGGACCGCCTCGGAGACATCGTCGACATTCGACACTCTGACGATCACTTCGGGGCGGCCGGTGCCGGCGTGCGACGTGCGCGCGGCATCCCACCCCTCGTCTTGGGCCGCGAGGACCGCGCCGGACACAGCCGTTCGAAGGGGTGCGAGTTCCATACCGGCACGCTAGCGACCGGCACCGACATCCTGAAGGCCCGGACGCTCAGAGCCAGCCGCGGCCCTTGAACACGAAGAAGAGGCTCACGCTCGTCGCCACCATGAGGCCGAGAGCCATCGGATATCCGAAACGCCAGTCGAGCTCAGGCATATATGTGAAGTTCATGCCGTAGATCGTTCCGACCAGGGTCGGCGCGAAGAGGATCGCCGCCCATGACGACACCTTCTTGACCTGGTCGTTCTGCGTGATGCTGAACTCCGTCATCCGGCGCATGGCCTCGTTGTTGGCCTGCTCCACGAGCGTCGAGTGCACTTCGAGCGCCGAAGCGAGCGTCTGACGGAAGGCACCCACCCGGTCCGTCACCTGCCGCGCCGAGTCCTCCACTTCGTGGAAGGGCAGAGTCGTCGAGGCGTCCCCCGCGTGGACGAGCTCCGCCTGGACGCGCGCGAGCATCTCGGGCAGCGGTGAGGTCGCGTGCTGCAGGTCGATGACCTCGCGCTCGAGCTTGAAGATGCGCCGTGTGACGCCCTCGTCGTGCGAGAAGATCTCGTCCTCGATCTCGTCGATGTCGTTCTCGACGCCGGCGAGCACCGGCCGGTACTCGAGCAGGACGTGCTCGAGCATCGCCCACAGCACCGCCAGCGTGCCCTTCGCGAGGATCTCGGGGTGGTGCTCGAGCTTCGCCCGGACCACCTCGTCATCGATGTGATCGTCGCTGTCCACAGTCAGCACGTAGTCGGGTCCGACGAAGAGATCGACTTCGGCGCACTCGACCGTCTCCCGATCGTCGAAGTAGCGCGCCGGCTGCAGGACCACGAACAGGAGGTCCTCGTAGCGCTCGAGCTTGCTGCGCTGGTGTCCCTTCAGGCTGTCCCGGACCGCGAGCGGGTGCAGCTTCAGGAGCGCGGCGAGGCTCTGCAGCTCTTCCGGCTTCGGGCGGCTGAGCGAGATCCAGGCGATGCCGCCCTGTGCCCGTGCCTCTCGGACGGCGTCGACCGGCTCCAGGCGTCCTCCCACCCGCGTGCCGCCGACGTACACACCCGAGTCGATCACCGCCATGGAGCCCACCCTACGGCCGGGGCCGCGGCCATCCGCGCACGGGCGCGCCTCTGCGGACGCCCGTGCGCGGATGGGCCGTCAGCCGTGGGTGATGTCGCTCACGGAGCCCTGGTCGAGCCGCAGTCGGCGCCGCGCACGGCGGGCCACGGCTGAGTCGTGGGTCACGACGATCAGCGTCAGCCCCTCCGCATTCAGCGCCTCGAGCAGCGAGAGGATCTCATCGCGCATGCTCTCGTCGAGGTTTCCGGTGGGCTCGTCGGCAAGCAGCACGCGGGGTCGCTTGACGATCGCCCGAGCGATCGCGACGCGCTGCTGCTGACCGCCCGACAGCTCGCCCGGACGATGGTCGGCACGATCGGCGAGCCCCACGTGGGTCAGCGCCTCGGTGACGCGCAGCGTCCGCTCTGGCTTCGAGAGGCCGAGCGGCTCGAGCGCCATGTCGACGTTCTCATGCGCGGTGAGGGTGGGAATCAGGTTGAAGCCCTGGAAGACGAATCCGATCTCCTCCGCGCGCAGCCGCCCGAGCTCGGCGTTCGAGGCGGTCGCGGCATCCGTCTCGCCCAGCACGACCGAACCCGTCGAGGGCCGGTCGAGCGCTCCGAGCAGCTGGAGCAGGGTCGACTTGCCACCCCCGGTCGGCCCCTGGATCGTGACGAAGTCGCCCGTCGCGATCTCGAGGTCGACGCCGGCCAGAGCCCTCACGACGCGCTCCTTCTGGTGGTAGGTGCGCGTCACTCCGGAAAGCCGGTAGAGCGGCGGGATGCTGGGCTGCTCCGCGTTTTCCGCGGAGGTGTCGATCATGGTCATCTCTTCGTCTCCTGTCGTTGCGATGCGCGTGTCCTGCGTGTGGTCCATGGCTGCCTCATCCCACCGACCGCAGTGCTTCGGCGGGGCTCAGCCGGGCGGCGCGCCAGCCGCCGAACGCGCCGGCGATCAGCCCGCCGGCGATGGCGAGGCCCACCGCTGCGACGATCACCCACGCCGTGAGGGGCGCGGTCAGGACGATGTCGGTCGTCGTCGACGAGAGCTCCTGCATGAAGCCGGGGCCTCCTCCGCCCGGTCCGCCGCCGAACGACTCCTGCGCGGACGGCGCTGCCGAGATCGTGGGCTGGATGATGTTGATCGCCCACACCCCGGCGAGCCCGACGACGAGGCCGATCGCGCCGCCGATCAGGCCCTGCACCACCGACTCGCCTGCGACCTGCCCGACGACCCGGCCGTTCGACCAGCCGATCGCCTTGAGGGTGCCGAACTCCCGGGTGCGCCGGGAGACGCCCGAGATCGTGAAGAGCACCGCGAGCGCGACCGCGACGGCGAGCACGATGATCGAAAGCCATGTGCCGAGGTTGGTGATCAGGGCCGTCGAGCTGGAGAGCGAACCGGAGACAGTGGAGGCGAGCTCGGACTGCGAGCTGACCGTGGCGTCGGGAAGCTCCTGCTGGATGGCCGATTGAACGGCGCCGATCTGGTCGGCGGACTCGGCCTGCACGTACACCGTTGAGACGACATCGCCGGCGCCGGAGAGGTCCTGTGCCACATCGAGCGGGATGTAGACGTTGGACGCGGTGTCGGCCGAGCTTCCGGTCGACGAGACGACGCCGACGACCTCCATGTCGGTGCCTCCGACGTCGATGGTGCCGCCGACGGAGAGGCTCGCCGTCGCGGCGTAGGTGGCATCGACCACGGCGACGGCCTGACCGGCGTCGTCGCTGCTGAGGGCGCGCCCGTCGGTCACCTCCACCGAGGCGAGCGGTCCTACCGATGCCTGGTCGGGATCCACGCCCAGCACGGTGAAGGAGTCGACATCGAACGATCCGCCGCCGAAGCCGCCGCGAGCCCCGTCTTGCGGCGCCTCCCCCTGCGCGGTGCCGCCCTGCTGCTCGGCGGCGGGCGGCTGCGGCAGCTCACCGGAGAAGGTGGAGTTGGTGAGGCTGAGGGCACCGGATGCCGCGGCCACGCCGTCCACACCTGCGACCGTGTCGACGGTGGAGGTCTCGAGGGTGCCGCGGCGGAAGTCGGCCATCAGGCGCGACTGGCTGAGCGCAGTGGTGCCGTCGTCGGCGGTCTGGCCGGCATCCTGATCGAAGTCGAACTGCGGGCCTCCGCCCTGGCCCGGCTCGACGGCGGCTCCGGTCACCGTGAGGTCGGTGCCGACGCCGTAGACGGACTCGAGGGCCTGCGCCTGCGCGTCGCGAACGCCGGCCGACAGGGCGTTGACGATGATCACGAGGGCGATGGCGATCGCGAGCCCGGTCGCGACGATGATCGTCTGCTTCTTGCGGCCGGACAGCTCCCGCCGCAGATAGGTCCAGTACATGGGTCTCCTCTCGACCGGGCAAGGGAGCCGGTCGTCGGGGATCAAGCTAGGGACCCCGTTCATGCGCGCGTTCTGGGAAGGCTATGGAAGACATATGGGCGGCAGCCCGCCCAAGCGGACGGCCCACGAGACGGGTTAACAGCCGACGCATAGGATGGCGCATAGGAGTCGCATAGGAAAGCGGCTCAGGATGGCGGCATGACCGTGACAGCCCCTTCTCCTGCTCTGCACCGACCCGACGGTGCGCCGCTGCGTGTGCTCGTCGTCGATGACGAGCAGATGCTCACCGATCTGCTCTCGATGGCCCTGCGCATGGAGGGCTGGGAGGTCCGCGCCGCCGCGTCCGGCTTCCAGGCGCTGCAGGCCGCGCGGGAGTTCGATCCGGACGCCGTCGTGCTCGATGTCATGATGCCCGACCTCGACGGCATGGCCGTGCTCCAGCGACTGCGGCACTCGGGCAACGACGTGCCCGTGCTCTTCCTCACCGCGAAGGACGGGGTGAGCGATCGGGTCGCGGGTCTCACCGCCGGCGGCGACGACTACGTCACCAAGCCGTTCAGCCTCGAAGAGGTCGTCGCCCGCCTGCGCGGGCTGATGCGGCGCGCAGGCACCGCCATGGCGAACGACGCCGAGCCGATCCTGCGCGTCGCCGACCTCTCGCTCAACGAGGACAGCCACGAGGTCGAGCGTGCCGGCCAGCAGATCGAGCTGACCGCGACCGAGTTCGAACTGCTGCGGTACCTGATGCGCAACCAGCGCCGGGTCGTATCGAAGGCGCAGATCCTCGACCGCGTGTGGAACTACGACTTCGGCGGTCGCTCCTCGGTGGTGGAGCTCTACATCTCGTACCTGCGCAAGAAGATCGACCAGGGCAGGGAGCCGCTCATCCACACCGTGCGCGGGGTCGGGTACATGATCAAAGCCCCGCAGTGATGACACCGGATGCCGTGACCCCGCCTGTGGACGAGGGCGAGGCTCCTCGCACCCCACGGCGGCGCCGCACCTGGAGCCTGCAGACGCGGCTCATGGTGACGATCACCGCGATCGTCGGACTCATCCTCATCGGCATCGCCGTCGCGATCAGCGCGTTCCTCGGGCAGATCCTGCAGGAGAACCTCAACGCGAGGGTCCGTGAGACCGCGAACGTGACAGCATCCGCTCTCCTTCGCATGCAGGGTCCCCCCGGCGCGACGCAGGAGGTGACGGCGCAGGACGTGCTGGCGGAGGGGCGTCAGCAGGAGGGCGTGCTGCTCGTGCTGAGCCCTGCGTCGGGACCCGCCACCGGCGCCGTGGTCGCCTCCGAGAACGAGGTCGAGGAGCTCACTGAGGCGCAGGTGGACGACGTCGCCGATGCGGTCACTCATGCCGGCTACGCCTCCGTCACCGTCGAGAGTCTGGGCGAGTACCGCGTGTACGCGTACCAGATGCAGAACTACGTCGTCGTGGTCGGCCTGCCGCTCAGCGAGGTGCAGCAGACGATCACCCAGATCATCACGGCGGTGCTGCTGGTGACCGCCGCCGGACTGGTGCTGCTGGGTGTGGCGATCGCGCTCGTGGTGCGCGCCGGACTCGCCCCGCTGAGGGCTGTCGCCGACACGGCCACGCGCGTCGCCTCGCTGCCGATGTCGGAGGGCGCCGTCTCGATCGACGAGCGCGTTCCCGACGACCAGGCCGACGACCGCACCGAGATCGGGCGGGTGGGCCACGCCCTCAACACGCTGCTCGATCACGTCGACGCGTCACTGGACGAACGGCAGCGCAACGAGGAGCGGATGCGGCGCTTCGTCGCCGATGCCAGCCACGAGCTGCGCACTCCCCTGGCCTCCATCCGCGGCTATTCGGAGCTCTCCCTCAAGTCCCTGCGTCAGGCGGAGGCGTCCGGCATGCCGATGGAGGGAACCATCGACACGACGGGCGAATCGCTCCAGCGCATCCAGGCGCAGTCGCTGCGCATGACGACCCTCGTCGAGGATCTGCTGCTGCTCGCCCGCCTGGACGAGGGGCAGGAGCTCGTCTACAGCTCGGTCGACCTCACACGGCTCGCGATCGAGGCGGTCGCTGACGCCCGGCCGGCGGGCCCCGACCATGTCTGGAAGCTCGACGTCGGCGAAGATCCCGTGGTCATCGCGGGCGACGACAGCCGGCTGCACCAGGTCGCCGCGAACCTCCTCGCCAACGCCCGCACCCATACCCCGGCCGGGACGACGGTGACGGTCACCGTGTCACGCGAGGGCCGGGATGCCGTCCTGCGGGTGCACGACGACGGGCCGGGGGTGGATCCGGCCCTCCGGAACGAGCTGTTCGAGCGCTTCTCACGCGCGGATCGGTCACGCGCGCGCAAGACCGGCGGCACCGGACTCGGGCTCTCGATAGCGAAAGCCATCGTATCGGCGCACGGAGGGACGATCACGGCGGAGAGCGCACCCGGCGATACGACGTTCGAGGTCCGGCTGCCGGGGCGGCCCGCCGACCCGGCCTGAGACCGCGCCCTGGTCGATCCGTCGAGGCAGGGCGTTCTGCCGAGGCCGGGCGGCGCGAAGCCCCGTCTCGACAGGATCCCCTGCCTCGCCGACAGAGGGGCCTCAGTAGCCGGAGAACGCGTCCGTGGTGATCGAGCGGGCTTTCTCGAGCGCGGGGGCGAGCTCTGCGATGAGCCCGGCCGCACCCGAGATGTACGCGTGGCGCGCGGCGATGTCGGGGACGACCTGCAGCAGCCCCTCCGCGTCCAATCGCACCCCGCGCGCCCACTTCCAGTGCGACGGCAGGTCGCGGGGACGGTCACGCGTGAAGACCACCACCCGCACCCCCGTCGCTTCGAGCTCGTCGCGGTAGACGAGCTCGGACGCCTCGGACGCCACGTACACGAGCACCACATCACGGTCCACTGCCGCGAGCCGCTCATGGCGCAGCTGCGAGACGAACGGCGTGATGCCGATGCCGGCCGCCACCATCAGCACGGGGCTGGAGGTGCGCTTCGGGAGGAGGAAGTCTCCCCAGACACCCGTCACGGCGAGGACGGCACCCGGGGACACCTCCGCAAGCGCCTTCTTGTATGAGGACTGCGGCTTGGCGCCGGAAGCCCCGGTTTCGCGGAACGCGACGGTGAGTTCGGGCAGATCCTCGGGCGCGGAGGCGATGCTGAATTCGCGTCGCGTGCCGCGGGCATCCGGATGCCGGTGGGGCACCTCGAGCTCGAGGTACTGGCCGGGGAGGAAGGCGAGACGGCTGTGCGTGCGGAAGGTGAGCTGCCGGACCGTCGGAGTCAGGTCGATGCGTGAGACGAGCGACAGCCGCACGGCCGAGCGCAGCGAGAAGGCGAAGACGAACGCGACCGCGTTGCCGACGAGCAGGGCACGCTCCTGGCCCAGAGTGATGTCGCCGACCGGGATCGGCCAGCCCGCCAGGACGCCGACGATCGCCGCGATCGTCAGCTGCTGCCAGCGGCGAGGCGGCATGGTGAGCGGCTCGGACAGCATGAAGGCGCCGAGGAAGAGGAAGGGTGAGGACCACAGCACCTGCCAGAAGACCTCGGAGACCGGGAAGTCGGTTCCGAGTGCCTGGTACTGGGCCGAGACTCGGAGGACGGCGACGGTGACCGAGACCACGAGGAACACCGCGACGATCCGCACCTTCTCGGTGCGCAGCAGCACGAGCAGTCCGAGCACCACGACCGGAGCGGCCAGCACCGGAGTCCCGATCCACCAGGACGACGAGCCGAGCTCTGGCCACCAGACGCTCAGCACGGTGAGCACCGTGGCGCCCACGGCCGCCGGGTTGAAGATATGGCGGCCGCGCCACGCGAGCAGGTACTTCGAGAGGGAGGCCACGATCCCGGCGATCGCGATTCCGGCCAGTGCCGCCAGGTCGAGGGTCGGGCGCAGGACGAAGAGCAGGATGTGCGCGGTGATGAGCGATGACTCGATCCGCCATGGGAGTCCGACGATCCGCTGAGCGGCGGCATCCGTCACGGAGCAGACCGCCGAGAGCACCACGAGCGTCACCACGAGCTCGAGCGCCGTCGGCGCGATCATGCCGGTGAACGAGACGAGGAGCGCGATGACCGCGAGCGCGGCGAGGCACAGGTAGACGAGGCGATACATCGAGACACGCCCGAGCACCGCGAAGACACGGTTCCAGAGCGACGTGAGGGGTCCGATCACCCGAACAACTCTGCCCTACTGCCGGGCGACCACTCGACCCGGCCGTCCGTGGTCATCCGCACCCACTCGACACCGCGCTCGTGGGCGAGGCGCGGTCCGCCGTCGAAGAAGAGCGCGGTCGCGAGCGCATCGGCCACCATCGCGGTCGGGGCCACCGCCCACGTGGCTGCGATGGTGCAGACCGGCTCCCCGGTGCGGGCGTCCAGCACGTGGTGCAGGCCGTCGCCCCATGCACGCCGGTTGGTCGCCGACGCGCAGAGCGCGGCATCCGCCACCTCGATGACCCCGATCGCACGGCGGGAGTCGTACGGATGCTCGAGGCCGACGCGCTGCGGCTCGCCTCTGGCGGCGAGATCGCCCCCGGCATCGACGACGACGTCGTCGGGGGCCCAGGGCGAGAGCGCCTCGATGACGAGGTCGACCAGGCGCCCCTTGCCGAGCGCGCCCACATCGATCACCGCGGCCTCGGCGAGGGTCAGTCGGGTGGCGGACCACGTGAGGATGTCGCGCCAGCCTGCGGGTGCGGCTGACGCGCCGTGATCGACGAGCGAGTAGCGCGCGTCGTACCCGCGGCGGGCGAGGGCCGCGCCGACGAGCGGATTGACCGCGCCGTCGGTGGCCGCGGAGAGCTCTGCGTACAGGCCGAGCATGTCGGCGGCGTCCGGCGGAGCGGGGACCGAGCCCCCTGCACGGGCGAGCCCCGACACGACCGAGTCGTCCCGGAACCGAGACCACTCCCGGTCGAACGCGTCGATGCGCGCGGCCGCCGATGCTCGTGCCGCCGCGGGGAGCGCCTGCGGCGTCTCGATCTCCCACGCCGTCCCGATGGCCTCGAATCGCCAGGACGAGCGTGAGCCGTCGCTCACGGCATTCAGCCCGCGGCCTGGGACTTGATGTCTTCGATCGCCTTGTTGAAGCCGCCGCTTGTGAGCGAGGAGCCCGCGACGCGGCTCACCGAGATGTCGTCGATGTCCTGGCCGACGACGGCGTCGGAGATGCCGCCGATGAACTTGCCCTGATACTCCTCGGACTCCCGTGCCTGCGGGTCGCCCGATACCTCGACAGCGGTGATGACATCGCTCTCGAGCGTGACGGTGACCGAGATCGTCTCCACCGACTCCGGCGTCGCATACGACCCCTCGGCCGTGTAGGTGCCATCCGTGTAGCTCGGCGCCTGGTCGGCGCCTCCGCCGGCGGCATCAGCACCGGATGCCGCGCAGCCGGAGAGCGCGACCGCCCCGATGACGCCCGCTGCTGCGGCTCCGACACGAACGGTGCGGGGTACGGCGGTGCTGCGGATCATTCAGGCTCCTTCGGCGGCGCTTCTCGGCGGGGTCTCCTGCCACGCTAGAGGACACGAGCCAGGTGCCCGTCCGGTTCACGCTATGAAGACCCTTTGAATGCGCGTGAATGCACGTGGATTGCGTTCGTCGCGGACCGAATGGCTCAGCGACGGCGGAATACTCCCTTCAGGATCTCCACGGCGAAGAAGATCACGACGGACAGGACGATCGGGAGGATCCACGACTGCGCGGCGAGCGGCTGCGACTCGAAGAGCGTGTTCATGACCGGGACATACGTGAAGAGCAGCTGAAGCACCACGAGCGCCGCCGCCGAGATCCAGATCATGCGATTGCCGCGGAAGACGTCGATTGTGACGCTCGAGCGTGACATGAAGCGGCAGTTCAGGAGGTACGCGAGCTGCCCGAGGGCCAGCATGAGCACAGCCTCGGTGCGTGCGTAGCTGACGTCGACCCCGGTGGCAGCGACCCCGTAGAAGACGCCCATGGCGGCGCCGCCGATGAGGAACGAGACGATGAGCACGAACAGGAGCTCGCGTCCGTTGATGATCGGACCGCCGCTCGGCCGAGGAGGCCGCTTCATGATGCCGCGCTCCGCGGGTTCGTACGCGAGCGCGAGAGACAGCGTGACCGCCGTGACCATGTTGACCCACAGCACCTGCACCGAAGTCAGGGGCAGCGTGAGGCCGAACACCACCGCGATGAGGATGATGAGCGACTGACCGCCGTTGGTCGGAAGCAGGAAGACGACCGACTTCCGCAGGTTGTCGTAGATGCGGCGACCCTCGGCGATGGCGCTGCGGATCGTGGCGAAGTTGTCGTCGGCGAGCACGACCTCCGCGGCTTCCTTGGTCGCCTCGGTGCCTTTGATGCCCATCGCGATGCCGACGTTCGCCCGCGTCAGCGCGGGGGCGTCGTTGACCCCGTCACCGGTCATGGCCACCACTTCGTCGTGCGACTGAAGCGCGCGGACGATCCGGATCTTGTGCTCTGGGCTCGTCCGGGCGTAGATGTCGACATCCCGCACCACTTCTTTGAGCTGCTCCTGGCTGAGTGCCTCGAGCTCGGCTCCCGTCAGGATGCGCACCTCCTCGCCGGCCACGAGCCCCATCTCGCGGCCGATCGCGAGCGCTGTGCCGGCGTGGTCGCCGGTGATCATCTTGACCTTGATGCCGGCGGTGTGGCAGTCGGCGATCGCGTCGATCGCCTCGGGACGCGGCGGGTCGACGATCCCCCAGACCCCAAGGAACTCGAGGTCGCGGAGGTCTTCGACGGCGACCTCGTCGGTGCTCGAGCGCACCGGCTTGCGGGCGGCGGCGAGGACGCGGAGGCCCTGCGAGCTCAGCTCATCGATGACCGCCTCCCAGCGGACGATATCGAGCGGCTCGGCCCCGGAAGCACCGCGCTGGACACGCGACCGCTCGAGCAGCCGGTCGGGGGCGCCCTTGACGAGGATCGCCCGGGACCCGTCGGCGCCCTCGTCGAGGGTCGCCATGAACTTGTTCGCCGAGTCGAAGGGGACGACGCCGACGCGACGCGAACCGCCCGAGTCCAGACGTCCCTTCAGGGCGACGACCTTGAGAGCGCCTTCTGTCGGCTCGCCGACGAGCGACCACCGACCGCCTTCGTCCTGCACGATGTGCGCATCGTTGCAGAGCATGGCGACGGCGAGGATCGCGGTCAGATCACCGCCGGGGGTGGCGCCTCCCTCGGGGACGATCTCGCCCTTCGGGTCGTAGCCGAGCCCCGTCACGTCGTAGGTGGAGAGCGGCGTCACGATCCGGCGGACGGTCATCTCATTCTTCGTCAGCGTGCCGGTCTTGTCGGAGCACACGGTCGTCACCGAGCCGAGCGCCTCGACGGCGGGGAGCTTGCGTGTGATGGCGTTCTGCCGGGCCATCTGCTGCACGCCGAGGGCCAGCGTGATCGTCACGAGGGCCGGCAGCCCTTCCGGGATGGCGGCGACCGCGAACCCGATGGCGGCCGAGATCAGCTCGTCGAACGGCATCTGGTGCAGGAACCTGCCGATGAGCATCATCGCGGCGGCCATCGCCAGGATGACGATCGTGAGCACCCGGCCGAAGTCGTCGAGCTGCCGAGTGAGGGGGGTGGCGAGCTCGCCCGCCTCGTCGGCGAGCGTCTGGATCTTGCCGATCTCGGTCGTGGAGCCGGTCGAGGTCACGATGCCCCGACCCTGCCCCGCCGAGACAAACGTTCCCGAGAAGGCCATCGAGGTGCGGTCGCCCACACCGGCGTCGGCGGCGACGGGATCGGTCACCTTCGACGAAGGCACCGACTCGCCCGTCAGGGCGGACTCGTCCACCCGAAGCTGGAACGCCTGCAGCAGGCGCACGTCCGCCGGCACCTTGTCGCCGGGCATGAGCCGGATGACATCGCCCGGCACGAGCTCGGCCGCCGGCACCGTTGCCCAGGCTCCGTCGCGGCGCACGCTCGCATCGGCCGACAGCATCCCGCGGATTCCGGCGAGAGCCTTCTCGGCCCGGCCCTCCTGGATGTAGCCGATCGTGGAGTTGATGATCGCCACGGCCATGATGACCCAGAAGTCCAGCCAGTCGCCCATGAGCGCCTTGATGACCGCGGCGGCGATGAGGATGTAGATCAGGGTGTCGTTGAAGTGCGCCAGGAAGCGCAGGATCGCGGGCTTCCGCTGCGGCTCGGGCAGTTCGTTGCGCCCCACCAGCGCGAGGCGGGCGCCGGCGTCGTCGGATGTCAGTCCCTTGCGGTCAGCGCCGAGCTCGCGGACGACCTCATCGACGTCGAGCGCGAACGGCCGGGCGACGACCAGCTGCGCCTCGGTGATCTCAGATGCCATGGCGATCCCTTCGACAGGGTCAGGCTATGGCACCTCGACACGTTCCCCGGCGATGATCCCGGCTCGTCACGCGAGTCGGGCGGCGGGCTCGCTCAGGCCGCCCCGTCGAACATGCTCGTGACCGATCCGTCTTCGAAGACCTCGTGGATCGCGCGGGCGAGGAGTGGTGCGATCGGAAGGATCGTCAGCTTCTCGAACCGCTTCTCGGGCGGAAGCGGGATCGTGTCGGTCACCACCACCTCGTCGATCGCGTCGCTCTGGAGGCGAGCCGCGGCCGGGTCGCTGAAGATCGGGTGGGTCGCGGCGACGATGACCTTGACGGCACCGTTCGCCTTGAGGGCCTCGGCTGCCTTCACGATCGTTCCGCCGGTGTCGATCATGTCGTCGACGAGCAGGCACACGCGGCCTTCGACCTGGCCGACGATCTCGTTGACCGTCACCTGATTCGCCACGTTCGGGTCGCGGCGCTTGTGGATGATCGCCAGCGGCGCACCCAGGCTGTCCGACCAGGTGTCTGCGACGCGGACCCGGCCGGTGTCGGGCGAGACCACGGTGAGGAGCGCGCGATCCTCTTGGCTCAGCGTGCGCTCGAAGTACTCCAGCAGCACCGGCTTGGCGAAGAGGTGGTCGACGGGGCCATCGAAGAAGCCCTGGATCTGCGCGGCGTGAAGGTCGACGCTCATCACCCGGTCCGCTCCGGCGGTCTTCAGGAGATCGGCGACCAGGCGGGCGCTGATCGGCTCTCGGCCGCGGCCCTTCTTGTCCTGCCGGGAGTACGGGTAGTACGGGGCCACGACGGTGATGCGCTTCGCGGACGCGCGCTTCGCCGCATCCAGCATGATCAGCGTCTCCATCAGCCACTCGTTGACCGGAGGGCCGAAGGTCTGGATCAGGAAGAAGTCGCAGCCGCGGATCGACACCTCGAAGCGGGTGAGGATCTCGCCGGACGCGAAGGTGCGGTACTCGGTGGGGACGAGTTCGGTGCCGAGCGCTTCTACGACTTCTTCCGAGAGGCCCGGATGAGATCGGCCGGTGGCGACGACCAGGCGCTTCTTGGTCTTGGCGACGAGTCCCGGCGCGATGTCATTGCCGCGGTCGAGCTCAATCGTCTTCGTCTTGCGACCCATCGTCCGCCTTCTGTGCGGACCGGACGCGGGCGGCAGCCTCGGCCGCTCCCGTTCCCGGTCGGTTCTTCTCGACCCACCCCTCGACAATGCGCTGAGGAGCGACGCTCAATGCCAGCGCACCGGCCGGGACGTCGTCTCGGATGACCGCCCCGGCGCCGGTCTTGGCACCGTCTCCGATCCTAACGGGCGCGACGAAGACGTTGTGCGAGCCCGAGTGCACCTCATCGCCGATCTCGGTGCGGTGCTTGGCGATGTCGTCGTAGTTGGCGGTGATCGCGCCGGCGCCGAGATTGACGCGCCGACCGATGGTCGTATCGCCGATGTACGACAGGTGGGGAACCTTGCTGCCCTCGCCGATCGTCGAGTTCTTGGTCTCGACGAAGGTGCCGATCTTGCCCCTCGCGGCCAGAACCGTGCCGGGACGCAGGTAGGCGAACGGCCCGACGCTCGCGTGGGCCCCGATGACGGCCAGCGTGGCATCGGCGCGGGTGACGACAGCACCCTCCCCCACCTCGCAGTCCACCAGGCTCGTGTCGGGCCCGACGGTGGCGCCGGAGTCGACGACGGTGGCGCGAAGGATGTGCGTGTTCGGCAGGACGGTGACGTCGGGGGCGAGCGTCGCGGTGACGTCGATCCACGTCGTCGCCGGGTCGAGGATCGTCGCACCCTCGAGCTGCCAGCGCCGCACGGTGCGGGCGTTCAGGATCCGGGCGGCCTCGGCCAGCTGCACCCTGTCGTTGACGCCCAGTGCGGCTGCGGCATCCGGAGCCGTCGAGACGGCCATCGGCAGGCTCGCCGCGTGAAGGAGCCCCACGACGTCGGTGAGGTACTTCTCGCCCTGCGCGTTGGCCGTGCCGACCCGGGCAAGATGGGTGCGCAGCGACGCGGCTCGGAAGACATAGACCCCGACGTTGATCTCGGAGACGGATGCCTCGTCCTCGGTCGCATCCTTCTGCTCGACGATGCGCTCAAGGTCTCCCGCGGAGCCGCGGATGATGCGGCCGTAGCCGGTCGCGTCGTCCACCCTGGCACTCATGACGGTCACGGCGGCACCGGAGCCCCGATGCCGCGAGACGAGCGTCGAGAGGGCGTCGTGGTCGAGCAGAGGCACATCGCCGCTGAGCACCAGCACGTCGCCGTCGAACGACTCGAGCTGGGCGAGCGCGATCTCGACCGCGCGCCCGGTGCCGGGGATCTCGTCCTGGTCGATCACATCCGCTTCGGGGGCATCCGCGAGAACGGCGTCGGCGACGAGATCGCGCTCGTGCCGCACGACGACGAGGATCCGGGCCGGCGCGAGGCCCTGGGCCGTGGCCAGCACATGGCCGACGAGCGACCGCCCGCCGATGCGATGCAGCACCTTGGGCAGCGACGACTTCATGCGCGTGCCCTGCCCGGCGGCGAGGACGATGACGGCGAGCGACGGATCCGCGACGGTGTCTGACATGCTCCGCCGCCAGGACTCGAACCTAGACCTAACAGCTCCAAAGGCTGTCGTGCTGCCATTACACCACGGCGGACCGGCCGAGCCCTGCGGGACGACCCCGTCCAGTCTGCCATGGAGGACGGCCACCCGTTCGGGCCCTCCCTCGCTTCCGGACCGTCGCCGTGAGCGTGGAGAAGCGCGCCCGAGGTCGGCGGCGCCGGGGCGCGCCCTCGATAATGGAGGGATGGCTCAAGAGGCGGACGAGGTCGATCGCATCGTCGAGGCGTGGACCGCACAGCGCCCCGACCTCGACTTCTCACCCCTCGGCGTGCTCTCCCGGGTCGACCGCCTCTCGCGGCATCTCGACCGCGCGCGGCGGGATGCGTTCCGGCGCAGCGAGCTCGAGCCCTGGGAGTGGGATGTCCTCTCGGCCCTCCGGCGCGCCGGCGAGCCGTTCCAGCTCAGCCCCAAGCAGCTCCTGCAGCAGACGCTGGTCTCGAGCGGCACGATGACCAACCGCATCGACCGGCTGGTCGGCCGGCGGCTGGTGCGACGTGAGAACGACCCGGACGACGGGCGCAGCATCCTGGTCACCCTCACCGAAGACGGGCGGGTGCGAGTGGATGCCGCCATCACGCGTCTGGTGGACGCCGAGGCGGTCCTGCTCGCAGCACTCCCCCGGGGCGACCGGGAACGGCTCGCTTCGCTCCTGCGCAAGCTGAGCCTCGGCTTCGATGTGAGCGAGGACGCCTGATGGCCCATCTTCTCGGTGCAGAGGCCCTGCACCTCGAGTTCCCCACGAAGGTCGTCTTCGACTCCGTGTCTCTCGGCGTCGACGAAGGCGACCGCATCGGGATCGTCGGACGCAACGGCGACGGCAAGTCGAGCCTGCTCGCCATGCTCGCCGGACGTCTCGAGCCCAATGCCGGACGCGTCACGCTGCGCGGAGGCGTCCGCGTCGGCGTCCTCGACCAGGGCGACACGCTCGATGACAGCCTGACCATTCGCGAGGCCGTCGTCAGAGACACCCCCGACCACGAGTGGGCGGGCGATGCGCGGGTGCGCGATGTCATCGCCGGGCTCCTCACGGATCTCGACTGGGACGGGTCGGTGGCCCCGCTGTCGGGAGGCCAGCGCCGCCGCGTGGCCCTCGCCCGCCTGCTGACCGGCGACTGGGACGTCCTCGCGCTCGACGAGCCGACCAACCACCTCGACGTCGAAGGCATCGCCTGGCTCGCCGAGCACCTGAAGCGGCGCTGGTCGCGGTCCTCCGGCGCTCTGCTCGTCGTCACGCACGACCGGTGGTTCCTCGACGAGGTCTGCACGGCGACGTGGGAGGTCCACGACGGCCTGGTCGAGCCCTTCGAGGGCGGATACGCCGCGTACATCCTGCAGCGGGTCGAACGCGACAGGCAGTCGGCCACGATCGAGGCCCGGCGCCAGAACCTCGCGCGCAAGGAGCTGGCCTGGCTGAGGCGCGGCGCCCCCGCGCGGACCTCCAAGCCGAAGTTCCGCATCGACGCCGCCAACGAGCTCATCGCCGATGTGCCCGAGATCCGCGACCGGATCGCGCTGCAGTCACTCGCGGTCTCGCGCCTCGGCAAGGACGTCGTGGATCTGCTCGACGTCTCGGTGACCTACGACCCCGCCGATCCGCCCGTGCTCCGCGACATCGAGTGGCGCCTCGCACCCGGCGAGCGCACCGGCATCCTGGGCGTGAACGGCGCCGGCAAGTCGACCCTCCTGGGGCTGATCTCGGGCACGATCGAGCCCACGTCCGGGCGCGTCAAGCGCGGAAAGACCGTCCAGGTGGCGACGCTCACGCAGCGCATCGACAACCTGGAGCCGCACCTCGCAGACCCGGTGCGCGTCGTGATCGCGGGGCTGCGCACGAGCTACGTCTTCGGGGCGGGCTCGAAGTCCCAGGAGCTCACGCCGGGCCAGCTGCTCGAACGGCTGGGCTTCGAGAGCGCGCAGCTCTCGACCCCGGTGAAGGACCTCTCGGGCGGTCAGCAGCGCCGCCTGCAGCTGCTGCTCATCCTCCTCGAGCAGCCGAACGTGCTGATCCTCGACGAGCCGACGAACGACCTCGACACCGACATGCTGGCGGCGCTCGAAGACCTGCTCGACTCCTGGCCGGGAACGCTCATCGTCGTCTCGCACGACCGGTACTTCATCGAGCGCGTCACCGACCAGCAGTACGCGATCTTCGACGGGCACCTGCGGCACCTGCCGGGAGGTCTGGAGGAGTACCTCCGGCTCCGCACTGCGCAGCAGTCGAAAGCGGATGCCGCTCCCCCACGCGCTTCATCCTCGAAGGGGCCGGCATCCGGCTCCGCAGCCCCGGCGCTGTCGGGAGCCGAGCGCCGCACCGCCGAGAAGGAGCTGTCGGCCATCGACCGGAGGCTCGGGCGGCTGCAGTCCGAACTGGACGCCGTCGATGTCAAGCTGGCCGACAGTCACGACGACTACTCCGAGCTGCTCGCCCTGCAGGAGCGCCGCAGGACGGCGAGCGCCGAGGTCGCCGGGCTCGAGGAGCGCTGGCTCGAGCTGAGCGAGACGCTGGAGAGCTGACCCGCGGGCTTTCCGCGGGGTTCCTCAGTCCCTCAGTACCAGAAGCTCAGTCGCGCCGGCTCGAACCAGGAGAAGATCCGCGCGGCGGCTGCGGCATCCGTCGACTGCACGCGCCCTGCTGCGGCGAGAGCCGTGAGCGACACGGAACCGAGATAGACCGCAGAGAGATCCGCGACGCCGAGGCGGACGGCGGGGACGCCGTCGGGAACCACCTCGCCCTGCCACGTCTCGACCGACCCCGCACCACTCTCGCCCACCGTGAGGATCCAGCGGCCGGCAGCGAACCCGAGATCATCGGTCACCTCGAGCGCCACGGCGCCGGGTGACGCATAACGGCGCGCCTGCAGCGCGGCGGGCACGTCGAGGATGCGCACCCACTGGTGGTCGCCCACCCACAGCCTTGCGGCGCGTCGATCCGCGATCATCCACAGCACCGGCTCCTGCACCGACATGACCGGTGCCTCGAGCTCGCCGACGAGGTCGAGCTCGAGGAGGTACCGCCACAGTGCGGCATAGGCATCGGGCGTCTCGGCGATGAGCCTGTCGATCCGCACCTTCGACCTCGCGAAGTCGTCATGGTTCTCGCGGTACGAGTACAGCGCGACGCCCCGCTCTGCCCCGGAGGCATCGGCGTACCGGACTGCCCGCAGCCGCTCGGGGTGCTCTGCATCCGGCCGCGTGCCCGCGAGCCGATCCCAGTGCCCTTCCGGCATCTCGATCTCGCCGGGCGAGGCGAGACGGACCCGCTCGTACAGCTCAGGGGCGAGCTGGCGAAAGCGCTCGCGCGAGATGAAGTCCACGCGCCCATCGGGACGCGGGCCTGTCCACTGCGCCCTCGGGACGTCGATCGTGAGGTTTCCGCTCATGGCGGCAGCCGCGAATCCGAACCGGCCATAGATCGTGGACTCGCTGACAGTGAGCACGGCGACCGGCACTCCCAGGGCGTCGGCGCGGCGGAGCTCGCCTTCCATCATCGACCGCAGGATGCCCCGCCGGTGGTGCGTAGCCGCCACAGTGACGGCACTGATCGCCACCGACGGGATGCCGCGGCCGCCCGGGATCGAGAGTTCTGCGACCCACGAGGCGAACGTCGCGACCGGCAGCTCCGGCTCCGGTCCCCTGGGATCGAGGACGCCGACGGTCCGGCGCCGAGAAGACCGCTCGAACGACGCCTCGAGCTGGGTCGCGGTCGGCTCGCCATCCAGGAAGCCCCGTGCGACGGCGCGATTCCACTGCGTGAAGCCCGGCAGATCGGTGCTCGAGAACAGGCGAAGGTCGAGGCCCTGCTCGGCAAGCGCACGCGACGAGGCCGGGTCGAGCGGTCCCTGGTGCTGCGCGCTCGCGATGTCGTCCGACATGAGGGTCCTTCCTCGAGTGACGGTGCTTCAGAGAGGTCGTGCGCCGGGGACCGGGCCGTGGACGTGGACTGCGTTGAGGCCGGCGGACGCGAGTGTGACCTGCAGTTCGAGTGCGGGCTCGGGTCCGGCTGCGAGGAACGCGAGCGTAGGGCCGGAGCCCGAGACGAGCCCCGCCAGAGCGCCGGCCTGCTCGCCGATCTCGAGCGCCTGCCGCAGATCGGCGCGCAGTGACAGCGCCGCCGCCTGGAGGTCGTTGCGGACGTGCTCTGCGAGCGCCGTCGCATCACCGGCGCGAAGCGCCTGGAGCACCCCGGCGTCCACCACCGGCACCCGGCGGGGAGGAGCGATGTCCACCGCGCGCTCGGCCCTCAGCACGTCGAGGTGCTGGTAGACCACCGGCGTCGAGAGGCCGTCGCCGTCGCTGGTCACGATGATCCAGTCGAAGCGTCCCTTCGCCAGCGCAGGGCTCAGCTGGTCGCCCCGGCCTGTGCCGATCGCGGTGCCGCCGAGCAGCGAGAACGGCACGTCGGCGCCGAGCCGGGCGGCGAGGCGCTGCAGCTCCTGGCCGCCGAGGTCGGTGCCCCACAGCAGATCGCATGCGACGAGGGCAGCCGCGGCATCCGCTGATCCTCCGCCCATGCCGCCGGCCACCGGAACGTGCTTGACGATGTCGAGGTGCACGCCCCCCTCGTAGCCTGCGCGCTGCGCGACCAGGCGCGCGGCGCGGAGTGCGAGGTTGCGGTCGTCGGCCGGGACCTCGGACACATCCACGGTGCCGCTGATCGAGATCGAGAAGTCGTCGGCGCGCTCGGCCCAGACGTCCTCGTACAGCGACACCGCCTGATACGCCGAGGCCACATCGTGATAGCCGTCGTCCTGCACGTCGCCGACCTCGAAGAAGACGTTGATCTTCCCCGGGGCCCGCACGTGGATGCGGTCGGCGACGGCGGCTTCGGTCACGGCTGGGCCGACTCCACCCAGGGGTTCGGGTCCATCGCGTCGGCGAGGGCATCGATCTGCTCGAGCTCTTCGGTGGTGAACCCGGGACCGGCGAGGGCGGCGACGTTCTCGTCGATCTGGGCGGTTGAGGAGGCGCCGATGAGCGCCGAGGCCACCACCGGATCGCGCAGCACCCACTGGATCGCGAACTGCGCGAGCGTCTGCCCGCGCTCCTGGGCGATGACGTCCAGGCCCCGCAGCGTCGCGAGCGCCTTGTCGGTCAGGCGGCGGCCGCCCAGCGACGACCGCTGTTGCGAGCGCTCGGCGCTGCCGTCGCCGAGGTACTTGTTCGTCAGCAGTCCCTGGGCGAGCGGGGTGAACGCGATCGCGCCCAGCCCGTCCTTCTCCAGGACCCGCGTGAGACCGTCCTCGACCCAGCGGTTGAGGATCGAGTACGAGGGCTGGTGGATCACGAGCGGCGTCCCGAGGCTCCGCGCGACGGCCGCGGCCACGACGGTCTGCTCCGCGCTGTACGACGAGATGCCGACGTACAGGGCCTTGCCCTGTCGCACGAGGGTGTCGAGGGCGCCGATCGTCTCCTCGATGGGCACGTCCGGGTCGTATCGGTGCGAGTAGAAGATGTCGACGTAGTCGACGCTCATGCGCGTGAGCGACTGCTCGGCGCTCGCGAGCAGGTATTTTCGCGAGCCCCCGTTCGCGTACGGTCCGTCCCACATGTCGTAGCCGGCCTTCGACGAGATGATCAGCTCGTCCCGATACGGCGCGAAGTCCTCACGCATCATCCGGCCGAAGTTCGTCTCGGCCGAGCCGTACGGCGGACCGTAGTTGTTGGCCAGGTCGAAGTGCGTGATGCCCTTGTCGAAGGCGTGGCGCAGCACCTCGCGCTGGCGGTCGAAGGGGATGTTGTCGCCGAAGTTCCACCACAGTCCGAGCGAGATGGGCGGAAGGGTCAGACCCGAGGTGCCGACCTTGCGGTAGTCGAGGGTTTCGTAGCGGTCATCCGCCGCAGAATAGGGCCGGTGGAGGTCTCCGCCACGGGAGCGGTAGCGCGATGGATCGGTCACTGTTCGAGGCTAGCGTGCCGGGATGCCGCGCCGCCTGCCCGCGCCGGAAAGGCCACCCCGCATCCGCCCGATGATCTGTCAAGGGGGGCCCGAGAGAAACGAGGTCGAAACAAGGTGTGCGTAGGGTTGCCGGACACCCTCGTCTTCTCTCGCCCTCTGGAGGCCCCATGCCGGCACTTTCCGTGTTGCCCGTCGAGACCCACACGTGGTCGGCGCTCCTCACCCGCACCGATGTCACGCTGGATCGCGGCATCCTGCATCTGCAGCACGATTCGGTGACGGCGGCGGATGCCGAGACCGAGGATCTTCTGCTCGTCGCGGCGACGCTCGAAACTGCCGGCATCGCGACGACACTCATCCGCCACGAGGATCGCGCCCCGGCGATCGTGGTGGACCTGGCAGATCGCGATGCCGCGTTCGACGCCCTGCGTTCCCTGGGACGCCACGAGCCGCTGTACCTCAAGCCCCGCCGAGGCACGGCCACCCTCGCCGCCGAAGTGGATGACGCGCCCGAGCAGCCCTCGTCCTGGCGGGCCTACCGTCCGCGGATCACCCGCCTGAGCGGTCTGCGCTATGGAGCGTCGACCGGCGCACGCCTGGAGTTCTGGCGCTTCGGCGAGGTCATCGAGGCTCCGGTCGCCAACGCGCTTCTTCGCGCCTCGACCGACGCCGACGACGTCCATTACTCGACGGTCGAGCGCTACGGCCGCCAGTGGCGCACGATCGACGGCATGTTCGACCCGCAGCCGGACGAGTTCACCGAGCCCATCGACATCGTCTTCTCGTGGGTCGACGGGTCCTCGAACGAGTTCCAGCGACAGCGCGCAGCCCAGATGGCCGGCTACGTCGTCGGCGACGGCGACGACGGGCCCGCCCGCTACCGCCAGGTCGACGAGCTGCGCTACGCGCTGCGCAGCGTCCACATGCACGCGCCCTGGGTGCGGCGGATCTTCATCGCCACCGACTCCCCCGCCCCCGCCTGGCTGATCGACCACCCCAAGGTCACGATCGTCCGCAGCGAGGACTTCTTCGCCGACACCTCGGCCCTCCCGATCCACAATTCGCACGCCGTCGAGGCGCAGCTGCACCGCATCGACGGGCTGGCGGAGCACTTCCTGTACTCCAACGACGACATGTTCTTCGCACGTCGCGTCGAGCCCGACCTCTTCTTCACCTCCGCCGGCGTCACAAAGTTCGTCGAGTGCGAGGTCCGCATCGGCGCGGGAGATCCCGCGGCCGAGCGCAGCGGTCACGACAACGCTCTGCGGGTCAACCGGGCCCTCCTCCGCGAGCGATTCGGACGCACGATCGTGCGAGACCTCGAGCACTGCGCGACACCGCTGCGCCGCAGCATCCTGTCGGAGATGGAGCGTTCGTTCCCCGACGACTTCACGCGCACGGCGTCTTCGCGCTTCCGCTCCGCGACCGACATCTCGGTGACGAACTGCCTCTATCACTACTACGCACTCATGACCGGGCGGGCGGTGGTCACCCGGCGTCCCCGCGTGCGCTACGTCCAGACGACGATGGCCCGTTCGCTGCGTCGCATGGAGGCCCTCGCCGACCGTCGGGACGTCGACATGTTCTGCCTCAACGACGGCGGGACGCCCGAGATCCCCGAGGACGTGCGGGTCAACGCCCTGCACACGACGCTCGAGCGGATGTTCCCCGTGCGAGCCCCGTGGGAACGAGCCGAGCTCAGCGCAGAACAGTCAGCGGCTCGGTCGGCGCATCCTTCCGCACGACGCTGAGGCTGCCGTGACCGTGAGCCGGGGCGGCCACGATGCCCGCCGCCGTGAGCCGGCGCTGCGCCTCGGCGGCATCGATGTGCTCGAGCGGGATCATGACGTCGACCGGCACGACGGAGTGCACGACGGTCTCGTCGTAAACGTGGATCAGATTGAACGACTGCGCGCCGTCCTGCGGCCGCGTGCCGCCGACCGGCACCGTGAGGTCCTGCGTGTAGCAGGTGGCTGAGGCGACCGAGACGGGGATGCCGGCGAAGGTCGCGAAGGTCGAGTAGTGCAGGTGCCCGGCGATGATCGCCCGGACGTCCGTGCCGCGCAGGACGCTCGCGAGTCGCGATTGATCGCGCAGCTCGACGCTCGCGGCCAGAGGCAGCACGGCCGGCACAGGCGGGTGATGCATCGCGAGGATGGTGCCGAGCGGTGCGGGAGTCGCCAGAACCTCGCGAAGCCACTCGAGCTGCGTGTCCCGCAGCTCACCCCAGTGCTCACCAGGCACCGACGAATCCAGCGTGACGACTCGCAGGCCGTCGAGCTCGTCGACACGATCGACAGGCCGGAGCGGATCGACGCCCCGCTCGCCGAGCAGGTGCTCGCGGAAGCCCGAGCGATCGTCGTGGTTGCCCATCACCCAGAGGACGGGGGCGCCCAGGCGTACGGCGAAGGGCTCGACGAGTTCGCGGATCGCCGCGTACGCGTCGGTCTCACCCCAATCGGCCAGGTCACCGGTGAACACGAGTGCATCGGGACGGATGCCGGATGCCTCGATCGAGCGCAGCGCGCGAGCGAGCCGCTCCGTCGAGTCGATGCGGTCGAAGAGGCGCGAGTCACCGCCGCGCAGATGGGTGTCGCTCAGGTGCAGCAGCACGCGCTCGGGCGCCGGGTATTCTGCGGTGCGCATGGTCGTCATCCCCCTGGCGGGATGCGGACCCGCTCACTCCCCGGCTCTCGAGGCGCGGGTCAATGTTACGGGCATGTTTCGTGACCGGGCGGCAACACGACGTGAACTCTGGCCGAACATCCACGTATCGCTCAGGCGCGGGCGATGCGGACGAAGTCCTCGATCGACAGCTCCTCGCCACGCGCGGTCGCGGCGACTCCTGCTCTGTGGAGGACAGCGGTCGCCTCTGCGGATGTGCCCCCGAGCACCTGTGACAGCGCCTGCCTGAGCATCTTCCGGCGCTGCTGGAAGGCGGCATCCACGATCGCGAAGGTGCGGCGCCGCTCGTCCTCGCTCCCCCGCACCTCGGCATCGCGCTCGAACCCCACCAGGACGCTGTCGACGTTCGGCACGGGCCAGAAGACCTGACGTGAGACGACGCCGGCGAGCCGCCACGGCCCGTACCACGCGGCTTTCACACTCGGTGCGCCGTAGATCTTCGAGCCCGGCGGAGCGGCGAGACGCTCGCCGACCTCGGCCTGAACCATGACCACCCCGCGCTGCAGGTTCGGGAACGTCTCGAGGAAGTGCAGGAGAACCGGGACGCTGACGTTGTACGGAAGGTTGGCGACCAGCACCGTTGGGTCGCCCGGAAGCTCGGTCACCCGCAGCGCGTCGGCGTCGAGCACCGTCAGCGCGCCGTTCCCCACGCCGTGCGCCGCGGCAGTCTCGGGCAGCCGCTCGGCGAGCCGGTGGTCGATCTCGACCGCGGTGACCGAGGCTCCGGTCTCGAGGATCGCGAGCGTCAGGGAGCCGAGTCCGGGGCCGACCTCCACGACGCGATCGGTCGCCTTGACGCCGGCGACGTGCACGATCTTGCGCACCGTGTTGGCATCGACGACGAAGTTCTGCCCCAGCTTCTTCGTGGGCGTGACGTCGAGTTCGGCGGCCAGTGCGCGGATCTCGGCGGCACGGAGAAGGGACACGGGCATGCCACCACAGTAGCGATCCCGCCTTCAAACGATTTTCATACACCCTTTACCTGGGTGAAATCTGGCCTCGCGCAGGCACTTTAGCCTGGAATTGCGAGCTGCTCGTCCCAGCGCTTTCGCGGCCCCACTGCCCCGAACCTGGCCGATGAGACGGAGCCTCCTTTGACACGCCCACCCGCCCGACAGACCGCCCCACCCACTCTTCCCCCACCGACGCGCAACGAGCCGTCGCCCGTGATGATCCTTCTCGTCATCGTGGCAACCATCGGCGTCCTCGCGTACGGAGCATTCCTGCTCGACCCGCGGAATCGCGGTGACCTCCTCCCCTACGCGATGGTGATCGTCGCCGAGACGATTCTCGTCGCGCACGCGCTGCTCTCGATGTGGACGATCCTCTCGAGCGGCCACAATCCCCGCGACTTCGCCTATCACGACGCGGCGACCAAGCTCTTGCCCCCGCTCGCTGAGGGGGATGACACGCCGCACCTGAATGGCGAGCCGGTGCTCGTCGACGTCTTCGTCACGGTCTACGGAGAGGACATCGGCACGATCCGCAGAACCGTCGAGGCAGCCCTGGCGATCCGCGGCAGGCACCGCACCTGGATCCTCGACGACGGCCGCTCGGACGAGGTGCGCGATCTCGCCGCCGAGCTCGGCGCCTGGTATGTCCGCCGACTGAGCTCCAACGGGGCGAAGGCCGGCAACATCAACCACGCGCTCACGCTGGCGAAGGGCGCCTATTTCGCCGTGTTCGATGCGGACTTCGCCCCCAGGCCCGACTTCCTGAACGAGACGCTTCCCTTCTTCGCGAACGACTCGATCGCGTTCGTCCAGACCCCGCAGGCGTATGGGAACCTCCACACGGTGATCGCGCGGGGTGCCGCATACATGCAGACGGTCTTCTACCGTTTCATCCAGCCCGGCCGCAACCGCTTCAACGCAGCCTTCTGCGTCGGCACGAACGTGGTGTTCCGGCGGAGGGCGATCGATGAGATCGGGGGGATCTACACGGACTCCAAGTCCGAGGACGTGTGGACGGCGCTGACCCTGCACGAACGCGGCTGGCGATCCGTCTTCATCCCCGATGTCCTCGCGGTCGGCGATGCTCCCGAGACCGTCGAGGCCTACAGCAAGCAGCAGCTGCGATGGGCGACCGGCGGCTTCGAGATCCTGCTGAGGCACAACCCCCTCGGCCCGAAGCGCAGGCTCACGGCGGACCAGCGGATCCAGTACCTCGTCACGGCATCCTTCTATCTGACAGGGATCTGTCCGCTGCTGCTCCTTCTGGTTCCGCCCCTCGAGATCTACCTCGAGCTGCGGCCGATGAATCTCGACCTGACCGTGTGGACGTGGGCGCTGTACTACGCCGGGTTCTATCTGATGCAGATCCTGCTCGCGTGGTTCGCCGTGGGCTCATTCCGCTGGGAGACGCTCACCCTGGCGACCGTCTCGTTCCCCATCTATGTCAAAGCGCTGTCGAATGTGGTGACCGGCAAAGACGTGGGATGGCATGTGACGGGCTCTGCGTCGACGAAGTCGCCATTCAACTACGCGATCCCGCAGATCCTGTTCTTCGTCTTCCTGGCCCTTACGACTGTCGTGGGAGTGTGGCGGGATGCCGAGAACGGCGTGTTCACGCTCGCCACGGCGTGGAACGCCACGAACACCGTCATCATGGGCGCCTTCCTCGTCGCCGTCATGCGGGAGTCCCGCCATCTGCGCCAGCTGCGCGAGCGCGTGCCGGTCGTCGAGGCGCCGGCCGAGGTCGAGCCCATCACCGTCGTCGCGCGTCCGCTCCCTCTCGAGGCGGCCGTCGCTGGGCAGGACGCGACGCGGCCGGCCCCCGCACAGCGGGACTCAGCGCGGCCCGACTCAACGCAGCCCGACGCACAGCAGTCCAGCACCTCGCACTCGCGCCGCCGGCGCCGAGAGCTCAACCCGACAGGAGGTCGATCATCATGACGTGGGGCAACCGCTTCAGACTTGCATCAGGTCTCATCCTCGTCCTCGCCATCGTCGCCGCCGGAACCCTGCTCTTCACGCAGCGGCAGAACCGCGCTCTCAGCACGACGGCGATGCTCGTCGCCGAGAGCTACCCGGTCGGCACCGACTACGGCGGCATCGTCACGCATCAGTACGTGGAGGCCGGGGACGAGGTCCACGCCGGAGATCCGCTCTTCGACGTGCACAGCCTCCAGCTGCGCCGGGACATCGCTTCCGGCTATGTCGCCGACCCCGCTGTCATCGCCGGAATCGATGAGGAGGGCACGTCGACCGTCATCGCGACGGTGGACGGGACGATCGAGTCGATCGGAGTGCCGCAGGGCGGATTCGCCGCAGCAGGAGGCGTGATCGCGAGCATCGACAAGGCTCAGTCGCTGTACGTCGAAGCCGAGATCGTTCTGAGCGCGCGCGACTACGCCCGCATCGCGGACAACGCCGAAGCCGAGGTGCTGCTGCCCAGCCAGGAGACCTTGATCGGAAAAGTGGCAGGCATCGATGTCGACACGGTCGACGGGCAGGCACTGTCGACCGTGAGGATCGAAAGCGCCCCGCTCGACCAGGCGCGGGCGAGCGGACTCTTCCAGCCGGGCACCCCGGTCTCGGTGAGCATCCACCTGCGCGACGACGGCCCCTTCGCCGGCGTGTCGGACGCGCTCCATGACCTCCTTCGAAAGGTCGGCCTATGACCCGTCGCCACGCGGCCCCCTCCATCGCGGTGCTGGCTGTCATCGCCGCACTCGCCGGCTGCACCGCCCCCACCACGGAATCGGCAGGGGATGCCGTGACCGACGGGGAGTGGAAGACACTGACACCCGCTGCGTCGACCAGCATCGAGGATCTTCCTGTCCAGCAGATCGCGGACCTCGAGATGCCGCGCCTGGCGGACGGCCTCGCCCCGCCGACCAACCGGTGGTTCTCCGGTCTCGTGTTCGGCGACGAGCCCCAGCCGGTCTTCCCGTTCCCTCTCGCGTTCGCAGCGCGTGGGGACGGGTTCACCGTAGATCTCCCGGAGGTGGCGGCCTCAGCCAACACGATCGCCACTCCCTTCGCTGGTGGACTCTCCGTCGAGATCGGATCGACCTCGTTCGACGTCGTGCGCTACGACCCGGTATCCGTGACGCTGGAGTACTCCGACGACGACGGGGCTCTCGGCAGGCTGACGATCGCGGAGGGCTCGCCGGTCGTGTCGTTCCTCGCCACGCGCGACACCGTGCTCCGTCCGTCCGATGCCCTGAAAAGCGCCGGCGACGGCGTGTGGGAGACGCGGGTGGACGGCACGGTGTACGGCGTGCGCGCCCCGGAGGCACGTGACGAGGACGGCGCGCTGCTCGTTCCGAGCGGCGGCACCGCGCAGTGGTTCGCCGTGCCGGAGGACTCGAGCGTCGAAGCGTGGGCCGAGTCGCTCACCACCCCGGTGTCCGAGGTCGAAGTGAGTTATTCGGTCGGCGGCGACTCCGCCGCGACGCGGCTGGTCTACGCCGGCGAGGGAGACACCATCGTGGTGCCGTTCCCCGGTCGCGACACCGATGCCACCTGCGAGCTGGGCACGTTCGACACCGCGTACGGCAGAGCAGAGGCGTGCGCCGCGGGAACCCTCGAGTGGTCGGTGCCTCGGCTGAAGGCGAGCCGCTCATACGACCTGGACGGACTCGAGACTTCGGAACGAGAGGCCCTCGTCTCGCAGCTCGCGGCGGACATCGACGCCGCCGAGCCCGCGCCCGCCGACACCTACTTCGGCGGCAAGAGCCTCGCGCGCATGGCGGGGTTCCTCTCCCTCGCGCGTGATCTCGACGAGCCCGAGATCGCGGATCGGGCAGCAGACCTGCTGTGGAAAGACCTGGAGCCGTGGCTGGACCCGCAGGGCTGCCAGACCAAAGACGCACGTTGCTTCGTGTACGACGACCAGCTCCGGACGGTGGTGGGGTTGACACCGTCGTTCGGTTCCGAGGAGGCCAACGACCACCACTTCCACTACGGCTACTTCCTCTCCGCAGGCGCCGCGCTGGCCGACTATCGACCCGAAACCCTGAAGGAGCTCGCTCCCGTGCTCGACGTGCTCGCGGCCGACGTCGCGAGTGGGGCAGAGGGCGACATGCTGCCGGTGCTCCGGGTGTTCGATCCGTATCGCGGCCACTCCTGGGCGTCGGGGCCCTCCCCCTTCGCGGACGGCAACAACCAGGAGTCCAGCTCCGAAGCCGTCGGCGCGTGGAACGGTCTCGCACTGTGGGCCCGGGCGCGTGGGGATGAGGACCTCACCGAGCGCGCGGACTGGATGCTCTCGGCCGAGGCATCCGCGGCCCGTTCGCTGTGGCTCGAGCCCGACGTCGATGAACTGCCGGACGCGTACGAGCACGGCATCGTCTCGCTCACGTGGGGCGGCAAGCGGGACTACGCGACCTGGTTCAGCCCGGAGCCGTCGGCGATCCTCGGGATCCAGATCCTCCCCGTGGGCCCGATCTCGCTGGACTACCTCGCCGGCTCACAGGATCGCGTGGCGGCCAACGTCGCGGAAGCGGGCGGTGAGAAGGCGTACTCCGGTCCGCTGGGCGATTACGTTTTGATGTATTCGGCGCTGGGCGGGCCTGACGCGCTCGACGCCGCGACGGAAGCCGCTTCACAGCTCCCGGATGACGAGCTCGACGACGGCAATTCGCGGTCGGCGATGCTCGCCTGGCTGGCGGCCGTGCGGTTGTCGCAGGAGCAGTAGCAGTAGCGACACGCCACGCGTCGCCTGTCGGCTCCCAGGCCGGCAGGCGACGCGTCCGCCCGTCCGCTTCTAGGATGGGCGGATGCCTTCGCTCGGCGACCTGATCGCACCTCGCCGCCTGGGCACGGACTTCCGGTGGCTGCTCGCGTCGTCCTGGACGAGCAATCTGGGCGACGGCATCGCCCTGTCAGCGGCGCCGCTGCTCATCGCGTCGATGACCTCATCGCCGATCCTCGTCGCATCCGGGGCCATGATGCAGTTCCTGCCGTGGCTGCTGTTCGGACTGCTCGCCGGTTCCGTTGCCGACCATCACGACCGCCGCCGGCTGGTGATGCTCGCCGATGGGCTCCGCGCGGTCGTCGTGCTGGCACTGGTGGTCTTCCTGGTGACGGGGACCGCGACGGTCTGGATCGTCCTGGCCACGGCGTTCCTGTACGGCACCGCCGAGGTCTTCGCCGATTCCGCAGGCAGCACCCTGCTGCCGATGCTGGTGCGTCCGGTGGACCTCGGGATCGGCAACGCCCGCATGCAGTCGGGGTACCTGGTGGCGAATCAGCTCGCCGGACCGCCGCTCGGCGCCTTCCTCTTCGCGCTCGGATCGGCCTGGCCGTTCCTCGTTCAGATCCTCTGCGTCACGCTCGCGGTCGTCCTCATCTCGAGGATCTCGCGCACGCCGATACCCGACCGGGAGCCCACTCCTTCGGGGACGAAGCGGCAGCCGATCCGCGAGGGCCTGCGGTGGCTGCGCGCCAACGCGCCGGTGCGCACCCTCGTCCTCATCATCTTCGTCTTCAACGTGACGTGGGCGGCACCGTGGGGCGTCCTGGTCCTGTACGCCACCGAGCATCTCGGCATGAGTGCGGTCGGCTACGGCGCGCTGATGGGCGCGAGTGCACTGGGCGGGCTCGTCGGCATCTTCAGCTTCGGCTGGCTGGAGCGCCACATCTCCTTCGCCACGCTGATGCGGGTCTGCCTGTCGCTCGAGGTCGTGATGCACCTCTCGTTCGCACTGACCACGTCAGCGGCGGTCGCGTTCGCCATCATGTTCGGGTTCGGGGCATACGCGTTCGTGTGGGGCACCATATCGACGACGGTGCGCCAGCGTCTGGTTCCGATGGAGCTGCAGGGGCGCATCGCCTCGGTGAACATGGTGGGCGTCTTCGGCGGCCTCGTCGTCGGACAGTTCCTCGGCGGAGTCATCGCGCAGGCGTGGGGGCTGACCGCGCCGTGGTGGTTCGCCTTCGCAGGCTCGGCCGTCACCCTGGCGCTCGTGTGGCGCTCGATCTCGCACATCGCCGCAGCGCCGCCGGCAATCGCCGCGGCGACCGGTTGACCTGCCCTGAACCGACTCAGAACGCGCCGTAGACCTCGACCGTGTTGGCCGCGACCTGCCCGCACAGCTCATCGAGCTCCGCTCCCAGCTCAGCGGCCATGAACCGCAGCGTGACGGGAATCAGGTACGGCGCGTTCGGACGACCCCGGTGCGGAGTCGGCGTGAGGAAAGGGGCATCCGTCTCGACCAGGATCCGCTCCCGGGGAATGATCGCCAGCGCATCGCGCAGGTTCTGCGCGTTCTTGAAGGTGATATTGCCCGCGAACGACAGGTAATAGCCGCGGTCGGCGGCGATCCGCGCCATGTCAGCATCGCCCGAGAAGCAGTGGAAAACAGTCCGGTCCGGTGCCCCGACGCGCTCGAGCGTCTCGAGCACGGCGTCATGGGCCTCGCGGTCGTGGATCTGCATCGCGATGCCGTGCTTCTTGGCCAGTGCGATGTGCGCCTCGAAGCTCTCGAACTGCGCGGGCAGACCCGCCTCCTCGGTGCGGAAGAAGTCGAGTCCCGTCTCGCCGATCGCCCGCACGCGCGGCTGCGCCGCGAGCCCGTCGATCACATCGATCGCCGCGCCGAGCTTGCCGGCCTCGGCATATGCCGGCGCCTCGTTCGGGTGGATCGCCACCGCGGCGAGAACACGAGAGTGGGATGCCGCGGCCTCGGCCGACCACACGCTCGACTCGATGTCGCCGCCCGCCTGCACGACGCCGATGACGCCGACCGCCGCGGCCCGCTCGAGCTGATCGGCCACCGTGAGCGGCTCGTCGCCGTCGGCGATCTCGAGGTGCGCATGGTTGTCGTAGACGGGCACGGCGAGCGGCTCGGGAGCCTCGGGCCAGCGCACGTCGCGCTTCCCGTCGTTGTGCCGCGTGCGGACGTAGTTGCTCGGGTCGGTCATCGGCACAACTCCGTCGATTCGAGCTGATCGGCTGCGTCAGCGGGTCGCAGGGCCCGGCGGAGCGCGCCGGTGAAGGAGTTCTGCAGTTCCATTCGGCTAGACGGTCTGCTCGACGCGGGGGAAGAGCGGCGCGAGCGCGCTCGCCGCCGCGCCGGGGGGCAGGATGCCCCACGCGCCCGCCTCACGGATGGGCTGATCCTGCAGGCTGCCGAGCGTCTCGGCGGCACCGAGCGCCACCCAGAGCTTCTCCGTCGCCACCGGGGTGACCGGCGAGAGCAGCACGGCGAGGGCGCGCAGGCCCTCGGCGGCGGTGTAGAGCACCGTGCCGAGGCGGTCGCGCTTCGCCTCGTCCTTCGCGAGCGCCCACGGCTCGTTCTCGGTGATGTAGAGGTTCAGGGCATCGACGATCGTCCAGATCGCGGCGATCGCCTCGTCGATGCGGAAGCGCTCGATCGCCGCGTCGGCGGCGGCTGCGGCATCCGCCACCGTCTTCTGCACGCCGAGATCGACCTCGGAGTAGTCGCCAGGCGCAGGCACGACACCGTCGAAGTAGCGCTCGATCATCGCCGTGGTGCGCGAGGCGAGGTTGCCGAAGCCGTTGGCGAGCTCGGCCTGGTAGCGGGCCGAGAGGTCTTCCCACGAGAACGACCCGTCCTGCCCGAAGGCGATGGCCGAGAGGAAGTAGAAGCGGTACGCATCCGAGCCGAAGACGTCGGTGATCTCCGTCGGAGCGATGCCCGTGAGCTTCGACTTCGACATCTTCTCGCCGCCGACGAGCAGCCAGCCGTGGGCGAAGACACCGCGAGGCACCTCGACGCCCGCCGCCATGAGCATCGCCGGCCAGATGACGGCGTGGAAGCGCAGGATGTCCTTGCCCACCACGTGATAGGCCGGCCAGCGGCGCGCGAACTCCTCAGGATCGCTGCCGTAGCCGACGGCCGTCGCATAGTTCAGCAGGGCATCGACCCACACGTAGATGACGTGGGACTCGTCCCACGGGACCGTGATGCCCCAGTCGAAGGTCGACCGGGAGATCGACAGGTCCTTCAGCCCCTGCTTGACGAAGGAGATGACCTCGTTGCGCGCCGACTCTGGACGGATGAAGTCTGGAACGCTCGAGTAGAGCTCGAGCAGCCGGTCCTGGAATTCGCTCAGCTTGAAGAAGTAGTTCTTCTCCTGGAGGAGCTCGAGCGGCTTCGAGTGGATCGCGCAGACCTTGAGCCCCTCGAACGGGCCCTCGCCGTCGACGATCTCGGCCTCGGTCTTGAACTCCTCGCAGCCGACGCAGTACAGCGCCTCGAACTCGCCCGCGTAGATGTAGCCGCGATCGTGGATCGCCTGCACGAACTGCTTCACGCGCTCCTCGTGGCGAGGCTGCGTCGTGCGGATGAAGTCGTCGTTGGCCACGTCGAGGGTCGTGAGCAGCGGGAACCAGGACTCGCTCACGAGCTTGTCGACCCATTCCTGCGGCGTCGAGCCGTTGGCGGCGGCCGCGCGCATCATCTTCTGGCCGTGCTCGTCGGTGCCCGTCAGCATCCAGGTGTCATCGCCCGCCTGGCGGTGCCAGCGCGCCAGCGTGTCGACGGCCACCGTCGTGTACCCGTGGCCGATGTGAGGCACATCGCTCGGGTAGTAGATGGGCGTGGTGATGTAGAAGGAACTGCCGGAAGTCACCACAGGATTCTAGTTTGGACGGATGCCCGGCCCGGCCGGTGTGACGTCGCACCCCCCTCGGCGGCCTCCGCCGACCTGTGCGGCGATCGGGCTCAGCCCTTGCGGGCCTCGAGCGCCGCGCCGTAGAGCTCCCGCGACGAGTGACCCGTCACTCCGGCGACCTCGGCCGCCGCATCCTTCAGCCTCGTGCCCTCGGCCACCAGGCCGAGAACCTGTGCGACCGCCTCGGGGAACGCCACATCGGCGCGCTGCGCGCCCGACACGACGACGACGATCTCGCCGCGCACGCCGGGCTCGGCCCACGACACCAGCTCGGCCAGTGAGCCGCGGGCGACCTCCTCGTAGAGCTTGGTGAGCTCGCGGCAGACCGCCGCGCGCCGGTCGGCACCGAACGCGACGGCCATGTCGGCGAGAGATGCCCCGATGCGAGCGGGCGACTCGAAGAAGACCATCGTGCGCGGCTCACGCGCGAGGGTGGCGAGCGCCCCGCGCCTCTCGCCCGGCTTGCGCGGCAGGAAGCCCTCGAAGCAGAACCGGTCGGTCGGAAGGCCCGACACGGCCAGCGCCGTCAGCACCGCACTCGGCCCCGGAATGGCGGTCACGACGACGCCCGCCTCTGCCGCGGCGGCGACCACGCCGTATCCCGGATCGCTCACGGTCGGCATTCCGGCATCCGAGAGAAGCAGGACATCCTGCTCCCGGGCGAGCTCGACGAGCTCGGCAGCACGCTGCTTCTCGTTGTGGTCGTGCAGCGCCATCAGGCGGGGCCGATTGGCGACGCCGAGTGCCGAGAGGAGGCGCACGGTGGTGCGGGTGTCCTCGGCGGCGATGACGGTGGCCGACTCGAGCGCCTCCACGAGGCGGCGCGACGCATCGCCGAGATTGCCGATGGGGGTCGCGGCGAGGATGATCACGACGCCCAGCCTAGGCTTGACACCGTGACCGCCACCTCCGAGCCGCTGCTGCCGCCGCTCGTCCGCGAGGCGCGGCCCAGCTTCTACGAGCGATGGCGCCTGAGGCTCGACACCGACCCGCGCGTGCATCGCGTGTGGAGCGTCCTCGCACCCCTGCTCGTGACCCTGCTCGCCGGAATCCTGCGCTTCTGGAACCTCGCGCATCCGCACGCGATCGTGTTCGACGAGACCTACTACGTCAAGGATGCCTGGAGCCAGTGGCATCTGGGCTATCCGTCGTCATGGCCGGAGGACGCCGACACTCGGTTCCTCGCGGGCGAGACCGGCATCTTCACGTCGAACCCGAGCTACGTGGTGCACCCACCGCTCGGCAAATGGATCATCGGCGCAGGCATGGCACTGTTCGGCGCGGACTCCGGTTTCGGCTGGCGGTTCTCGGTCGCCCTGTTCGGCACGGCGACCGTGCTCGTGCTCTACTTCGTGGCGCGGGCGCTCGGCGGCTCGATCGTCAACGCCTCGGTGGCGGCGCTGTTCCTCGCGGTGGACGGGCTCGGCATCGTCCTCAGCCGCGTGTCGATCCTCGACGGCATCCTGACCTTCTTCGTCGTCCTCGGCTTCCTCTTCGTGCTGCTCGACCGGCGAAGGCATCGCGAGCGGCTCCAGGCCGCGATCGAGGCTCGCACGGTCGACGGCCTCGCCCCGATGTGGGGTCCGGTGTTCTGGAACCGCCCGTGGATCCTCGCCGCGGGTGTCGCCCTGGGCGCGGCAACGGCCGTCAAGTGGTCGGGCGTCTACGTGATGGCGGCGCTCGGCGTGTACCTCGTCGTCGATGACGCGCTGAATCGCCGCAAGGCCGGCATCGGGATGTGGCCGACGGATGCCGCCCTCCGCCAGGGAGTCGCGACCTTCCTGGTTTTCGTCCCGATCGCCGTCGTCGTCTATGTGGCCTCCTGGGCAGGATGGCTGCTGACCGACGGCGGCTACGATCGGCACTCGGCCGACGCCTCGCCCGCGACCGGCATCTGGTCGTGGGTGCCGCTGCCGCTGCAGAGCCTCTGGATCTACCACCAGGCCATCTACAACTCGAACATCAGCCTGTCGTCGCCGCACAGCTACGCCAGCCCGGCATGGCAGTGGCCTCTCATGCTCAGGCCCACCTCGATGTTCTATCTCGGCTCGGCGACGGGCGAGAACGGCTGCACCTCCGGCGGCAACGGCTGCTCCGAGGGAATCACGAGCATCGCCAACCCGCTCCTGTGGTGGGCGGCGGTCATCGCCGTGATCTACCTCGTGTGGCGCTGCATCGCGAAGCGCGACGGAGGCGACTGGCTCATCCTGACCGGGGTCGTCGCGACGTACGTGCCGTGGCTCATGTACCCCGACCGCACGATCTTCCAGTTCTACACGATCGTCATCCTGCCGTTCATGATCCTCGCGCTCACCACCCTGCTGCGAGACCTCGCGCAGTTGCGCACCCGTGGTGGGCTCGCCCTAGGCCGGTGGGCATCGGGCCTCTTCATCGTGGCCGTCGTCGTCGTGTCGGCGTGGTTCTATCCCGTGTGGACGGCCATGCCCGTCTCGTACGAATTCTGGTTCTGGCACTTCAAGAGGGACGGCTGGGTGTAGTCCTCCCCGACTCGACGGGACGGGCGTGGTCTTGCTTGTGGTCTGACCACATGTGATAATCGGGGAATGCGCACGATCGAGCAGGCTCTGGACCTTCAGGCCGACGCCGCTGCACACAAGGTCCACGGACTGCAGAACCCCGCACGATTCACGGTCTCGGGGATGCTGGGCGGGGCGTACGTCGGCATCGCCGTGGTGCTCATGCTGAACGTCGCAGCGCCCCTCATCGCCGCGGAGACGGGCATGGGCAAGCTCGTGAGCGGGCTGGTCTTCGGGGTGGCGCTCACGCTCGTCGTGTTCGCGGGAGCCGAACTGGTGACCTCGTCGATGATGACACTCACCCAGGGCACGCTCATGGGCGCGATCAGGCCGTGGCGCGCGGCCGGCGCCCTCTCTTTCACCTTCATCGCCAACCTGCTGGGAGCAGCGGTGTTCGGCGTGCTCGTCGCCGTGTCGGGTGTGCTGCACGCCAATCCCGCCGCCGGCGCGATGCTCGAAGACATGCTCGCCGCGAAGGCCGGCGAGGGTCCGCTCGAGATGTTCGTGCGCGGCATCCTGTGCAACACCCTCGTCTGCCTGGGCATCTGGATGTGCGCCCGCCTGACGAGCGACGGCGCGAAGCTCGCGGTGCTCTTCTGGGCTCTGCTGGCCTTCGTCGCGTCGGGGTACGAGCACGTCGTGGCGAACATGACCACCTACACGCTGGGCCTCATGACGGGCGATCCGAACGCCACCTGGGCCCTCTTCGGCACCAACATCCTGTGGGTGGGCCTCGGCAACCTCGTCGGCGGGGCGATCGTCGTGGGCATGGCGTACTGGGTCGTCGGCGGTTCACCGCGGATGGAGACCGCTCAGCTTCCGAATGCCGAGCCCGTCGTGATCGGGACGCTCACTGGGGTCCAGCCCGTCGTCGCCGACTGACGCGCCACTGTTTCACTCTGCGACGCAGATCGGGAATGTCCGAGCGCGGCATCCGTTGGCCCTCATCATGACAACGATCGGAATCATCGGAGCAGGACACATCGGCAGCCAGGTCGCACGAGCGGCGGTGGCGCACGGGTACGAGGTGGTCATCTCGAACTCGCGTGGCCCCGAGACCCTTGCCGGGCTCATCGACGAACTGGGCCCCCATGCGCGCGCCGCCTCACCGCAGGAGGCTGCCGAGGCCGCGGACATCGCGGTCGTGACCGTGCCCTTCAAGGCCTACACCTCAGTGCCCGTCGAGCCGCTCGCCGGCAAGGTCGTCATCGACACGAACAACTACTACTGGGAGCGCGACGGCCGCGTGCCCGCCCTCGACGAGGGCCGCGCCACCACCTCGGGCCTGCTCCAGGAGCACCTGCCCACGAGCCGGGTCGCCAAGGGCTTCAATCACATCCTCGCCGCCGACATCACCACCGCCGGCGCACCCGCAGGCACGCCCGGCCGACGGGCTCTCGCCACGGCGAGCGACCACGCGGATGCCGCGCAGATCGTCACCGACCTGTACGACCAGTTCGGCTTCGACACCGTCAACATCGGGCCGCTGGCCGACAGCTGGAGGATCGAGCGCGATCAGCCTGCCTATGGCGTCCCCGTGAACCGCGACGAGCTCGTCGACGGCCTGGACAAGGCGGTGCGCGCCGGCGTCGCAGCCTGACTCCATCCACCGCGGGCGGAGGTGCCGAGCGAGAGCTGCGCACCTCCGCCCGTGGTGCGGGCGCCCGTTTCGTGCTCAGTTCAGGGGCGCGAGGCGGAGGCCGCGGCGCGCGCGGCCGCGGGCAGCGCATCCAGCACGCGGTCCAGGGCGGCCTCATCATGCGCGGCCGTGAGGAACCACGCCTCGAAGACGCTCGGAGGCAGCGAGACACCGGCATCCAGCATCGCGTGGAAGAACGCCGGGTAGCGCCAGGCCTCCTGATCGCGCGCGTCGGCGTAGTCGCGCACCTCCCCGTCGCGGAATGCGACGGAGAAGAGGCTGCCGGCGTGCGAGACGACGTGCGCGACGCCGGCTTCGGAGAGCGCCTCATCGAGCGCTGTCGAGACGACCGATGCCGCAGCATCCACTCGTGCGTAGACGTCCGCGTCCGCGAGCCGCATCGTGGCGATCCCCGCAGCCACGGCCAGCGGATTGCCGCTCAGCGTGCCCGCCTGGTAGACGGGACCGAGCGGCGCGAGGAGGTCGAGCAGCTCGGCGCGACCGCCGATGCCGGCGAGCGGCATCCCTCCCCCGATGACCTTGCCGAACGTCACGAGGTCGGGCACCCAGGACCCGCCGGCCGCCCGCTCGAGGCCCAACCAGCCGGCGGGACCGACGCGGAAGCCCGTCAGCACCTCGTCGAGGATGAGGAGGGCGCCGTGCTGGTGAGCGGTGCGGAGGAGGAAGTCGTTGAAGCCCGGCTCGGGCGCGAGGACGCCCGCGTTGGCGCCCGCCGCCTCGGTGATGATCGCCGCGATGCGCCCGGGGTGCGCCTGGAAGGCCGCGTGCACCGCGTCGCGGTCGTTGTAAGGCAGGACGAGGGTCAGCGCCGCGATGTCGGCGGGGACGCCCGCCGAGCCGGGAAGGCCGAGCGTCGCGATGCCCGAGCCGGACTCGGCCAGGAGCCCGTCGGAGTGCCCGTGATAGTGGCCCGCGAACTTCACGATGACATCGCGCCCGGTCGCCCCGCGGGCGACGCGGATGGCCGTCATCGTCGCCTCGGTGCCGGTCGAGACCAGGCGGAGCTTCTCGATCCCCTGTGATCCGTCGATCTTCAGTCGGTCGATGACGAGCTCGGCCAGTTCCGTCTCGCCAGGGGTGGATGCGCCGAAGGACAGTCCGCGGGATGCCGCCTCCTGAACCGCCGCCACCACCGCGGGGTGGGCATGGCCGAGGAGCGCAGGCCCCCACGACGCCACGAGGTCGATGTACTCGCGGCCGGTGACGTCGGTGACCGTCGCACCGCGCGCGGCGACGATCGACAGCGGCGTTCCCCCGACTGAGCCGAAGGCGCGCACGGGCGAGTTGACTCCGCCGGGGATGACCGCCCGCGCGCGGGCTGCGGCATCCGCGTTCGTCATCGCGTTCATGCGCGCGCCCACCGTTCTGCGGCCTCGACAGCCCAGTAGGTGAGGACGGCATCGGCGCCCGCACGGACGATGCTCGTGAGCGACTCGTCGATCGCCCGCTCCCGGTCGATCCAGCCGTGCGCGGCCGCCGCCTCGACCATCGCGTACTCGCCGCTCACCTGGTAGGCCCACACGGGCACGGGCGAGACGGCGGCCGCGTCGGCGAGCACGTCGAGGTACGACATCGCGGGCTTCACCATCACGATGTCGGCGCCCTCGGCCACGTCGAGGGCGATCTCGCGGCCTCCCTCGCGTCGGTTGGCGGGATCCAGCTGATAGGAGCGGCGGTCGCCCTCCAGCGATGACTGCACGGCGTCGCGGAACGGGCCGTAGAACGCCGACGCGTACTTGGCGGCGTAGCCGAGCAGAGCGACGTCCTGCCTGGCCCCCGCATCGAGCGTCTCGCGCACCGCGGCCACCTGGCCGTCCATCATGCCGGAGAGGCCGAGCAGGGCCGAGCCCGCGTCGGCCTGTGCCAGCGCCATCTCGCGGTAGCGCTCGAGGCTCGCGTCGTTGTCGACCCTCCCCTGGGCGTCCAGGACCCCGCAGTGGCCGTGATCGGTGAACTCGTCGAGGCAGAGGTCGGTCTGCACGACCAGGGCATCGCCGACCTCGGCTGCGGCGATGCGAGTGGCGACGTTGAGGATGCCCTCCGGGTCGGTGGCACCCGAGCCGGTCGGGTCCTTGTGCTCGGGCACCCCGAACAGCATCACTCCCCCGATGCCGGCCGCCGCCGCGCGGCCGAGCGCGGCCCGCAGTGACTCTGTCGAGTGCTGGACGACGCCGGGCATCGACGCGATGGGCTGCGGATCCGACACGCCTTCAGCCACGAAGAGCGGCAGCACGAGCTGGGACGCGTGCAGGCGCGTCTCGGTCGTGAGGCGTCGCCAGGCCGGGGTCGCACGCAGGCGCCGCAGACGGGCCGCAGGGAACGCCGCATCGTGGATGCGGTGGGCACCGTGGAGTGACATGGATGCTCCGGTCAGTCGTGGAGGGGAGCCAGGCGCGCGGCGCCCAGCGAGAGCAGCTCGTCGGCGACGCGGGCCGCGAGCTCGGCGGGCGCGTCGTCGTCTGGAGGCATGGCGTGGGAACTGATGACACGCTCGCCGCCGTCGGGACGGTACACGCGGGCCGTCAGGAACATGAGCTCGTCCTCGATGAAGGCGTGGGCGGCGATCGGTGCCGCACAGCCGGCCTCCAGTCGGGCGAGCACCCCCCGCTCGGCTTCGGCGGCGTAGCGGGTCGCCCGGTGATCGAGCGCCGCGGCGAGGTGCTCGTCACCCCTCCGGGTCTCGACGGCGAGGGCGCCCTGGGCGGGTGCGGTCGGCCACGTGTCGAGCGAGAGGAACTCGGTCACGGCGTCAAGACGACCGATCCGCTCGAGTCCCGCTGCGGCGAGGATGACCGCGTCGAGCGCGCGCTCCGGGTCGTCCGTGGTGAGGCGGTCCAACCGCGAGTCGACGTTCCCGCGGATGTCGACGAGCACGAGATCGGGGCGCTTCGCGGCGAGCTGGGCCCGCCGGCGCGGTGACCCCGTGCCGACGCGGGCACCCTCGGGCAGCCCCGCGAGGTCAAGCCCGTCGCGGGCGCAGACAACATCGCGGGCATCCGCCCGCTTCGGAACGGCGGCGATGGCAAGGCCGTCGGCCGGGGTCGTCGGGAGGTCCTTGAAGGAGTGGACGACAGCATCCACTTCTCCCGCGCGCAGCGCCTCGCGAAGCGCGGTGGCGAAGACGCCCGTCCCGCCGAGCGAGGCCAGCGACTCGGTCGAGCGGTCGCCTTCCGAGACGATGAGCACCAGTTCGGCGCCGAGCGCGTCCGCGACCGTGCCGGCCTGGGAGCGGGCAAGGGTGCTCGCCCGTGTTCCGATGCGGAGGGTCATGAGCGCGGCGTCCCCGTGCTCACGAGAACAGCGTTCGTCGGACCAGCGCTCGTCAGCCCCCTGCTCACGAGAGCACCTCGGCGAGCTCGGACGCGTCGATGCGGCGGCCGGTGAAGAACGGCACCTCTTCGCGCACGTGGCGGCGGGCCTCGGTCGCGCGCAGGTGGCGCATGAGGTCGACGAGATCGGTGACGTCATCGGCTTCGAGCGCAAGGATCCACTCGTAGTCGCCGAGCGCGAAGCTGGCGACGGTGTTGGACTGCACCTGCGGGTACTCGCGGCCCTTGCGCCCGTGGTCGGCGAGCATCTCGCCCCGCTCGGCGGCCGGCAGCACGTACCACTCGTAGCTCCGCACGAAGGGGTAGACCGTGACCCACTCCAGTGGCGCCAGGCCGCGCGCGAACGCCGGAGCGTGGTCGCGGCTGAACTCCGCGTCGCGGTGGACGCCGAGGCTGTTCCACGTCGGCAGCAGTGAGCTGAGCTCGCGCGAGCGCCGCAGGGCACGCAGCGCGGACTGCAGGCCTTCGGCGGAGTCTCCGGTGAGCCACACGAGCACGTCGGCGTCGGCGCGGAGTCCCGAGACGTCGTACAGCGCGCGAACCGTGGAACCCAGTTCGGCGACGACGTCGGCCGCGGCAGGCGCACCCTCGGCGACCGGGGCGGGGTGGGGATCGCGGCGGAACACCGCCCACAGCGTGAAATGGCGAGACTCGGGCGGGACGGGTGCACTCTCGGCGGGGCGCTGGTCGATCGGATCGCTCACTCTTCCATCCTCACCCCTCCCTCGGGTCGGCGGCGAATCCACGAGGCCGCCTGCTCGCGCGCCGTGCGGTCGGCGTGCGCGATCACGGAGGCGAGTCCGGTGCCCGCGGCGGATTCGCCCACCGACCCCTCCTGGGGAGCGGCCACGGCGCTCCGTCGCACCCAGGTACGCAGACTCGAGTCGATCACGCGATCGATCTTCCTGCCGAGGAGGATGCCGGCATCCGCCACCGCGACCGCGACCGCGTCGTCGGGCACGCCGTCGTACGACAGGCGCAGGGCATGCCGCCCGGGCAGCGCCTCCGCCACCCACGACCACTTGGCGCTCAGGTGGGTGAGCGCCCGCGCACGCACACCGGGCGCCCCCTGGGCGACCAGCACGCCCGTGCCCCGCGGAGCGTCGTCGAGCGCGGGCGCCTCGACGACCAGCGTCACGAGAGTCGCCTCGCGCGTGGCAGCGGGATCGGCGGCGGGCTGCGCAGGAACGACGAGCCCAGTGCGCCGGCGACCGCCCACCGTCACGGCGTCCGGACCGACGATCTGGGCGTCGACGCCGAGTTCGATCTCGACGCCACGTCGCAGGCAGTCAGCCACCAGCGCGTCGACGAGGCGGAACATGCCACCCCGGATGCCGGCGACCTGCGATCCGGCGGGGGCCGACGCGCGAAGGGCGAGGACGGCCGCGGCGAGCGAACCGCGCTGGCGGAGCTCCTCCCGGAGCCGAGGGTGGGCACGTTCGACCGGGAGCGCGTCGACGTCTGTCGAGTGGACTCCCCGCACGACCGGCGCCACGAGTCCGTCGGCGACCGCGCTCCCCATGCGCACGCGCACGAGCTCGCCGAGGGACGCGGCATCCGCTCCCCTGCCCGCGGGAAGAAGCAGATCGAGCTGGGCTCGCCAGGCACCCCGGCGGCCGATCGCCCGGATGACATCGGGGGCGAGCGGATTGCCCGGGATGCCCATGACGCTCGTGGCGGGAAGCGGCACGGCGGTGCCGTCGATCCGGTGCAGCCAGGCGGGCGAGGGGCGAGGTGTGACGATGTCGTCGCCGAGCCCGAGCTCGTGCAGCAGCGCGACCACCGCACCTCCCCGCGTGGCGAAGGACTCGGCCGCCGCATCCAGGTCGGCACCGCCGACGTGCTGCCGCGCGACCTGGCCCCCCAGAGTGCCGGACCGCTCGAACAGCGTCACCGACAGCCCCTCGAGCGCGAGCCGGCGCGCCGCGACGAGACCGCCGATCCCCCCGCCGACGACGAGTGCGTCAGAGGGCATGCACGAGTTCGACGATGCGCGTGAGCACCGCCGGGTCGGTGTCCGGCGGGACGCCGTGGCCCAGGTTGACGATGTGCGCGGGTGCCGCCTTGCCTCGCTCGGCGACATCGCGGACGTGCGCGTCGAGGATGGGCCACGGCGCGGTGAGGAGTGCCGGGTCGATGTTGCCCTGCAGCGGAAGACGTCCGCCGAGACGCTGATTCGCGTCGTCGAGCGGCAGTCGCCAGTCGATGCCCACCACGTCGGCACCCAGGCCCGGCAGCAGGTCGAGCATCTCGGTCATGCCGAGGCCGAAGTGGATGCGCGGCACGTCGAGGCCGCGGAGCGCATCAAACGCGCGCCGCGAGTGCGGTGCCACCCGACGCTGGTAGTCGCTGCGCGAGAGGGACCCCGCCCACGAGTCGAAGAGCTGCACCACGCTCGCGCCGGCCTCGGCCTGGGCCCGGATGAAGGCGCCCGTGACGTCGGCGCACCAGTTCAGCAGCGCGGCCCAGGTGTGCGGGTCGGTGCGCATGAGGGCGCGGGTGCGCAGCTGCTCCTTGGAGGGCCCGCCCTCGACGAGGTAGCTCGCCAGCGTGTAGGGCGCCCCGCCGAATCCGACGAGGGGGGTCGCGCCGAGCTCCGCCACGACGATGCGCACCGCCTCCGAGATGGGCGCGAGCGCTTCCGGCTCGATGGGGCGGAGCTTCAGAACGTCGGATGCCGTCCGGATGGGCTCGTCGAGCACGGGGCCACGGCCGGCGACGATGCGCACTCCCACGCCCGCGAGCAGGACGGGCACGACGATGTCGCTGAAGAACACGGCGGCATCCACGCCATGCCGGCGCACGGGCTGCAGCGTGATCTCCGCGGCGAGCGCGGGGTCGAGACACGAGTCGAGCATCTCGGTGCCGGCGCGGATCGCGCGGTACTCCGGCAGCGACCGGCCCGCCTGGCGCATGAACCACACCGGGAGGGTCTCGGGGCGGTCGCCGCGCGCCGCGCGCACGAGCGGCGCATGCGTCGTGCGGCCGTCGGCGAGCGGATGGGACGCCGGCAAGGCGCTCAAGAGGGAGGTCACGCATCCAGGCTAAACTCGTCGGGTGCTGTTCTGCCTCACGGCGAACCACCGGAACACCGGGTTCGACGTCCTCGATCGCATCTCGAGGGCGGCGGGCTCGACCGGCGCCGACGTGCTCGCCGCTCACGACTTCGTGCGCGGTGCCGTTGTCGTCGCCACGTGCAACCGATTCGAGACCTACCTCGAGCTCGACGAGCCCCTCACGGGTGCAACGGTGCTCGCCCGCGAAGCGGTGCTCGAGGCCCTCGCCGATTCCACCGGGACGGATGCCGAGGCCCTCCGCGCGTCCGCCCTCGTGCTGAGCGGCGACGACGTCGTCCGTCACCTCTTCGCGGTGAGCTCGGGCCTGGAGTCCATGGTCGTCGGCGAAGAGGAGATCAGCGGCCAGGTGCAGCGTGCTCTCCGATCGGCCCGGGATGCCGGCACCTCGAGCCCCGAGCTCGAGCAGGCCTTCCAGCGCGCCGCCCGGGCCACCCGCGAGGTGCGGGCCAAGGCCGACCTCGCCGCGGCGGGCCGTTCTCTCGCTCGCCTGGCCCTCGACCTCGCCGACTCCCGCGTCACGGACTGGGCCGACGTCCCCGTCCTCCTCGTCGGCACCGGACGCTACGCGGCCACCACGATCGCCGCGCTGCACGCCCGAGGCGCCGACGACGTCCGGGTCTACTCGGCGACCGGACGCGCCGACGCATTCGCCACGCGCTACGGGATCCGTGCCGAGCACGACCTCCGCACCGCGATCGGCGCCGCGCAGATCGTCATCACGTCCACCGCCCGCTACACCGTCGGCCCGGACGACATCCCCGACTCCCGCCCGCGTCTCATCATCGACCTGGGGCTCCCTCGGAACGTCGAGCCCGCTGTCGGCGACCTCCCCGGCGTCGATCTGCTCGACCTGGAGTTGATCGGCCGGCACGCGTCGATGGCAGAACTCGGCGCGGGAGCGCACGACGTGGTGGGCACGGCCGCTGCGTCTTTCAAGGCCGAGCGCGCAGCCGCTCCCGCGATCGTCGCCTGGCGCACGCACGTGCAGTCGATCCTGGATGCCGAGCTCGCACGCCTGCGCGACGACGACGACCGCGCGGCCACGGCGCTGCGGCATCTGGCCGGCGTCCTCTCGCACGGTCCCACCGCCCGCGCGCGCGAATTCGCGGCGTCCGGGCGCCTCGACGAGTACGAGCGGGCCCTCGAGACGGTGTTCGGGCTGACCATCGCGTCGGGTCTCACCGCCGTCGACGACGAGGAACGCGCCGCAGGCTGAGCCCGCTCCCCGCCCGGGACTCGCGAACCCATGTGTTTCTGCCGAACCCATGAGGTGTTTCACATGGGTTCGGCAACAATTCATGGGTTCGCGAGTCCTCGTCGGGGGCTGGGCGCGGTCAGGGGCGGTATGCCGGCTGCATGCAGGCTGAGCCCGCAGATCGCGCGGCCTTCAGACCAGGTCGGCGATGTCCGTCGTCGGCAGCCGGCACGCGAAGTCGCGGCAGTCGTAGGCAGTGGCCCGGCCATCGCGCTGCCGCTTGTCGGCGAAGAGCTCGAAGCCGGCCTCGGCCCACGCGGCGGCCTGCACCGGCGTGACCACGGCGACGACGTCTGCGACCAGCCCCCGGGCAGCGCGGGCGAGGGGATCGTCCGGGTCGCGGGCGACGACCACGACCTGCCGCGGCGGCACCGCCAGCGTGGCGGCCGACCGCAGCAGCGCGGCGTGCGCGAGCGGCTGCTCGAGCGCACCGGCAGCGTGCTCGCCGATCAGTCGCTCAGCGAGCACCCGCGTCTCGCCACGGCCGAGCAGCCACAGCGCGATCGCCGCACCGGCGATCGCGGCGACGCCTGAGGGCTCGTCTCCGTCGGAGGCGGCATCCGGAGCGATGACTCCGCCGGCCGCGAGCACCGGATCGATGCCGGCGGGCGCCGTGAGCGCACCGTCGTCACCGACGCACGCCGCCACGAGCTCCTGCGCGCGCAACGCGAAATGCGGTTCTCCGAGCGCGACGGCGAGTGCCACCAGCCCATCGGCGAGCTGTCCGTGGTCGGCGACCGTCGCCGGAGCACGTGACGCCACCCCGTCGAGGGATGCGCGCACGAGCAGGCCATCGGGGGCGACGTTCGTCGCCAGCACCGCGTCGGCCGCCCGGTGCGCCGCCTCGAGCCACTCGGGCTCGCCGAGCCGCACGCCGGCGCGGGCCAGGGCGCCGATCGCGAGGCCGTTCCAGCCGGTCACCACCTTTCCGTCGACGGCGGGAGGCTCCAGATCACGGCGGGCTGCGGCATCCCGCTGGTAGTACCCGCCCTCGCTGCGCCGGCCGTCGATCCACGACTCCGAGTCCTGCGCCGCCGCGAACCCGCCCCCCGCGCGCTGCAGCACGTTCAGGAGGAACGACGCGATGCCGCGTGCGGTCGCCTCGTCGCCGGCATCCACCGCGACGTCGAGCAGCTGCGCGTTGTCGGTCAGCATCCGCTCGTAGTGCGGCACCGTCCAGTCGCGGCGCGTCGCGTAGCGGAAGAACCCGCCTTCGACGGGATCGCGCAACTCGGATGCCGCCATCACCGCGAGCGCGCGGTCGGCGACGGCGGATGCCTCGGGCGCATGCTCGCGGACCAGCCGGCCCTGCAGCAGCCGCAGCGCGGTCGCCACCGGGAACTTCGGCGCGGCAGGGTCGCCGCCCCAGAACCCGCCGAACTGCGGGTCCTCGCGGGCAGCGAGCGCGCGAGCCGCCTCGACGATCGCTTTGGCCGTGGGAGGCCCACCGCCCTCGGCCGCCGCCGAAGCCCGGACATCGCGGAGCGCCTCGGCGATCGCGGCGGCGGTTCCCTCTGCGTGCTCGCGGCGCTGTGCCCACGCCTCCTGCACGGCGTCGAGCACCTGGCCGAACGACGGCAGCCCGCCGCGAGCAGACGGCGGGAAGTAGGTGCCGGCGTAGAACGGCCCGCCCTCGGGCGTCGCGAACACGCTCAGGGGCCAGCCGAGGTTCTGGGTGAAGGCTCCGGCCGCCGCCATGTACGCCGAGTCCACCTCGGGATGCTCCTCGCGGTCGACCTTGATCGCCACGAACTGCGCGTTGAGGCGCTCGGCGAGCGCGGCATCCTCGAACGACTCCCGCGCCATCACGTGGCACCAGTGGCACGTGGAGTATCCGATCGAGATGAAGACGGGGACGTCCCGCCGCCTCGCGTCGGCGAACGCCTCCTCGCCCCACACGTGCCAGTCGACCGGGTTTCCCGCGTGGGAGCGCAGGTACGGACTCACCGATGCGGACAGGCGCGGGTTCACAGCATCCTCCCTCAGCTCACCTCGTCCGGGTGCGCGCTGACGCGACCCGAACCGTCGCCCGGATCCATCGCGTCGATCGCCGCCACCTCGTCGTCGCTCAGCTCGAAGTCCAGCACGTCGAGGTTCTCCTCGAGACGCTCGCGGCGCACCGACTTCGGGAAGACGATGAAGCCGCGCTGCAGGTGCCAGCGCAGCACGACCTGCGCGGGCGTCTTGCCGTGCGCCGAGGCGGCGTCCGCGACCGCGGACGCGCCGAACAGGTCGTACTTGCCCTGACCCAGTGGACCCCATGCCTCGATCCGGATGTCGTTCGCGGCGGCCCAGTCGGTGACATCGCGCTGCTGGTAGGCGGGGTGCAGCTCGATCTGATCGACGACCGGCACGACACCCGTCGCCGAGACGATCCTCTCGAGGTGCGGAACGAGGAAGTTCGAGACTCCGATCGAGGTCGTGAGACCGGCATCCCGCAGCTCGATCATCTTCTCCCACGCGTGCAGGTAGTTGCCGGCCGCAGGCGTCGGCCAGTGCACGAGGTAGAGGTCGACGCGATCGAGCCCCAGCTTCTCGAGGCTCTCCCCGATCGCCGCGCGCGGCTCGTCGCCGTCGTGACGGTCGTTCCAGAGCTTCGTCGTGATGAACAGCTCGTCGCGCGGGATGCCGCTCCCCGCGATTGCGGCTCCCACCCCCTCCTCATTGCCGTAGATGGCCGCTGTGTCGATGTGGCGGTAGCCGACCTCGAGCGCCTCGCTGACGGCACGCTCCGTGTCGGCCGGAGGCACGCGAAAGACTCCGTAGCCGAGCTGGGGGATGTCCGTGCCGTCATTGAGCTTCACCGTGGGAATCGTCATCCGCCCAGCCTAGAAGCGCTGTCGCGCGGCGGATCGGGGGGTGCGAAAACAGGAGATCTGGCGTATGCACCGTGTGCGGCTCGCGCGCCCGGCCGGAAACAGCCGATCTGCCCCAGCCAGGCAGTTTGCGGCGGGATCAGCCTGTGTCCGGCAGAACACCTGTCTCGGGATGCCGCGGTCGGCGCCGCACTCAAGCCCGAGGCGGATCTACGATGGAAGGCTATGTCCGCGCCCGAACCCGTCATCGTCTATCCGCCGGAGCTGCCGGTCAGCGCCGCACGGGACGAGATCGCGCGTGCGATCCGGGACCACCAGGTCGTGATCGTCGCCGGCGCCACCGGATCCGGCAAGACGACGCAGCTGCCCAAGATCTGCCTCGAGCTGGGCCGGACGAGCATCGCGCACACCCAGCCCCGCCGGATCGCCGCGCGCACGATCGCCGAGCGCGTGGCGGAAGAGCTTCAGGTGCCGCTCGGGTCGACGGTGGGCTACAAGGTCCGCTTCACCGACAAGGTGTCGGCCGACACCCGCGTCGCCCTCATGACCGACGGCATCCTGCTCAACGAGATCCATCGCGACCGGATGCTGCGCCGCTACGACACGATCATCGTCGACGAGGCGCACGAGAGGTCGCTCAACGTCGACTTCCTGCTCGGCTACCTCACGCGGATCCTTCCCAAGCGCCCAGATCTCAAGGTCATCATCACCTCGGCGACGATCGACCCCGAGAGCTTCGCGAAGCACTTCGGGCGCCCGTCCGCGGGTGCCGGGTCGGAGATCATCCCCGCGCCGATCATCGAGGTGTCCGGTCGGACGTACCCCGTGGAGATCAGGCATCGCCCGACCGTCTCTGAGGGAACGGAGGGAGCGGATGCCGCGCCCCGCGCCGGAGAGCCGGACGATGTCGACGGCATCGTCGCCGCCCTGCGGGAGCTCGACCGCGAGCCGGCCGGCGATGTACTCGTCTTCCTGCCCGGGGAGGCCGAGATCCGCGATGCGACGGATGCCGTCAGAGGCATGTATGCAAAGGATGCCGCTCCCACCGAGGTGCTCCCCCTCTACGGCCGCCTGAGCTCCGCGGAGCAGCACCGGGTGTTCGAGCGGTCGGCCGTCGCCGGGGTCAGGCGCCGGGTCGTCCTGGCCACCAACGTCGCGGAGACGAGCCTGACCGTGCCCGGCATCCGGTACGTCATCGACACCGGCACGGCGCGCATCTCGCGCTACAGCAACCGCAGCAAGATCCAGCGGCTGCCGATCGAGGCGGTCTCGCAGGCCTCTGCACAGCAGCGGTCGGGGCGCGCGGGGCGCACCTCTCCGGGCATCGCGATCCGGCTGTACTCCGAAGAGGACTTCACGCGGCGCGAAGAGTTCACCGAGCCCGAGATCCTGCGCACGAGCCTCGCGTCGGTCATCCTGCAGATGCTGTCGCTCGGCTTCGGCGACATCTCCGCGTTCCCGTTCCTCACTCCCCCCGACTCGCGGGGTGTCAAGGCGGCGTTCGATCTGCTCGTCGAGCTCGGCGCGGTGCGCGAGCAGCGGGGCGAGAGTCCACGCCTGACCGACCTCGGCCGGGAGATCTCGCGGCTTCCGATCGACCCGCGCTTCGCCCGCATGCTCATCGAAGCGCGGCGCACCGGGGTGCTCCGCGACGTGCTCGCGATCGTCGCAGGGATGTCGATCCAGGATGTCCGCGAGCGGCCTGAGGAGCGCCGCGAGGAGGCCGACCGCCTGCACGCGCGCTTCACGGATCCGACCAGCGACTTCCTGAGCCTGCTGAACCTGTGGAATCACCTGCAGGAGCAGCAGCGCCTCCTCGGGTCGAGCGCCTTCCGCCGGCTCTGCCGCGCCGAGCACCTGAACTACGTCCGCGTCCGGGAGTGGGCGGACGTCCACCGCCAGCTCGGCGCGCTGCTCGGTCGCCCGAAGACGAAGGATGGCGAGGCCGACCCCGAAGCGATCCACAAGGCGATCCTCTCCGGGCTGCTCTCGCACCTCGGCATCCTCGACGAGCGCAAGCCCGCGGGGCCGGCGCAGCGCGGCCGGGGCGATGCGCCCCCGAAGGGGCGCCAGCCCGCCCGCGAGTACGTCGGCGCGCGGGGCACGCGCTTCGCGATCTTCCCCGGGTCGGGACTGCGCAAGCAGGCCCCCGCCGCGGTGATGGCCGCCGAGCTGGTCGAGACCTCGCGCCTGTTCGCTCGCACGGTCGCCGCCGTTGACCCCGCGTGGGCCGAGGAGCTCGCGGGCGACCTCGCGAAGCGCTCGCTGAGCGAGCCGCACTGGTCGAAGACGGCGGGAGCGGCATCCGCCTACGAGAAGGTCACCCTCTTCGGCGTCGAGATCATCCCCCGGCGTCGTGTGCAGCTGTCGCGCTTCGACCGGCCGCTCGCACGCGAGCTGTTCCTCCGCCATGCGCTCGTCGAGGGCGAGTGGGACGCCGCCGCGCTCGACAAGCGACTCGCCGCCTTCGAGCGCCGCAATCTCGAGCTGCGCCGCCGGCTCGAGAAGATCGAGGAGCGCGAGCGCCGACGCGACATCCTCGCAGGCGACGAGGCGGTCTTCCGCTTCTACGACACCCGGATCCCGCGGGACGTGTTCGACGTCCGCTCCTTCGAGGCCTGGTGGCGGGATGCCTCGACCCGCACCCCGCGGCTGCTCGACATGTCCGAAGCGGACCTCGCCGGCGACGTGCAGCGCAGCGACGAGCGCGACTTCCCTGCGCGGTGGCGCCAAGGCGATCAGGTGCTCTCGCTCGCCTACCGCTTCGAGCCCGGCGCGCCCGACGACGGGGTGACCGCGATCGTGCCGCTGGCGCTGCTCGCCCAGCTGCGCCCGGACGGTTTCGACTGGCAGGTGGCGGGCATGCGGGACGAGCTCATCGCCGGCCTCATCCGGTCGCTGCCGAAGGCGATCCGCCGCCACGTCGTCCCCGCCGCCGACTGGGCTGCGCGCTTCGCCGAGGAGCTCGACGGCCAGGGACCGGAATCGCACGACGGCCTGCCCCCTGCGAGCCTTCGCGGAGCGCTCGCTGTGCGCATCCAGCGCATCGCGAGCCAGCCGGTCACCGAGGCCGACTTCGATCTCGAGCGCGTCCCCGGTCACCTGCAGGTGTCCTTCCGCGCCGTCGACGAGCGGGGCCGCCCTGTCGGCTCCAGCCGGGATCTCACGGACCTGCAGGCACAGCTCGCAGGCCGGGCACGGGCATCCGTCAGCCGTTCTCTCAGCCAGACACAGCCCGAACGCCGTCGCGGACCGCTTCCGCAGCCTGCCGCAGCACCGGCCGTCACATTCGCCGAGCAGGCGGGCCTCACCGACTGGACGTTCGGCGACCTGCCACAGGTCGTCGACACGAGGGTGGCCGGCGGCGTCGTGCGCGGCTATCCGGCGGTCGTCGACGAGACGACGAGCGTCTCACTGCGGATCGAGACCACCCCCGAGGCCGCCGCTCGCGCGACTCGGGCGGGGGTCCGCCGCCTGGCCCTGCTCGCCGTGCCCTCACCGGCCTCGTACGTGCTCGAGCACTTGACGTCCGCCGAGAAGCTGGCCCTCGCGGCGTCTCCGTACCCCTCCGCCAAGGCACTCATCGAGGACGCGCGCGTAGCGGTCGCGGACGCCGTCATCGCCCGCACGGCACAAGACATCGTGCAGACGCGCGCGGAGTTCGAGGCGGTCCGCGACGCGTTCTCGGCGGCTGTCGTGGAGGAGACGTTTCAGACCGTGTCGCTCGCGGCGCGCATCCTGACGGCGTCCCGAGAGGTGGAGCGGGCGGTGCGCGATCAGAACTCGCTCACCCTGCTCGGCGCCCTCAACGACGTGAAGACCCAGCTCGCAGGGCTCGTCTACCCCGGATTCGTCGCCCGGACGGGAACGACCCGGCTCGCCCATCTCCCGCGCTACCTCCGTGGCGCACTCGACCGCATCCGGGGCCTCGCCGAGAACCCGGGCCGCGATCGCCAGCGGATGACGGAGTTCGAGCGAGCGGCGGCCCTCTACGCCGAAGCGGGCGGGGTGATCCCGGCGCCGCCCGAGGCTCCCGCCTCCATCGCGCACGCCCGCTGGCTGCTCGAGGAGTATCGCGTGAGTCTGTTCGCCCAGTCGCTCGGGACCGCCGAGCCGGTTTCGCTCCAGCGACTGCAGAAGACCCTCCGCGAGGCGTGACCGGGGCACGCGCGTCACGCGCCGGGCTGGCTGCCGCGCCGAAAACAGGCGCTCTGCCGTGTGCAGGCCCTGTGCGAGCAGATCAGCCTGCGTCCGGCAGAACGCCTGTGCCGGGATGCTGGGGGGTGGCACTCCGCGAGGGCTGAGGTCCACACGCACGTCGCGCCGTAACTTCCCCGCAGTCCGCCGGAATACTCACCCGACCCGGAAAGGTTGCCCCTGACATGGCACACGCGATCACGTACACAGAGTTCGGCGGACCCGAGGTCCTCACCCTGACCGAGACACCCGACCCTCAGCCCGGACCGGGCGAGATCGCCGTCCGCGTCGAGGCGGCCGGTGTGAACCCGATCGACTGGAAGATCCGCTCCGGCGCCCGTCCGACCGGCGCGATCACCGAACCTCGCACCGTGGGCTCCGACCTCGGAGGCGTCGTCACGGCCGTCGGCGCCGACGTCGACGGGTTCCGCGTCGGCGACCCCGTGGCCGCCTTCGGGGCGCGGGCCGCGTACGCGACCGACACGGTGATCCCCGCGGCGAACGCCTTCCTCCGCCCGCCGACCGTCTCGGCCGCCGAAGCCGCCGCACTCGGCGTCCCGGTCGGCACCGCGTACCAGACCCTCCGCTCGCTGGGCGTCCGCGCCGACGACACACTCCTCGTCCACGGAGGGTCGGGTTCGGTCGGGCAGGCCATCATCCAGTTCGCCGGCATCTGGGGGGCGACCGTGATCGCGACCGCCTCCGAGGCTCGCTTCGACCGCGTTCGCGAACTCGGCGCGACCCCTGTCGCCTACGGCGAAGGTCTGGCGGACCGGGTACGCGGTGCGGCGCCTCAGGGCGTGACCGTGATCGTCGACGCCGCAGGCACCGACGAAGCACTCGAGAGCTCCGTAGAGCTGCTGGACGACAAGAGCCGCATCGCGACGATCGTCCGGGGACGGGATGCCGCGGGCTACGGCATCCGCGCGTTCAGCGGCGGCAGCCCCGAGCCGCTGACGGCCCAGCAGCTCGCGTGGCGTGCCGAAGCGGTGCCGGTCGTGCTGGCGCTGCTCGGCGCGGGCGCCTTCTCGATCGAACTCGGACCTGCCTTCGCCCTCGCCGACGCGGCGCATGCCCATCAGGCGGTGCAGGACGGCGTCTCGGGGAAGGTGGTCCTGGTTCCCTAAGCGGAGACCTCACCGCGAGGCGTCGGCCCCGTCGCCACGGGACGGCCCGGAGTGTTGGACCACTGGCTCCACGACCCGGGGAAGACGGCGACCTCGACCCCGGCGACCGCCCCGGCCAGTGCGAGATGCGCGGCGGTCAGCCCGGAACCGCAGTATGCGGCCACGGGCGACTCGTCCGTCACCCCGGCACCGGCGAGGGCTTGGCGGATCGCCTCGCGGTCCGCGAAGCCCTCGCCGTCCAGGTACGCGCCCGCGGGCAGATTCACCGCCCCCGGGATGTGGCCCGCGATCGGGTCGTACGGCTCGGTCTCGCCGCGATACCGCTCGGGTGCGCGCACATCGACCAGCACCCCGCGAGCGGGCCACGCCTCGGCCTCGTCGATCGTCGCGACTCCCCCGGTCAGCGCGCCCAGCTCGACCGAGCCTGGCGCGGGCGTCACCTCGCCCGTCTCGAGCGGAAGTCCCGCCGCCTTCCACGCCGCCAGCCCGCCGTCGAGCACCCGCACGTCCTCCATCCCGGATCGGGCCAGGAGCCACCAGGCCCGCGCGGCGGACACCGACCGATAGTCGTCGTAGACCACCACGGAATCTCCGGAATCCAGCCCCCAGCGGCGCGCGGCGTCCTGCAGCACGTCGCGGGACGGGAGCGGATGCCGGCCCTCCGACGGGTCGCCGTGCGTGGCGAGCTCGGTGTCCATGTCGACGAAGACGGCTCCCGGGAGATGGCCTGCGACATACTCCGAACGACCGTCCGGCTGCTCGAGGCGGTACCGGACATCCAGCAGCCGAATGACGTCGCCTGCCTCCAGGCGCGTGTGGAGCTCGTGGACGGAGATGAGGGGAAAGGTCGCCATACCGGCATCCTCACACGGCAGGCAGAGGCGAGCGGCCGCGATTCGCGCTGAAACAGTGCGAAACAGCATTCCGCCGCGGGGCATCGCGCGTGTGACGATATGCGGATGACCGACACGCCCTCCTCGCGCCCCGACACCGGCGGCCAGGCATCTGCGCCTTCCGGTTTCGCGACGCTGCAGGTGCAGGCCGGGTACCGGCCGGGCGTCGCGCAGAACACCGCGATCCCGCCGATCTACCAGTCGAACGCCTACGAGTTCGCGTCGCTCGCCGACGCCCGCGACGTCTTCGCGCTCACCAAGCTCGGCAATGTGTACAGCCGCAACGCCAACCCCACGCAGCTGGTGCTCGAAGAGCGCATCGCGAAGCTCGAGGGCGGCCGCGCCGCCGTCGCCGTCGCCTCCGGGCAGGCGGCCACCGCAGCGGCGATCCTCGCCCTCGCCTCCCGCGGCCATCACGTCGTGGCCGCCAAGCAGCTCTACGGCGGCACGATCGATCTGCTCGATGACTCGCTCGCCGATTTCGGCATCGACGTCACGTTCGTCGACCAGGACGACTTCGACGGCTGGCGGGCCGCCGCCCGCCCCGAGACGCGCCTGTTCTTCGCCGAGTCGATCACGAATCCCCTCGCGACCGTCCTCGACGTCCGCCGCATCGCCGACATCGCCCACGAGGTCGGCGTGCCCCTGGTGGTCGACAACACCGTCGCGACCCCGTACCTGCTGCGTCCGGGCGACTTCGGCGCCGACTTCGTGGTGCACTCCGCCACGAAGTACATCGGGGGCCACGGCATCGCCCTCGGCGGGCTCGTCGTCGACATCGGATCTTTCGACTTCGGCGCCGACCCCGAGCGCTGGCCGCAGTACACGAAGCCGTATCCCCGTTTCGGCGACCTGGTGCTCTGGGATCGCTTCGGCCCCGAGGGACTCGCCGTCGCGGTGTACATCAAGACGAAGTTCGTGCACGACTTCGGCCCGACCCTGTCGGCGTGGGGCTCGTTCCAGTTCCTCCAGGGACTCGAGACGCTCGACCTGCGCATGCACCGGCACAGCATGTCGGCGCTCGCCGTCGCCGAGTTCCTCGAGGCGCATCCGGCCGTCGCCCGCGTGCATCACCCCGGACTCCCCTCGAGCCCGTGGCACGCGGCAGCCGAGCGCTACCTGCCGCGCGGCACATCGGCGGTCTTCTCGTTCGATCTCGCCTCCTCGGGAGATGCCGACCTGGATTGGGCGCGCATCCAGCAGGTCGTCGACGGCCTCGAGATCGTGAAGCTCGTCGCCAACATCGGCGACGCACGAAGCCTGGTGAACCACCCCGCGTCGATGACCCACAGCCATCTGACACCGGAGCAGGCCGCTGAGAGCGGCATCTCGCCGACGACGCTCCGGCTCTCCATCGGCCTGGAGGACCCGGCGGATGTCATCGCCGATCTCGCGCGCTCGCTCGATGCGGCTTTCACCGCCCACCCCGAGGCTGCGCTGGGCCGCAACCTCCGCGAGCCCGAGCACCGGTAGCAGCGCAGGGTGTCGCTACGCTCGACACCATGACTTCACCTGATTCGACCGGTCTCCGCTGGGGAATCCTCGCGACAGGCGGCATCGCGCACGCCTTCACGCGGGATCTGCGCACGGCGGGCCTCCACGTCGCCGCCGTCGGCTCCCGCCGTGCCGAGGCATCCCGTGCCTTCGCAGACGAGTACGGCATCCCGAACGCGCATGATTCCTACGAGGCGCTCGTGCAGGACCCCGACGTCGACATCGTCTACATCGCGACCCCGCATCCGGCCCACGCCGACAACGCCATCCTCGCCCTCGAGCACGGAAAGCACGTGCTCGTCGAGAAGCCGTTCACGCTGACGGCGGCAGAGGCCGCGCGCGTCCGCGACGTCGCGCGAGCGAAGGGCCTCCTCGCGATGGAGGCGATGTGGACGCGGTACCTGCCGCACATGATCCGCATCCGCGAGATCGTCGCCTCGGGCGACCTCGGCGAGGTGCGCGCGCTCTTCGCGGACCACACCCAGAGCATCACGACCGACCCGACCCACCGCCTGAACGCGATCGAGCTCGGCGGCGGTGCACTGCTCGACCTCGGCATCTACCCGGTGTCCTTCGCCTGGGACATCCTCGGCGCACCGACGTCGATCACGGCGTCCGCCCAGCTGATCGAGACCGGCGTCGACAGCGAGGTCGCGACGACCTTCACCCACGCGGGCGGAGCGGTCTCGACGACGATCTCCGCCGCGCGGTCGGCGGGCCCCAACACGGCGCACATCCTCGGCACGAAGGCCCGCATCGACATCGACCGCACCTGGTACAACCCGACGACGTTCCGCGTCGTCGCGCCCGACGGGACCGTCCTCGAGGAGTACGTATCACAGAACGAGGGGCGCGGCATGCAGTTCCAGGCGATCGCGGCCGAGCGCTTCATCGCCGAGGGCAGGACCGACAGCGACCTGCTCGGAATCGACGAGACCGTCGCGATCATGCAGACGCTCGACGACATCCGGGCCCTCATCGGCGTCCGCTACCCCCAAGAAGGCTGACGTGCCCGATCCGACGACTCCCCGCGTGGCGGTCTACCTCGACTTCGACAACATCGTGATGTCGTGGTACGACCGGGTCCACGGCCGCAACTCGTACTCCCGCGATCGTCAGCGGATCAGCGAGGGCGGCGCCGCCGACTCGGAGATCGCCCAGCGCCTGAGCGCGGCGACCATCGACGTCGGCGCGATCATCGACTACGCGGCATCCTTCGGCACCCTCGTCCTGACGCGCGCGTACGCCGACTGGTCGGCACCGGTCAATGCGGTGTACCGCAGCCAGCTCGTCGCACGTGCCATCGATCTGGTGCAGCTGTTTCCGGCGGCGGCGTACGCGAAGAACGGCGCCGACATCCGGCTCGCAGTGGACGCGGTCGAAGACATGTTCCGCCTCCCCGACCTCACGCACGTCGTGGTGGTCGCGGGTGACAGCGACTACGTGCCGCTGGCGCAGCGGTGCAAGCGCCTCGGCCGGTTCGTCGTCGGGGTCGGGGTCGCGGGGTCCACCGCCAAGTCGCTCGCGGCGGCATGCGACCAGTTCGACTCGTACGACTCGCTCCCGGGTGTTTCTGTGCCGGTGACTGCCAAGACGACGGATGCCGCTGCTCCCGTTCGGGCAAAGCGGACAAAGAAGACCGAGCCCGATCCCTCCGGCGAACTGCTCTCGCGCGCCCTGCGCCTCGAGCATGAGCGGACCGACGAGGACTGGGTCCATCTCTCGGCCGTGAAGAACCTGCTGAAGCGCATGGACCCGTCCTTCACCGAGAAGGGCCTGGGCCACAAATCGTTCTCGGACTTCGTGAAGGCGCATCCGACCGTCGCCGAACTCGACGAATCGACGAACATCGTGCGGGTTCGTCTCGTCGGACGCTGACACCACCCCCCGCCTCCCCACCGCCCGCGTCACACCGCGGATGGGGCGGCTTCACCCTCCGGTGATCTGCCGAAACAGGGGCTTGCGCCGAGACCGGGTCGCAAGCAGCCCTGTCTCGGCGATACCCCCCGTCTCGGCGCCGGTGGGCGCGGGGGCGCCCACACACGACGAAGCTCCCCGGATCGATCGATCCGGGGAGCTTCGTCTTCGCGGGTGTGTGTGCCGCGGTCGGCCTGAGCCGGTTCCGGCGGCGCGGCCTCAGGCGGCGAACGGGATGGAGCCCACCAGCACGCCGACGGCGAGCATCACCAGCGAGACGATCGCCGCGCGCCACAGGACCTTCTTGTGGTGGTCGCCGAGGTTCACGCTCGCCAGCGAGACGAGCAGCAGGATCGCCGGGACGAGCGGGCTCTGCAGGTGGACGGGCTGGCCCGTGATCGACGCACGCGCCATCTCCACCGGTGCGATCCCGTACGCCGAGGCGCTCTCGGCGAGGATCGGGAGGATGCCGAAGTAGAACGCGTCGTTCGACATGAAGAACGTGAACGGGATCGAGAGGATGCCGGTGATCACGGCCAGGTACGGGCCCAGCGACGCGGGGATCACGGTGGTGATCCAGTTCGCCATCGCGTCGACCATGCCGGTGCCGTTGAGCACGCCGACCAGCACGCCCGCCGCGAGCACCATCGAGACGACGCCCACGATGCTCGGCGCGTGGGCGACGATCTCGTCGGCCTGGCTCTTGATCTTCGGGAAGTTCACCACGAGTGCGACCGCGGCGCCGACCATGAACACGTACGGCAGCGGGAACAGGTCGAGCACGAGGAGCACCATCACCGCGACCGTGAGGATGAGGTTGAACCAGATGAGCTTCGGCCGCAGGGTCGGACGGTTGGGGTCGAGCATGGTGTCCGCCATCGCCGTGTCGGCGGCGTCGGGGAGGTCCGAAGCCAGCACCGCGGTGCGCGCGCCGGCGACGGTCACGAGGTTGCCGGTCCGCAGCGTCGCACGGGCGCCCGGCTTTCCGTCGCTCCCGCGGAAGATCTTCGGCGCCTGCAGCCCCTTCGAGAAGCCGTCGCCGTCCAGACGCGACGTGTCGATCGTGCCGATCCGGCGGCGCTCGCCGAGTCCCAGCATCCACGCGAAAGTCAGCGAGACGGCGAGACCGGCGGCGAGCGAGGGAAGCATCGGCACGAAGATGTCGGTCGTCTCGAGCCCGAGCGCTGTAGCCGCGCGGACCGTCGGCCCGCCCCACGGCACGATGTTCAGCGTGCCGTTCATGAGTCCCGCGACACAGGTGAGGACGACGGGGCTCATGCCGAGGCGCAGGTAGATCGGCAGCATCGCCGAGGTCGTGATGATGAACGTCGTCGAGCCGTCGCCGTCGAGCGAGACCGCCCCCGCGAGCAGGGCCGTGCCGAGAACCACCTTGGCGGGGTCATCGCCGAGCAGGCGCGTGATGAAGCGGATGAGCGGGTCGAACAGACCCACGTCGATCATGATGCCGAAGTACATGATCGCGAACATGAGCAGCGCGGCCGTCGGGGCCATCGTGCCGATCGAGTCGATGATCATGTCGCCCAGTCCGAGGCCGGCTCCGGCGAACAGGCCGAAGATCGTCGGCACCAGGATGAGCGCCACCATCGGCGTCAGGCGCCTGGTCATGATGAGCGCCATGAACGTGAGGATCATCGTGAATCCGAGGATCACGAGGATCGCCTCGGAGGGCGCGAACGCCAGGTTGTACCCCTCGTCGGCCGCGGCCGCCCAAGGGAGTGCTATCGGTTGCATCTCGACTCCTTCGTCTTCCACACCCGCGTGGTGTGCGATCCAGCGATGCTTTCAGGCATCCGCGCACGGCGCGCGCTATGTCGCATTGCCGCGGGTTCTGCGCGTACGGTTGGTTCAGCGCATTGTGCTCACGGAGTTTCGGAGGGGCACGGCGCTGAACGACGCTGACGAGGTGAGGAGGCCCCGTGCGGTTCGCGACCAGGGTTCTCGTCCTTCAGCTCGCCACCGTCGTCGCGGTCGTGGCTGTGTGCACAGCGGTCTTCGCGTTCCTCGCCATCCAGCAGCTGCGCGCCGAAGCCGGGGCATCCGCTCTCAACATCGCCCGGACGGTCGCCGAGGACGATGACGTCCGCAGACTGGTCGCGCAGTACTCCGCCGATCCCGGGACCCCGGATGCCGGGAGGCTCCGCGACGGCGAGCTGCAGACCCTGGCCACCGCAGTCATGGCGCGCACAGATGCCCTGTTCGTCGTCATCACCGACGATCACGGCATCCGATTGGCGCACCCCGATCCGCAGCGGCTCGGCGAGGTCGTCAGCACGAGCTTCGCCGAGGCGCTCGCGGGCGACGAGGTCGTGGAGTGGGAGACCGGGACGCTCGGCGAGTCGGCGCGAGCCAAGGTGCCGGTGAATCCCACGGGCGGCGGCTCCCCCGTCGGCGAGGTGAGCGTCGGCTTCGCGCGGGCCAGCGTCTTCGACGATCTGCCCGCCGTCGTCGTCGGCATCGTGGTGGCGGCCGCAGCCGCACTCGCCATCGGAGCGCTGGCCGCGCTGCTTCTCCGGCGCCGCTGGGAGCGGCTGACCCTGGGCCTGCAGCCCGAAGAGCTCGTCGGGCTCGTGCAGAATCAGGCGGCGGTGCTGGACGGCGTGGGCGATGGTGTGATCGCCCTCGACGATGCCGGGGTCGTCCGGGTCTGCAATGAGCGGGCCGAGCGGATGCTGGGCCTCGACGCTCCGGTCGGCCGGCGGCTCGACCAGCTCGGGGTGCCCCCGGAGGTCCTCCACGCCGTCGCGGAGCGCACGGCTCAAGACGGAATCGTCGTGGGTGACCGGGTGCTGTATCTGGACTCCCACGCGGTCGTGCACGACGGACGCACGTTGGGGGACGTCCTCATCCTCCGCGACCGCACGGACCTCATCGCCCTCGCCGAGCGCCTTGAGACCGTGCGCGCGATGACCAGCGCGCTCCGCGTGCAGCGGCACGAGTTCGCCAACCGGCTGCACGTCGCCACAGGCCTCATCGACGCGGAGCGTCCGGACGAGGCGCGGGCGTTCCTCGCCGAGCAGCTCGGCCGGGGGCCGGTGGACTTTCCGGTCGACGGGCTCGAGCGCGTGGAGGATCCTCTCCTCCAGTCGTTCCTGGGGGCGAAGGCGATGGAAGCCGGCGAGCGCGGGGTGGCCCTGCACATCGCGGACGACACGCTGCTGCACGGCACGCTCGTCGGGGCGGAGGACGTCGCAGCCGTGGTGGGGAATCTGCTCGACAACGCGTTCACAGCGGCCGTGCGCGGAGACCAGCCCCGTGAGGTCGAGGTGGCGCTGCTCGACGACGGCGACGCGCTGGTCGTGACGGTCGCCGACTCCGGCCCCGGCATCGAGGACGGGCGGGACGTGTTCGCGGCCGCCGCCGGCGCCGAACCGCCTCCGGATGCCGTGCACGGTCGCGGACTGGGTCTGCGCCTCGCGCGCGAGCTCGCCCGCCGCCGCGGCGGCGATGTGTGGGTCATCGAGATGAAGCGCGACGACGGCGGCGCCGTCTTCGGCGCGCGGCTTCCGGGGGTCATGTCCCCCCTCGCAGAAGGGACAGAACCGTGAGCGCAGGCATCCGGGTTCTCGTGGTCGACGACGACTTCCGCGTCGCCGGGCTCCACCGCGACATCGTCGCGAGCCGCCCCGGCTTCACCGCGCTCGAGCCGGTGGGCTCGCTCGGCCGCGCGCGAGCCGCCATCCGCGAGGGCGACCCCGACCTCCTCCTCGTCGATGCCTATCTGCCCGATGGCGACGGGGTGGGTCTGATCCGCGAGAGCGAGCGGGATGCCGTCATGCTCTCGGCCGCGGGCGACTCGCCCACGATCCGCCGGGCGCTCCGGGCCGGCGCCTTCGGCTACCTCATCAAGCCCTTCGAAGCGCGGGCCCTCGGCGATCTCCTCGACCGGTACGCCAGGTTCCGCAATCTGGTCTCGGGCGATAAGACGCTCAGCCAGGCGGAGCTCGACCGGGCGCTGTCGATCCTGCACGGCGGCGAGGCCCCCTCGCTCTCGCGGTCGGCCACCGAGCAGCTGATCCTGGAGTCGCTCGGCGACGAGGACGCCTCCGCGAGCGACGTCGCCGACCGGGCGGGCGTCTCGCGCGCGACGGCGCAGCGACATCTCGCTGCCCTTGCGGCGCGCGGCATGATCGAGGTGAAGCTGCGCTACGGCAGCACCGGGCGCCCGGAGCACCGCTACCGGCAGAAGTAGAGTCTTCGGCCGCGGGCTCAGCGGGCGGCCGGAGCGACCTCGGCGAGGAAGCCGAGCATCGCCGCATTGAAGGCCTTCGGCTGCTCCATGTTCGCCCCGTGTCCGTCCTTCGGGATGACGACGGCGCGACCCTGGGGCGCGAGAGCCGCGGCGGCCTCGGCATGGCTCGACGGCCACAGCTCGCTGTCGCCTCCGGCCACGAAGAGCACCGGCACCTCGGCGCCCCGGATGACGGCTCGCCAATCGGCCTTCGCGTGGTCGTTCAGCAGTGCCAGCTCGCCGGGTGTCATCTTCGGGTCGACACCCTTCATCGCACGCAGGAACCGCACGAGCCGCATACCGCGCTTCGCGATGGGCGTGCCCTTGCCCGTCTCGGGGATCGCGGACGCGAAGTAGGTGTCGATATTGGAGGCGTCGTACCCGTAGAAGCCGTGGGACCAGTCGTCGGTGTTGAGCATCTTCGGCGTCTGATCGACGATCACGATGGCGCCGATCCGCGAGGAGCCGAACTGCCGGACGTACGACCAGATCGTGTTGCCGCCCATCGAACCGCCGACGAGGACGGCGTCGCGCAGGTCGAGCGCCTCGAGCACTTCGTTCACGTCCTTCCCGCGCACCTCCATGTCGACGCCCGACGCCGGCCGATCGCTCGCCCCATGCCCGCGCAGATCGACCACGATCACGCGGTATCCGGCGGCCGCGAGCGGCTTCACCTGGTACAGCCAGCTGCTCGCGAGGGCCTTGAATCCCGCCAGGAGCACCACGGGCCGCCCCATGGGATCGCCGTACTCGGTGTAGTCGAGGCGGACGCCGTCGTGGGCGGTGAGAGAGGCCATCATGCTCCGTTCGGGAAGGCTTTGCCGGGGTTCAGGATGCCGCGCGGGTCGAGCGCCTGCTTGATCGACGAATGCAGGTCGAGAACCACCGGGCTCAGCTCTTCGGCGGCACCGGGGAGCTTGAGCAGTCCCACGCCGTGCTCGCCGGTGACGGTTCCTCCGAGTGCCCGGCAGTCGTCGACGATGCGGTCGAAGGCCCGCTTGGCGCGGCCTTTGGCATCGTCGTCGCCCTCGGGCGCGATGATCAGCGGATGCAGGTTGCCGTCGCCGGCGTGGGCGATGTTGGCGATCACGATGCCTTCGTCGGCCGCGGCCCGCTCGATGCGGGCGAGCATCTCGGGCACGGCGCTGCGGGGCACGCAGACATCTTCGGTCAGCACGGGCCCCAGTCGCTCCAGCGCCGGGTAGGCGAGGCGGCGGGCGGCGAAGAGGCGCGCGACCTCGGCGGGATCGGTCGCATGCTCCACCTCGGCCCCGCCGGCGGCGAGGAAGTGCTCGGCCATGCGGCCCGCGAGCTCCTCACCCCTCGCCCCCGGCTCGTCGACCTTGGCCAGCAGCAGCGCCTGGGCTCCCTCGGGGAGATCCCAGCCCTGCCACTCCGCCACTGCATGGAGACAGGTGCGGTCGATGAGCTCGAGGGCGGACGGGATGATGCCGGCGCCTGAGACGGCGGCCACCGCGCGACCGGCATCCGTCAGCGAAGCGAAATAGCCGACGATCGCACGCTCTTCGCGCCCGCCGAGCGGAAGGAGCTTCACCGTCACCTCGACGACGATGCCGAGGGTCCCCTCGGAGCCGACGAACAGCGACGTGAGGTCGTACCCGGTCACACCCTTCGCCGTCGTACGTCCGACACGCGCGATGCGTCCGTCGGCGAGGACGACAGTGAGCGCCAGGACGTAATCCCGCGTGACGCCGTACTTGACGCAGCAGATCCCGCCCGCGTTCGTTGCGACATTGCCGCCGATCGTCGAGATGGCCTGGCTCGCCGGGTCGGGCGGGTACCAGAGGCCGACCTCGGCGACGTGACGGCGCAGGTCGTCATTGAGCACGCCGGCCTGCACGACCGCATACCGCTCATCGACGTCGACGCGCAGCACCGCCGTCATCCGCTCGAGCGAGAGCACGACGCAGCCCTCGCTGGCGTTCGCACCGCCCGAGAGGCCCGTGCCGGCTCCCCGCGGAACCACGGGGACGCCGTGCTCGGCGGCGATGCGAACGGTCGCGGCGACATCCTCAGTCGATGTCGCGAACACGACAGCCGAGGGGATGCCGAACTCGGCCCACTCCGCGTCATCATGGCTGCAGCGCTCCCGCGTCGCGAGATCGAGGTCGACCGTCCCCTCGGGAAGCGCGGAGAGGAGTTCGGCGACGGCGGCGGCGGCGTTCATGGCGCTCTGATGCTACGACACGGGGCCCGTCGTGCTTCCCTCCGGATCGCCGGTGCGCGTCGTGCTTCGCGGCCTGCACCAGGCTCGCACTGCCGCAGGCATGATGCCGCATCGCTTCGCGACCATCAATGGGTTGAAACCTGAATCCTCCGTCAGGTATTGTCGGCAGACGGCATCCCCCGGCCGCGTCCGCGCTTTACAAGGAGGTATCCAGCGCATGGCATCCACCAAGACCACCGAGCCACCGGTGCAGCAGTCCAGCCTGAGACGAGTCGTCGCCGCATCGATGGCGGGCACCGTCGTCGAATGGTACGAGTTCTTCCTCTACGCGACGGCGGCAACCCTCGTCTTCAACAAGATCATGTTCCCGCCGTCGGAAGACCCGTACGCCCCGATCATCGCGGCGTTCGTCACGTACGCCGTCGGATTCATCGCGCGCCCGCTCGGCGGCATCGTCTTCGGTCACTTCGGCGACAAATACGGACGCAAGCGGCTGCTTCAGCTGGCGATCATCCTCGTCGGTGTCGCGACCTTCCTGATGGGATGCCTGCCCACCTTCGACGCGATCGGCTACTGGGCGCCCGCGCTGCTCGTTGCTCTGCGCTTCGCGCAGGGATTCGCGGTCGGCGGCGAGTGGGGCGGCGCGATCCTCCTCGTCTCGGAGCACTCCCCCGAGAAGACCAGGGGATTCTGGGCATCCTGGCCGCAGGCGGCCGTTCCGCTCGGCAACCTGACAGCGACCGTCGTGCTCCTCATTCTCAGCCGCACGCTCACCGAGGAGCAGTTCCTCGCGTGGGGGTGGCGCATCGGATTCTGGCTGTCGGTCGTGATCGTCGCCATCGGCTACTACGTCCGCACCCGCGTCACCGACGCGCCGATCTTCCTCCAGGTGCAGAAGGAGGTCGAGGAGTCGAAGCGGCTTCGCTACGGCGTCTTCGAGGTCGTCCGCCGCTACCCCCGCGGCGTGCTCACCGCGATGGGTCTGCGCTTCGCCGAGAACATCATGTACTACCTCGTCGTGACGTTCTCGATCACGTATCTCGCCGTCAAGCTCGAGGTGAACACGGCAGAGATCCTGGGGCTCGTCGCCATCGCGCACATCGTCCACGCGATCGTCATCCCGCTCATCGGAGGCCTGACCGACCGGATCGGCCGCAAGCCCGTCTACGCGATCGGCACCGTGCTCGCCGCCGGCTGGGGCTTCGTCGCCTTCCCGATGTTCGATACGAAGAACCCGCTGACCATCGTCGCCGCCATCTCGCTCGGCCTGTTCATCCACGCATTCATGTATGCGCCGCAGCCGGCCATCATGTCCGAGATGTTCCCGACCCGCATGCGCTACTCGGGGGTCTCCCTGGGCTACCAGGTGACGTCGATCGTCGCAGGGTCGCTCGCGCCCATCATCGCCACGGCGCTGCTGGCGACCTACGGCTCGTACATCCCGGTCGCGATCTACCTCGCCATCGCAGCGGGCATCACCCTCATCGCGGTCATCTCGCTGCGCGAGACGAAGGGCTCGTCGCTGCACGACCTCGACCGGCTCGATGAAGAGAAGCTCGCTGCTGACGAGGTCGCCGCCCGGGCCTGATCCTCGCGTCTCACGGGCCGCCTCGTCCTTCCGGGCCGGGCGGCCCTGTGCTGTCAGCCGGTGAGGATCTCGTCGACCCAGGCAGGCACGATCTCGGTGGCGCGGCCGGCGCGCACCTCATCGAACGGCACGATCCCCTCGCTCGGCACGAGGTTGAGCTCGACGGTGCGCGCCCCGAAGGCCGCCGCGAGCGCCACATAGCCGGCGGCTGGGTACACGGCCCCGGACGTTCCGATCGAGACGAACACGTCGCACGCGACGACCGCCTGCTCTATGCGGTCGAGGTCGTAGGGAAGCTCGCCGAACCACACGACGTCGGGGCGCAGCATCCGCTCTCCGCACGAAGGACAGGGTGGGCGGTCGATGAGGCCGCCGGTCCACGCCGGCCGCGCGCCGCACGCGGTGCACAGCGCCCGCCGCAGCTCGCCGTGCATGTGGATGAGGTGGCGGCTGCCCGCGCGCTCGTGCAGGTCGTCGACGTTCTGCGTCACGACCAGGAGCTCGCCGCCGACCGCGCCCTCCAGCCGGGCCAGCGCGCGGTGCGCCGCATTCGGCTCGACGGATGCCGCGGCCCGTCGCCGCTCGTCGTAGAAGCGCAGCACCAGGTCAGGGTCCGCCTCGAAGCCCTCCGGGGTCGCGACGTCCTCGACGCGATGTCCTTCCCAGAGGCCCCCCGCGTCACGGAATGTGGGCACGCCGCTCTCCGCCGAGATGCCGGCTCCCGTGAGCACCACGATGCGCATGGCACCATTGTGACGTGAGCGACGCCGCGTCCGGGAAGACACCACTGACCCGCCTGCCGGACGGGACCGTCAAGCAGATCGGTCCCCTGACCGGCACGAGGGTGTGGACGGTGCCCGGACGGGCGAATCGGCCGCTCGCCGCCCCACGCGACGAAGTGCGGGTGCTCGTGCCCGGCGATGAGAAGCGCCTCTGCGCCTTCTGCGAGGGCCGCTATCTCGAGGCCACGCCCGAGAAGGCGCGGCTCGTCGGCCCGGACTTCATGGAGCTCCGCCGGGTCCCGGCCTCGGAGCTGTTCGATACGACAGCCCAGTTCCGCCGCTTCGGCAATCTCTTCGAGATCGTGTCGGCCGAGTACTGGCGTGAGAACCACGGCTTCCGCCAGCCCGGCACGGTCGTCGCGTGGGCCCGGGACTACCTCCAGGATCCGGCGGGGCGCGAGCACATCGAACGGCTCGCAGAGATCCGGATGACGGCATCCGGAGTCCGTCAGAGCGTGGAAGAGGCGGCGCTGGACCTGGTCGGCGGCTCGCACGACGTGGTGGTCGCGCGCCGGCACGTCATCGACGGCGCCGAGACGGACGATCAGCTCGTGTCGTCCGGGGTCCTGACGCCCCGCGAGCATGCCGAGTACTTCGCGTTCACGGTGCGTTCCCTCGAAGAGATCGCGAAGGCGCAGCCGCACGCCGCCTACGTCGCGGTCTTCCAGAACTGGCTCCGCGCCGCCGGCGCGTCATTCGAGCACCTGCACAAGCAGCTCGTCGCCGTCGATGAGCACGGCCCGCAGGTCGACCACGAGCTGCGCCTCCTCGCGTCCGACCGTCATCTGTACCAGCATGCGATCGCCGACCTCGCCGTGGAGAAGGGCCTCATCGTCGCCGCGAACGAAGGCGCCGTCGCCTTCGCGGGGGTGGGGCACCGCTACCCGGCCTTCGAGGTGTACTCGAGGTCGGGGGCGAACCTTCCCCAGGAGCATTCCGCCGCCGAGGTTCGGGCGGTCTCGGATCTCGTGCACGCGCTGCACGCCGCCACGGGGGTGCACGTTCCCACCAACGAGGAGTGGCACTACCGGCCGCCTGGAGCGCCCTGGCCGATGCCCTGGAGGATCGTGCTCAAGTGGCGGATCTCCAACCCTGCGGGATTCGAGGGTGGCACCAAGATTCACGTCAACACGATCGACCCGTGGGAGCTGCGGCGCCGCGCGGTGGACGATCTTGGGCGACTCCGCAGCGACGGCATCCTCGCGGAGGGCATCCGGATCGGTGATGAGTGCCGCCCGGAGGACGCGCAGCTGGGCTACGCCGACTGACCCGACGGGTGCCGCCGCCGTTCAGTCGCGCGTCGACCAGAGCGCCGCGGCCACGAGGGCGGGCTGGAAGAACAGCCGAACCAGTCGCTTGGCGTCGGTGTCGAGCCCGAATCCATTTCGGCGCGCCAGCCACTGATCGATGTTGCCGGGGAACACCGCGACGAAGAACGCGGCGAGGATCGCGCCGACGCGCCGACGCTCCTTCGGAAGCGCTACGAGGGCCGCGCCGAGCATGACCTCCACCACCCCCGACGCCACGACGATGCCGTCCCTGTCGATCGGAACGACCTCGGTCGCCCAGCCGGGCACCTGCTTCTGGAACTCGCGGCGACCCCAGAACAGGTGGCTGACTCCGGCGAAGACCATCGCCCCGGCGAGAAGCCATCGCAGTGTTGTGCGCATGCTCCTCATCAAACCGGACGATCGCGTCCCGATGAAGTCGTTGCCGCCCGACCTGGTCAGTGATACCGGCCGCTGTAGGCGTTGATCGCCGGCTGACCGCCGAGGTGCGCGTAGAGCACGGTGGACTCCTTCGCGATGTCGCCCGAGGCCACAAGGTCGATGAGTCCCGCCATCGACTTGCCCTCGTAGACGGGGTCGAGGATGACGCCCTCGAGGCGGCCGGTGAGGTAGATCGCCTCGTCAGTCGATTGCACCGGGATGCCGTACTCGTCGCCCGCCCAGCCCTCGAGCACGGTGATCTCGTCGTCGCGAAGGTCGCGGCCGACGCCGATGAGGTCGGCGGTGCGGCGGGCGATGCGGGCGACCTGGTCACGGGTGGTGTCGATGGTCGCTGAGGCGTCGATCCCGATCACGCGGCGGGGGCGGTCGCCGAAGTTCTCGAGGAGGTCGGCGAAGCCTGCGATCATGCCCGCGTGGGTCGAGCCCGTGACCGTGCAGACGACGATCGTGTCGAAGAAGACTCCGAGCTGCTCCTCCTGCGCCTTCACCTCGTGCGCCCAGTTGGCGAAGCCGAGTCCGCCGAGGCGGTGATCGCTCGCGCCGGCCGGGATGGCATAGGGGCGGCCGCCGGATGCCTCGACCTCGGCGATGGCGTCCTTCCAGGAGTCTTTGAATCCGATGCCGAAGCCTGCCGGTGACAGCCTGACGTCGGCGCCCATGACCCTCGAGAGCAGGATGTTGCCGACGCGGTCGTTCACGGCGTCCGGCCAGTTCACCCAGTGCTCCTGCACGAGCACGGCCTTGAGGCCGAGGTGCGCCGCGACCGCGGCGACCTGGCGGGTGTGGTTGGACTGCACGCCGCCGATCGATACCAGCGTGTCGGCGCCCTCGGCCAGCGCCTCGGGGACGAGGTACTCGAGCTTGCGCACCTTGTTGCCGCCGAAGGCGAGGCCGCTCGAGACGTCCTCGCGCTTGGCCCAGATGCGCGCGCCGCCGAGGTGTGCGGTCAGGCGATCGAGGGGGTGGATCGGGCTCGGACCGAAGGTCAGCGGATGACGGGGGAAGTCGGCGAGGGTCATGCGGGCTCCTGGTTCGAGTGGTCGTGCGCGGTCAGGACGGTTCCGGATGCTGTCAGCATGTGTGGCAGATCGACGCGCAGGTCGCCGACATGCCCGAAGCCCCTGACTTTCCTCACCTGCTCGCCGGCGGCCCTCACCCCTTGCCACTGTGGTTGGCTGGTCGAGTCGGTGGGGGTCGAGTCCCGGGCGAGGTGAGCGGATGGCGGACGGCGTAGGGCTGCGCTCGGAGCGCGGACCGATCCTCCTCGCCCTGATGCTGTCGACATTCCTCATCGCGATCGATGCGACCGTCCTCGCCACTGCGGTGCCGACGATCGTCGAGGAGTTCGGCGGGTTCGAATCGTTCCCGTGGCTCTTCTCGGTGTACACGCTCGCGCAGGCCGCGTCCGTGCCGGTGTTCGCGAAACTCAGCGACACGATCGGGCGGCGCCCGGTCCTGTACGCCGGCATCGTGCTGTTCCTCGTGGGCTCGGTGCTGTGCGCATCCGCGTGGAGCATGGGTGCGCTCATCGCGTTCCGTGCGGTGCAGGGCCTCGGCGCCGGTGCCATCATGCCGACGACCATGACCGTCGCCGGCGACATCTACACCGTGCGCGAGCGGGCGAAGACGCAGGGCTACCTCGCGAGCGTCTGGGCGATCGCGTCCGTCGCAGGGCCCACCATCGGCGGTCTCTTCTCGCAGTTCCTCTCGTGGCGGTGGATCTTCTGGATCAACGTCCCGCTGTGCCTGCTCGCCCTGTGGATGCTGTGGCGCAACTACCGCCAGCCGTTCGAGCGCCACCGCCGCCGCATCGACTACGCGGGCGCCGTCCTGCTGACGGCGGCACTGGTGCTCCTCGTCCTCGCACTCCTCGAGGGCGGGAACGCGTGGGCATGGGGCTCGTGGCAGAGCGTCACGGCGTTCGGCCTCGGCGCCGTGCTTCTCGTCGTCTTCGCCCTCGTCGAGCGCCGCGCCGAAGACCCGATCCTCGCGCCGTGGGTCTTCTCGACCCGCATCGTGGTGACGACCTCGGTCGTCGGACTGCTCGTGGGTGTCGTGCTCATCGGCCTCGTCTCTTTCGTGCCGACCTTCCTGCAGTCCACAACGGGTGCCGTTCCGCTCGCCGCGGGCTTGGCCGTCGCCGCCCTGACGCTCGGCTGGCCCATCTCAGCCGCCGTCGCCGGCCGCTTCTACCTGCGGATCGGCTTCCGGGCGACGACCCTGATCGGCAGCGTGCTGGCGATCGTCGGCGCCGGCATGCTCGTCGTGTTCGCCCTGTCTCCGTCGATTCCCCTCACGGCGCTCGGATGCTTCGTCGTCGGCCTCGGGCTCGGGCTCGTCGCCGCTCCCGCCCTCATCGCCGCCCAATCCTCGGTGGAGATGCGCCGCCGGGGGGTCGTCTCGGGCACGAACATGCTCGCGCGGTCGATCGGCAGTGCGGTGGGCGTCGCCCTCTTCGGCGCGATCGCGAACACCCTCATCGCCGCCAACGGCGGCCCCGCGGTGCCGGATGCCATCCAGTCCGGAACGATCGCCGTCTTCGTCGGGGTCGTGGGTGCGGCGCTGCTCATGCTCGTCGCCTGCGCCTTCATTCCGCCCGTCCAGATCGCCGAGCGTGAGGCGGAGCCGACCGAGGCGCGCAGCGACGCGGGATAGCGGAGCGCGGACTCACCCCCGCAGCATCGCGCGGAGCGTCTGAATGGTGTCGGCTTCGGCAGGCCGTTTGTCGTCGCGATACCGCTTGACCCGTGCGAACCGCAGGGCAAGACCGCCCGGATAGCGCGTCGACCGCTGCACGCCGTCGATCCCGATCTCGACCACGATCTCGGGGGGCAGCCAGACGGTGCCGGGCGTCTCGCGCACGGCCAGCTCTCGGAAGCGCTCGGTCTGCCAGGTGAGGAGGGCGTCGGTGAGGCCCTTGAAGGTCTTGCCGACCATGACCCACCCGCCGCCGAACTCGCCCGTCTCGTCGCGAGCGCCGAGATGCAGGTTCGACAGCCAGCCCTGCCGACGCCCATAGCCCCACTCCGCGGCGAGCACGACGAGGTCGAAGGTGTGCACCGGCTTGACCTTGATCCAGCTCGCCCCCCGTCGCCCGGCGGCGTAGAGCGACTCGATCCCCTTCACCACCACTCCCTCCTGGCCCGCGGCGAGGGCGTCGGACGCCACGCGCTCGGCCACGGCCGGATCGGAGGTCACCTCGCCCGGAATGCGGTAGGCCGGAGCGATTCGTCCGAGCTCGTCCCGCCGCACCCGCAGCGGCTCATCGATGAGATCGCGTCCGTCGACGTGCAGCACGTCGAAGAACCACGGGTGCAGGACGGTCTCGCGCTCCCCTTCCGCACCGAAGCGCGCCATCGTGTCTTGAAACGGTCGGGGCGCGTCGTTCTCGTCGAGCGCCAGCGTCTCGCCGTCGAGGATGACCGCGGTCACCGGCATGCTCCGGACCACCTCGACGACCTCGGGCAGCCGATGCGTGATCTCAGCGAGGCTGCGGGTGAAGATCCGCACGTCGTCGCCCTGCCGGTGCACCTGGATGCGGGCGCCGTCGAGCTTGTATTCGACAGATGCCTCGCCCAGCGCCGCGACCGCTTCAGCCGCCGACGGCGCCGTGGACGCCAGCATCGGCATGACCCCCCGTCCGACGACGAGGCCCACCTCTTCGAGTTCGGCAGCGCTTCCCGTGAGCGCGAGCAGCGCGGTCTCGCCCAGGTCGCCCGAGAGCATCGCCGCGCGACGGACCGAGTCCGGCGGCCGGTCGGCGGCCCGTGCGATCGCGTCCAGGAGGACGCCCTCCAGCGCGCCGGTGCGCAGCTCTCCGAGGATCACGCGGCGCACGAAGTCCCATTCCGCGGCGGTGGCGCGTTGGGCCAGGCCGGTAAGGACCGTGGTCCGCGCGTCGACGGAACCCGCACCGGATGCGGCGGCGATGACCGCGAGCGCCTGGTCGAGGTCGCCCACCGTAAGTGTCGGCTGGTCGGCGTGCCGGGCATCCAGCGCGCCCAAGGTGCGCCATCCGACACCGATCCTTCCCTGCCGGGGACTGGCCGTCAGGAATCCGACCGCCGGAGTGATCTCATGGGCTTCGAGTCGCGCGAGCGCACGGGCGAGGGCATCGACCTTCGCGAGCCTCGAACGGGTGGCCGCAACCGCGTCGACGGTCTCGACCAGTTCGGCGAGCAGCATCCTGGAATTCTCCCACTCTCCTCGGACAGTCACACCGGCACACCGATAGCCGGAATACGAAGGGAAGGACGCGTGAGCGCCGATTTCCCGGTCATTTTGAGAATCCGCTCGGCAAACGGGGAGTGTGCCAGTTAGCGTGTGCTCGCCGAGGCCGCAGTGTGGGGTTGGCCTCGGCACCTCTACCCGAGCGTCCCTGGGGAAACAATGAAGCTTCGTCCTGCTCTGCTGTCTTTCGTCGCCGTCATCGCCACGGCCCTACTTGTCGGCGTGGGCGGTTCGGCTTACGCGGCGGACACCATCGAAGTCCGAGGCGATGTCGTGGTCGTCGCCAACAACCCGACGATCGACTTCAACCTCGTACCCTGCGGAACAACCGCGACACGGGAGCTTCAGGTCCAGATCCGGCATGCCGGCAACGGCAACGTCTTCCAGGCCGGAAGCACCATCACGATCAGCGGTTCACCCGCCACCGGCGTGCTCAACGCCTCACGGGTAAGTGCGGCGATAACCCTTCCCGGCAACTGGAACACCGTCCCGAACAACACGCGATCGCCGTCCGTGGACGTTCTCGTCACGCTGACGCCGGTAGCCGCAAGCCCCGTGGGTGGTCAGGTGACCCTGACCGCCGTCGAGACGAAGGCCAACGGGACGGCAGGCCTGACGCAGTCCATCACTCTGCCGGTGTCCTGGAGTGTCGGCAGCTGCGCGCCCGTCAAGACCGACACCGCCACGACGGTAACGTGCACCTCGTCGGTGGTCTTCACCGGAGCCGCACGGACACCGTGCACGGCGAGCGTCCAGGGGGCGAACCTCTCGCAATCGCTTCCCGTCACGTACTCGGACAACATCGACGCGGGCACCGTGACGGCCTCGGCGTCGTACCCCGGCGACGCGACCCATAACGCCTCGAGCAACAGTGCCAGCTTCTCCATCACCAGGGCGCCGTCATCGACGACCGTCACCTGCCCCGGGTCCGTGCCGTACACGGGTTCGGCGCAGACACCCTGCACGGCTCAGACGATCGGGGTGGGCGGGCTGTCCCAGGCCGTCGCCGTGACGCACACCGAGAACACGAATGCCGGAACGGCGACCGCGATCGCGACCTTCGCGGGTGACGCCAACCACGTCGGCTCGACCGGCCAGGCGGGTTTCGCCATCTCTCCGGCGACCGCCCAGTGCTCTGTCAGGGGCTTCGCGGGTGAATACGACGGCGTCGCCCATGGAGCAGGCGGTGTGTGCACCGGTCTCGGCGGTGCCGACCTCAGCGCGGGACTGGACCTCGGAGCCGCTTTCACCGCCGTTCCGGGCGGCCAGGCCGCATGGGCTTTCCAGTACCAGAACTACGCCTCGCAATCGGGGACAGCCCAGATCGCCATCGGCCAGGCTGCGTCGTCGATCTCGCTTCAGTGCGCGTCCGCTGTCTATGACGGCGAGCCGCACCAGACGTGCACGGCGACGGTCGCAGGCGTCGGAGGACTCTCGCAAGAGCTGGAAGTCACGTACAGCGACAACACCAACGCCGGAACGGCGCATGCGTCGGCCTCCTACCCCGGTGACGGCGACCACAAGCCCAGCGAGGCGTCCACGCCCTTCGAGATCACGAAGGCGCCGTCCACGACGAAGCTGGTCTGCCCCGCGTCCGTCCCCTACAGCGGATCCGCCCAGACGCCGTGCACCGCCACGACGACCGGTGCCGGCGCTCTGTCGGCGAACCCCACCCCCGCCTACACCGGCAACCTGAACGCGGGAACGGCCCACGTGGCGGCGAGCTACCCAGGTGACGCCAACCATGAGTCCAGCAGTGCCGAAGGCACGTTCGTGGTGGAGAAGGCCTCGTCGTCGATCAGGCTCGAGTGTCCGACGAGGGTCGTCTACACAGGCCTGGCGCACACCCCGTGCACCGCGACCGTCTCGACCGTCGGGCTCCCCGACTTCCCGCTCGACGCGTCCTACAGCGACAACACGGACGCCGGCGACGCGGCGGCGTCGGCCACGTGGACCGGCGACGACAACCACGTCGGAAGCACCGCGAACGGCGGCTTCCACATCGACCAGGCGTCGTCCTCCCTCCTCGTGAAGTGCGACTCTCCCGTCGTCTACACCGGCCGGCCACTGACACCGTGCACCGCGACAGTCTCGTCACCGGGCCTTGACGACTTCACTGTCGATGTCGCGTACGAGAACAACACGGATGCGGGCGACGCGACTTCCTCGGCCTCGTGGGATGGGGACGCGAACCACGTCGGAAGCAGCGGGATCGGCGGCTTCCACATCGACAGGGCTGCAACGTCCGTCCTGCTCGAGTGCGCCGCGGTGACCTATACGGGCAACCCGCTGGCGGCGTGCACCGCGACAGCGTCCGGAGCGGGCCTCGACGACCTGCCTGTCGAGGTGACGTACTCGAACAACACGGACGCCGGGATCGCACACGCGGCTGCCGGCTACCCCGGCGACGCCAACCACGAGGGCAGCACGGCGGCCCGCACCTTCACCATCGACAAGGCGCCGTCCACCGTCACAGTGACCTGCCCGGCCTCGGTCGTGTTCACAGGTTTCGCCCTCGAGCCGTGCACGGCCCGCGTGACGGGCCCGATGCTCGACCGGTCGGTCGCGCCTCTCGCCTACGCGGACAACGTCGCCGTGGGTCCGGCGACCGCCACGGCCACCTTCCCCGGTGATGCGAACCACGCACCGAACGAGGGATCGGCTGCCTTCCAGATCGCGAAGTGGTCGCTCCAGGGCTTCTACAAGCCGGTCGACATGATCGTGAACGGCAACGAGGTCCAGAACATCGTGAAGGGCGGCTCGACCGTTCCGCTGAAGTTCAACGCGTTCGCAGGCGCGACCGAGATCACGAGCACCACGATGCTGAAGGCGAAGTTCGTCGCGAGCACCATCACATGCGCGTCGGGTGCGATGGCGAGCGACGACCTGTTCCTGACGACCGGCGGCACATCGCTCCGGTACGACGACACGGGCAAGCAGTGGGTCCAGAACTGGCAGACGCCCAAGACCGCGGGCCAGTGCTACCGCGTGACGCTGACCACGGCTGACGGATCGCAGCTGACGGCGCTCTTCAAGACGAAGTGACGAACGGCCGCAGAGCGCCGGCCGCTCCCGTTCCGCCTGGAGCAGGCCGGGGCTTCGGCCCGGACGTCTGCGGTCGCCCTCCGGTGGGCGGATCCGGCAGCTAGCCCCACTCGGGCGCCCAGGCAAGCCCTTACGACCGCGCGACCGGCGCCCGCACGATAGCGGCATGGTCCGCATCGGAACGTCCGGCTGGAGCTACACGCACTGGCGGGGCACGCTCTACGCGAGCGCACCCCAAGGCCAGTGGCTCGACATCTATCAGCGCGAGTTCGACACCGTCGAGCTCAACGCGAGCTTCTACCGATGGCCACCCGATTCGCGCTTCGCCTCATGGCGGCAGCGCCTGCCCGAGGGCTTCGAGATGACCGTCAAGGCGCCGCGCGGCCTCACCCATGCCCGCAAGCTGCACCAGCCCGAGGAGTGGATCGAACGCATGACGCGAGGACTCCATGCCCTGCGCGAGCGCCGCGGCCCGCTCATCGTGCAGCTTCCCCCGTCGATGGAGCGGGACGACGACCGCCTGGACTGGTTCCTCGGCGCCCTGCCGGGCTGGACACGTCCGGTCGTGGAGTTCCGGCATCCGTCGTGGACACACGACGAGGTCTTCGCACTCCTCGAGCGTCACGGGGCGGCGTACTGCGTCATGAGCGGGGCGAAGCTGCCGTGCATCCTGCGGGCGACGGCCGACCTCGTTTACGTGCGGCTGCACGGGCCCGACGCGGACCACCTCTACGGCGGCTCGTACTCCGACGCCGACATGGCGTGGTGGGCTGAGCGGATCCGGGAATGGGAGCGCTCAGGCCACCACGCCTACGCGTACTTCAACAACGACGGAGGCGGCAATGCCGTGCGCAACGCCCGCACTCTGAAGCGGATGCTGCACGCCTGACCCCCGTCCGAACCCTACGATCGCGAGCCGATACGAATGACGCGAGCCGATACGGATGCTCCGTATCGGCTCGCGCCGGATGTATCGGCTCGCGTCCGAGGCGGCGGGGTTACGCGGCGGTTGCGAACGCCTCGGACCGGACGAGCAGCTCGTCGCCGGCGGCATCCACCGTGACGACTCCCCCGTCGGCCAGGCGGCCGTCGACGAAGAGCTCGGCGATGCGGTCGTCGACCTCCCGCTGCACCAGGCGGCGCAGCGGCCGCGCTCCGTACTCGGGCTCGTACCCGTGCTCGGCGAGCCAGTCCGTCGCGGCATCCGTCACGTCGATCGAGACCTCGCGCTTCGCCAGCCGCGCGGCCGTCTGGTCGAGAACGAGGCGAACGATCTCGCGCAGCTGCGCCTTCTCCAGCTTGCGGAAGAGCACGATCTCGTCGATCCGGTTGAGGAACTCGGGACGCATCGCCTCGCGCAGCTTGCCGAACACGCGGTCTCGAAGGTCCTTCTCGCTGCCGAAGCCCGTCGCCCCGCCGCCGTCGGCGAGGAAGCCGATGGCACCCGAACGCGACGCGAGGAACTCGCTTCCGAGGTTCGAGGTCATGATGATGACCGTGTTGCGGAAGTCCACCGTCCGACCCTGGCCATCCGTGAGGCGCCCGTCGTCCAGCACCTGCAGCAGCAGGTTGAAGACGTCGGGGTGGGCCTTCTCGATCTCGTCGAAGAGCACCACGGCGTAGGGGTTCCGGCGGACGCGCTCGGTCAGCTGTCCCGCTTCGTCGTACCCGACGTATCCGGGAGGAGCACCGACGAGACGTGACACGGTGTGCCGCTCGCCGAACTCGCTCATGTCGAACCGGATGACGTCGCCGTCATCGAACAGCGACTGGGCCAGGGCCTTGGCGAGCTCGGTCTTGCCGACGCCCGTGGGGCCGAGGAACAGGAACGATCCGACGGGCCGGTGGGCGTCGCCCATGCCGGTGCGGTTGCGGCGCACGGCTTTCGCGACAGCGGTCACCGCGTCGTCCTGTCCGATGACCCGGGCATGCAGCTCGTCCTCCAGCGAGGCGAGGCGCTCGCGCTCGGTCTCGGTGAGGCGGTTGACAGGGATGCCGGTGGCACGGCTGATCACGGCGGCGATCTCGGCTTCGTCCACGATCGGGGACGGGCCGGCGGTTCCGCCGCGCGTCGCCTCATCGAGCTTCGCCTGCACCTCCGCGATCTGATCGCGGATCCGCGAGGCCTCCTCGTAGTGCTCGGCCGAGACGGCGGCGTTCTTGTCGGCTTCGAGGGTCGCCAGCCGCTCGACGAGCGCCGTGACGTCCACGAGTGCGCCGAGCTTGAGCCGCAGCCGCGCGCCCGCCTGGTCGATGAGGTCGATCGCCTTGTCGGGCAGCACCCGCTCCGTCAGGTACCGGTCGCTGAGCTCCACCGCGGCGCGAAGCGCGGCATCCGTGTATTCCAGTCCGTGGTGCTCCTCGTAGGCGGACTTGAGCCCGTGCAGGATCAGGACGGAGTCCTCGATCGAGGGCTCGCCCACCTTGACCGGCTGGAAGCGGCGCTCGAGCGCCGGGTCCTTCTCGATCGTGCGGTACTCCTTGAGCGTGGTCGCACCCACCAGGTGCAGATCGCCGCGCGCCAGGCGGGGCTTCAGGATGTTTCCGGCATCCATCGCGCCCTCGCCGCCTCCGCCGGCGCCGACGACGGTGTGCACCTCGTCGATGAAGAGGATCATGCTGCCCTCGAGCGCGGCGACCTCGTCGATCGTCTTGGTGAGGCGCTCTTCGAAGTCGCCGCGATACCGGGTGCCCGCGAGCATGGCCGCGAGGTCGAGCGACACGACGCGCTTGCCGAGCAGCTGCTCGGGGACGGCACCGGCGGCGATCGCCTGGGCGAGCCCCTCGACGATCGCGGTCTTGCCGACACCCGCCTCGCCGACCAGCACAGGGTTGTTCTTGGTGCGGCGACTCAGGATCTCGATCGTCTGCTCGATCTCGTCACTGCGGCCGATGACCGGGTCGAGCCGTCCGTCCGCGGCAAGAGCGGTGAGGTCGGTGCCGAAGGTGTCGAGCATCGGGGTCTGCGCCTCGGCCTGCCCGTCGTCGGAGGTCGGTGCGGCGCCGGGGGTCACCGTTTCGCGCACGGCACCGGTGAGGGCCTCCGCCGTCACGCCGGCGTCGGCGAGGATCTTGCCCGCCGGAGTGTCCTGCGACAGCACGATCGCGAAGAACAGGTGCTCGGGGTCGATGTAGGTCGAGCCCGATGAGCGGGCGACCTGGAAGGAGTGGAAGAGCGCGCGGGTGACGGATGCCGTCACCACAGCGCCTTCAGCCTCGGCCGCGGCCGACGCGGACGGAAGCCGCTGCTCCGCTGCCTGAGCGATCGCGCCGGGGTCCGCGCCGATGCGGCGCACAGCATCGCGCACCGGCTCCTGCTCGACCAGCACGTGCAGCAGATGCAGGGCATCCAGCTCGTGCTGCCCGCGTCCGAGGGCGAAGCGCCCGGCGCGCTGCAGCACGTCCTGCGTTCGCGCGCTCAGGAACCGGGTGAGGTCTATCGACCGCTCCGCGCGAGCGCGCTCACCGGCGAGGTACCGTGCGATGAACTCGTCGAACGAGCCGGCGGCGTCTCCGTCACCGGTGAAAGGGGTGAAGTCTTCGGGCATTCCCGTGGTCTCCGTGATTCTCGATCAGTGTCCCGACAAAGTTGAGTCGAGCCGTATCAAGGTCAACGGATCCGCCGAAACGGATATTCCCGGGCGACGGGTGGTCTTCTACGAGAGCCCCTCGCGGGCGGATGCTGTCTTCTCGAGCGCCCGGATGAGGCTGGCGGAGTCGTACGGTCCGACGTGCCGCCTTCCGTTGACGAAGAAGGTCGGGGTGCTGGCGAGGTCCATGAGCTCGGCATCCAGGCGATCGTCGTGGATGCGGCGCAGCACGCGAGGGGATTGGAAGTCCTCCATGAACCGCTCAGGGTCGAGCCCCAGGTCGGCCGCGTACATGCAGAGGTCCGCTGCCTCGAGCCGATCCTGGTTGGCGAAGAGCACCTGCGCCATGTCGATGAACCGGCCCTGCAGCGCGGCCGCCTCCGCCGCCTGGGCCGCCTCCTGCGCGTGGGGGTGCGGCCCGTCGAGCGGCAGATGCCGCCACACCCACCGCACCGTCGATTCTCCGAAGTGCTCGAGCACCGCATCGATCGAGCCGGTCGCACGGCTGCAGAACGGGCACTCGAAGTCGCCGTACTCCACGATCTCGTGAGGGGCCGCCGCACTCCCCCGGAAATGGTCGCGGGGAGCGTCGAACGGACGCGCGAGCATCGCACCGACCGGGCGCGGCGGCCACACCCGGTCGCCGACGACGAGCATGCCCCAGCCTGCGAAGAACGCGAGGACGGATGCTGTCAGCACCGCGACACGCGCGATGTTCTGCGTCTCGGGGTCCGAGATCGCGATGGGCACGAGGAAGAGCGAGATGGTGAACCCGATGCCCGAGAGCGCACCGCCGCCCGCGATGCGGTTGAGCCCGAGCCCGGGCGCCAGCTGCCCTCGGCCCAGCGCGCGCACGAGAGCCGTCGCTCCGGTGATGCCGACGAACTTGCCCACCATCAGCGCCACGACGATGCCCCACGCGACCGGGGAGGTGACGGCATCCCGGACCGTCTCGGCATCGAGGCGCACGCCGGCGTTGGCGAAGGCGAAGATCGGGAGCACGCCGAACGAGATGTACGGCCGCCAGGCGGCATCCACTCGTTCATTGATCGACAGCGAATCGCGGAGGCTCCGGGTGACGGCGGCGGCGTACGCCGGGTTGGGCGACTCTCGGAAGGCCTGCGTGAGCGTGGCGGTGCGCTCGACATCGCCTCTCCGCGGCGGGAACACGGGGATGAGAAGGGCGACGGCGACACCCGCGAGGGTGGGATGGATGCCCGACAGCAGCACCGCCACCCACAGCGCGGCGCCGAGACCGACGTAGGCGATGCCCCGCCCGGCGGGCAGGAAGCGCACCGCCGCGAGCAGGGCCATGATCACGATCGCCGCGATGAACGGCACCGGGTCGATCCCGGCGTTGTAGAAGACGCCGATGGCGAGGAGGGCGCCGATGTCGTCGACGACGGCGAGCGTCAGCAGGAAGATCCGCAGGCGGGACGGGTACTTCGGGCCGATGAGGGCGAGGGCGCCGAGCAGGAAGGCGGTGTCGGTCGAGATGACGACGCCCCACGCATCCGCTTCGCCGCTCGTGAGGTTGAAGAGCACGAAGATGAGCGCAGGGATGATGAGGCCTGCCAGCGCGGCCGCCATGGGGACGACCGCGCGCGAGCGGTCGGTCAGCTCGCCGATCGTGAGCTCGCGCTTGACCTCGAGCCCCACGAGGAAGAAGAACAGGGTCATGAGGCCCTCGTTCACGACAGCGTGAAGCGGGAACGAGACGCTGAGGTCGCCGGCCGAGAAGGCGATCGGAAGCGACCAGAACTCCTCGTACCCGGTGCCCCACGGGGAATTGGCCCAGACCATCGCGATGGCGGCGCCGACCAGCATGAGGGTCGCGGCGAGCCGGTCACGGTCGAGTGGCCGTCTCGGCCGCGGACTCGGCCGGGTCGCCCGCAGGCGGGTTTCGCTCACGCCTGCTCGCCGAACGGCTCTTCGTGCAGGCCCTGGAGCGCCGCGGTCAGGGCGGGTGCGCCCCCTGCGAACCCCGAGTCGAGCTCGGCGAGCCGGGCGTCCGCCTCGACAAGCGCGGCCTGTCCTTTCTCGGTCGCGCGAAGATCGGATGCCGCGCCGGCCTGGGCGGTGGCGTCTTCGACCAGCCCATCGTCCTGCAGTGCCCGCACGGCGGTGTGGGCCGTCTGGACGGTGATCTGCGAGCGGCGCGCGAGCTCGGAGAACGAGATGCCCGGCGTCGCCCGGATGTGCGCGAGCAGACCGTACTTGCGGGTGGTCAGGCCGAGATCCTTCAGGCCCGCGGTCAGCTTCGCGTCCCACACGCTCGAGACGGTGAGCAGCGCGATGACGGGGCTGAAGGGCGGACGCTCGGGCATGACCCCTCATCGTACTCACGCGGTCGGGGCTAGGGGCTCGGCGCCCGTTCGTAGTGGTCGGGCTCGATCGTCAGCTGTGCCTGGCCTCCGGTCAGTGCGCGGAGGTCGAGTACGTACCGCTCGAGCTCCGCATCGGGGACGCTCGCGATCACACGGGTCAGGCCGTCCGCGGCGGATTCGCTGGCGTGCACGTGGCCGCGCCGCCCCGAGAGGTCTGAGAGGACCGGCCCCTGAAGGTCCACGGGCACGGTGACGGTGACCGTGGAGACCGGCTCGAGGAGCAGCGTGCCGGCTTCGGCGAGCGCTGCCTTGACGCCGAGCGAAGCCGCCGTGCGGAACGCCATCTCGGACGAGTCGACCGAGTGGGCCTTCCCGTCGAGCAGCTCGACCTGCACGTCGACGACCGGATGCCCCAGCGGTCCTCCGGAGGCGAGGGACTCGCGGGCGCCGCGCTCGACGGCGGGGATGTACGCCCGTGGCACTGACCCGCCGACCACGGAGTCCACGAACGCGAACCCTCCCCCGGGCGGTAGCGGCGAGACGCGCAGCCGCACGATCGCGAACTGGCCGTGCCCGCCCGACTGCTTCTTGAGCCGGCCCTCTGCTTCGGCGGGGCGCGCGATCGTCTCGCGGTAGGCCACCGGTGCGCTGCCCGTGGTGACGTGCACTCCCAGGACGCGCGCCAGACGCTCGACCGCGACCGCCACGTGCGTGTCGCCCTGGCCGCGCAGAATGGTGGCGCTTCCGGTGCGGTCGACGACGAGGGTCGGATCCTCCGCCGCGAGCCGGGCGAGGGCCGTGGTCAGCTTCGCATCGTCGGATTGCGACACAGGCTCGAGGGCGGTGGCATAGACGGGCGCGCGGACGGGAAGCGGAACAGGTCGTGCTCTGCCCTGGCCTCGCGACCAGAGCAGCGAGCCGGCGGGAGTGCCGGTGAGCTTCGCGACAGCGCCCACCTCGCCCGCGCGGAAGGCGTCGGCGTGCAGGTGCTCGCCTCCGCGGAGGCGGAACAGCGCCGGGATCCGCTCCTCGACGCCGGTGGTGGTGTTCCGCAGCCGGTCCCCCGGCCGGACGATGCCCGAGAGCACCTTGAACATGGCGACCTGGCCGACGAACGGATCCGCGACGGTGCGGAAGACGTGGACGAGAGTCTCACCGGCGGGGTCCGGCGAGACGCTGTGCGCGGATCCCCCTCGCCCGTCGTCGCCGGCGCCGAGGACGATCCGGCCGTCGTGCGCACCGGCGGCCGGGCTGAGCTCGCAGACCAGATCCGCGACGTGGGCGACGCCGGTCCCGGTGACCGCCGAGCACACGACGATGGGCACGGCATCGCCGGCGGCGACAGCATGCCCCAGAGTGTGCTCCAGCTCGCTCGCGGACGGTTCCGTCCCATCGAGGTAGGCCTCCAGCTGGGCATCGTCGTGCGAGACGATCTCCTCGGTGACCTCCTGATGCAGGCGGTGCTCCTCGTCCGCCAGCTCCGACGGCAGCTCCTCGTCATGGCTGCGGCCCGCGTCGTCGTAGACCAGCGCCCGTTCGCTCAGGATGTCGGCGACCCCGTGGAACTGGTGCTCCTCGCCGATCGGCAGCTCGATGGGCCAGAGCGTCGCCCCGAAGGCCTCCCGCAGCTGCTGCACCGTGCGCCGGAAGTCCGCGCGGGCACGGTCCTCCTGGGTCACCACGATGATGCGGGGGACGCCCGCGGCGCCCGCGTTCGCCCACGCCGTGCGCGTTCCCCCGGTCACGCCGTCGACCGCGCTGACGACGATGAGGGCGACATCCGCCACGGCGAGGGCGGCGTCCACGGCTCCCACGAAGTCCGGGTGGCCGGGCGTGTCGATGAGGGTGACGGCGTACTCGGCGTCGCCGACGGTCCAGCTCAGCCAGGCGAGGGCGAGCCCGAGCGTTGCACCGCGGGCGATCTCCTCGGGCTCGTGGTCGCAGACGGTCGTTCCCTGCTCGACACTGCCCATTCGGGGTATCGCACCGGCCCGGTGCAGCAGCGCCTCGGCGAGCGTCGTCTTGCCGCATCCCATCGCACCCAGCAGGGCGACGGTGCGATGGGTGGGGGCATCCGATGTGGCGGCCAATGAGTCCTCCCGCGTCGTCGCGGATCGATTGCGACCATCGTGCTCCCGACCGCGCGACGGCGCCAGTGCTCCGCGGGAAAGCCGGAGAGGGCGGCCGATGTCAGGAGTTCACCGGCGCCCACTCTCCCGCGGTGCACTGGTAGAACTCGCGGGCGTCGATATCGACGTAGATGTCCCCGTCAGGCTCACAGGTGACAGGGTCCGGCTCACCGGTCCCCAGGAGCACCTGCGTCCCAGCGGCTCCTGGTTCTCCCGGTCCTCCTGTCTCGCCCTGCTGACCTTGCGCTCCCTCCTGACCCTGTTCGCCCTGCGACCCTTGCTCGCCGGTCAAGTTCTCGGCGGCGGACTCGCGGATGTTGCCCGCGATCACCCAGGCCCCATCACGGAAGACGTAGACGTCAGCCGTCTCGACGTCGATGTAGAGGTCTCCCTCGTATCCCTTTCCTTCCGCGGGAACGCCCGTTCCCGCACGGACCGCCGATCCCGCGGGCAGGATCTCGGCAATGATGTCGGCGACCTCGTCCGAGGACCGGGGTGTGGGAACGGGCGCCGGCGTTTCCGCGACCGTGGTCGCCTCCGGCGGCGCATCGTTCGCGCCCGCCAGCGACGCGCCGAGGAACGCGGCGACGAACGAGAGGAGCACGACGCCGATGCCGACCCCGATCAGCGCGCCGAGCCCGACTCCTGACCTGGGCGGCACAGGGGCGGCAGCCCCGCTCGGTGGCGCCGACCGTGTGATCGGCGGGGTGGTCGGCTCGGGCGTGCGCGACGTGCCGGGGTCGGTGGGGTCGGTCATGACGAGGTTCTCCTGCCAGGCGAGGGCGGCAATGCAGATGTGCCGCCAGCGTAGGGCATCGCCTGCGGAGGAACGCGTCCGGCACTGCCCGATCCCGCCGCGGGAGGCGCTGTGTGTGTCAAGAGGTATGCCCTATCCGGATACCCCTCGTAGTCTCGACGGGATGCGAGAGTTCTTCCGCGGTGCTGGAATCCTGCTGGGCGGGTTCGGCTGGTGGCGCACCCGGCCGGCCACGATGCTGCTGGGCCTGGTTCCGGCCGCGCTCGTGGGGCTGGTCCTCACCGCGGGGCTGATCGCGCTGGGCCTCTCGCTGCCTGGGCTGACGGCCGCCGTCACCCCGTTCGCCGAAGGGTGGATTCCCGCCTGGCGCGACTTCCTCCGTCTCGGCGTCGGCACCGCGCTCTTCGGCGGCGCGCTGATCATCGCCGTCGTGTCGTTCACCGCGCTGACGCTGGTCGTGGGCGACCCGTTCTACGAGCGCGTATGGCGTCGGGTCGAGACCGATCTGGGCGGCGCCGTTCCGGATGGAGAGTCCCCTTTCTGGGGCTCCGTCGTGGATGGGCTGGCACTCGTCGGCAAGGGCATCCTCGTCGCGATCCTCGCGGGCCTCGTCGGCCTGATCCCCGCTGTGGGAGGCATCGCGGCGTTCCTCACGGGGGTCCTGTGCACGGGCTGGCTGCTCGCCGACGAGCTGTCGTCGCGGGCGTTCGCCGCACGGGGCATGTCCCGCAGCGAGCGCCGCACGGTGCTGAGGGCGCATCGCGCCCGCACTCTCGGCTTCGGGGTCGCGACCCAGCTGTTCTTCCTCGTCCCGCTCGGCGCCGTCGCGGTGATGCCATCGGCTGTGGCGGGCTCGACGGTTCTCGCCCGATCGCTTCTCGCGGGCGCCGAGAGGGGCGACCGCAATCGCTGAGACCGGGATGCTGCAGCATCCCGCTCGTGGCAGGCACTTTGCCACTGATCGACGGACAAGACGCCCCTCTCCGCGCGCGACTGACCGCGACTGGCCTCCGAGGCTGTTGGGCATAATGACGGGATGCTCCAGTTGCTCTCGCTGCCGGTGGACCTGCAGGTTCGCGACGGGTTCATCACGGTCCGGCGCGCCGGCATGACGGATCTCGACGACATCATCCGCCTCCTGGGCGATGGCTCAGATCCTCGGCGATCCGGCGAATGAGCTGCTGGTCGCCGTCGATCGCCACCGACGGGTGGTCGGGACGCTGCAGCTCACGGCGATCCCGGGGATGGCCCGCCGCGGGAGTATGCGGCTCCTCGTTGAAGCCGTCCGGGTGGCGGGCGTCCACCGCTCGTCGGGGATCGGGGGCGCGATGATGAGCTGGGTTACCCGCATCGCGGCGCCCGCCATCGGCGCAGACCTCGTCCAGCTCACTTCGGATGCGGCGCGTTCCGACGCCCACCGGTTCTACGAGCGACTCGGCTTCGCTGCCTCGCATGTCGGTTTCAAGTACCGCGTTCCCCAGAGGCCTGCACCGCCGGCCTGACCATCGGGATGGGGCGCAGCACGTGGAGTGGTTCACTGGGCTTGTGATGGCTGAGGCGGTGACGGATGCCGATGTCGCGATGCGGGCGGCACTCAGTGGTTCGGCAGTCGCTCGATCGCGATACGGGACGAAACCGCTGCGCGTCGCGCAGACGGGCGTCGATTTCACGACAGAAGCGGATGTCGAGACCGAGAGGGCGATCCGGGCTGTCCTTTCGGAGCTCCGTCACGACGATGCGATCGTGGGCGAGGAACTGGGCGCGACCAGTGAATCGGCGCGGCGCTGGCTGGTGGATCCCATCTGCGGCACCATGAACTTCGCCGCGGGACTGCCGGTGTTCGCAGTGAACGTCGCCCTGGAAGTGGACGGCAGGACGCGAGTCGCCGCCGTCGTGGATCCCATCGCCGGCCATGCGTTCTGGACAGATGGAGTCACCGCATACGGACGGGCGGACGGTGTCGAGAGCGTGCTCACGCCGACGTCGCGGTCAGGGCTGGTGTCGGTGAATCTGGAAAGCGAGTATCCGAACGGGGTCGGTGCTGGGCTGCTGTGGGACGAAGCGGTGCGATCCCGCTTCAGCCCGCGATGCCTGTCGAGCACTCTGGCGCTTGCGTGGGTGGCATCCGGTCAGCAGGCGGCATATGTGACCGGCGGGGACCTTCGTGGAAGCGTGCACTGGACTGCGGGCATTCTGCTCTGCCAGGTCGCCGGCGCTGTGGTCACGAACCTCGCCGGCGGCGAGCTGCACACCGGAGACCACGGCATGCTCGCCGCCGCCGACGCGGAAACGCACGCCTTCCTCCTCGACGCGATGAGGTAAGGCTCCTGTGATGCGGTGGGTCCGAGAGAACGGGGTTTCCGCGGGCGACGCGGGCGGTCAGCTGAGGTGTCTCCTGAAGAAGCCGTTCGGTCCTTCGCCGGCATGTCGAGGGACGCCGGTGTGACCGCCCATATTGGCGCTCAAGCTCTTCTCCTCGGACGCGAACGCATCGAACAGGTCCAGAGCCATCTGGCGGTCATTTCCCTTGTCGTCCCACTGCAGCAGGACATGCAGCGGGATGGTCACGCGGCGCGCCTCTTCCAGGATGGCGCGGGGGACGAAGCTGCCGGCGAACAGTCCCGCCGCCACGATCCGCGGCTCCACCACCGCGAGCCGCACACCTATGGAGATGATCCCTCCCGAGTACGCGACCGGCCCGCCGATCTCGGGCAGCGACAGGAGGGCGTCCAGCGTGGCCCGCCATTCCGGAACGGCCGCGTCGACCAGCGGCAGGACGAGGCGGTCGATGATGTCGGCGCTCACCGGCTCGCCTGCCTGGAGCGCTCTCCGCAGGTCGGCGCGGGCCTCTTCGATGCCGGCCAGGCGTGGTCGGTCGCCGCCACCGGGGAGTTCGATGCTTGCGGATGCGAAGCCGTCCGCGGCGGCATGCCGGGCCCGCGCGGACAGCCGCGGGTGCATCTGTGCGAGACCACCGGGATGACCCAGCAGGATCAGCGGGACGGGGGCGGGGATGGACTCGGGAGTCCAGAGGATGCCCGGAATCTCACCGAGCGCGAAGTCGCGTTCGACGACTCCGTCATCCAGTCGGGGTTCAGAGATGAAGTGCATGGTCGTGCCTTTCGGGAAGCGCTTTGAGCGGCGCTCCCGGACGGCCTATCGTCCGACCGTGACTCCAGAAGGGAGCACCCACGTCGATTCATTCACAGGTACCACCTCCTCGATCACTTCCACACGGACGCGGCCAGGGTATCAGGCGCCGAGGTGGCCGGAGAGTCTGCGATGGAACCGCGTGCTGCGGGGATCGAGGCCTTCGATGACCGCCTCGATGTCGTGGCGCTGATACTTGGTCACCACCGCATCGAGGGCGGCGACGCTCGAGGCGTCCCAGATCTGCGAGTCGCTGAAGTCGATCACGACTTTCGGCGGGTCGATGCCGTATGAGAACGTCTCGACCAGGTCGTTGCTGCTGCCGAAGAACAGCGGTCCATGGACCGTGTACCGCGCGACGGAGCCGTCCACGACGCGGTCGACGGTGATGACGTGCGCGACCCGACGAGCGAAGAGCACCATGGCCAGCACGACGCCGACGAGCACGCCGATCGCGAGGTTGCCGGTGACGACCACGACGACGATCGTGACGAGCATCACCAGCGTCTCCGGAACCGGCATCCGCCGCAGAGTCGACGGGCGGATGCTGTGCCAGTCGATGGTCGTGAGGGCGACGATCATCATCACCGCCGCGAGCGCCGCCATCGGGATCTGCGCCATGAGATCGCTCATCAGGGTGACGAGCAGGAGAAGCGCGATTCCCGCGGCGAACGTCGAGATGCGCGTGCGTGCGCGAGCCATCTTCACATTGACGATCGTCTGGCCGATCATGGCGCAGCCGGCGATGCCGCCGTAGAACCCGGCGAGGATGTTCGCGACGCCCAGCGCCCACGACTCGCGGTTCTTGTGCGACCGGGTGTCGGTGATGTCGTCGACGAGCTTGGCGGTGAGGAGCGTCTCCATCAGCCCGACGAACGCGATGCTGAGCGCGGTGGGCCAGATCAGCTGCAGGGTGGCGAGGTTCAGCGGGACGAGCAGCGGCGTGATGCCCGGGAGGGCACCGCCGATCTCGCCTTCGTCGCCGACATTCGGCACGCTGAGCCCGGCGATCATGACGAGGGCGGTCACCACGACGATTGCCACGAGGGGTGAGGGCACCGCCTTGGTGAAGCGCGGAAGCACCAGCACGATCACGACCGTGAGCGCGAAAAGGGGGTAGACGACCCAGGGAACGTCGATCAGGTGCGGCACCTGCGCGACGAAGATCAGGATGCCGAGGGAGTTGACGAAGCCGAGCATGACGCTCCGCGGGATGAACCTCGCGAGTCGGGCGAGCCCGAGCGCTCCGAAGGCGATCTGCACGATGCCGGCGAGGATCACGGCGGGCAGGAGGTACTGCACCCCATGGTCCTTCACCAGCGGCGCGACGACCAGCGCGACGGAGCCTGCCGCCGCAGTGACCATGGCGGGCCGTCCGCCCAGTACCGACATGCTGAGGGCCAGCACGACCGATGCGATGAGGCTCACCTTCGGGTCGACGCCCGCGATCACCGAGAACGAGATCACCTCGGGGATGAGCGCGAGAGTGGTGACGATCCCGGCGAGCACCTCGCGGCTGAGCAGAGCGGGGCTGCGGAGAGCGGTCAGAGTGTCGATGAGTCCAGGCTACCCAGCACCGGAAGGGCCGCCGCACGGGATCGGCAGCGCAGCCGCCGATGCTGGTCCCGTGATGGCGGAGCGGCAGGTCAACTCGTCAGGACGACCTTGCCGATATTCCTGCGCTGCTCGATGTAGCCGTGGGCCGCCGCGACCTCCGCGAGGGGAAAGGTGCGGTCGACGTGCGGACGCACCCATCCTTCCTCCACGCCATTGAGGATGGTCCGCATCCATCCCGCTGTCATCTCAGCCTCGCCCCAGAGATGACCGAGGTTCACGCCGAAGACGCCCTTGTTCGCATTCATCAGCGGCACCGGGTGGAAGAACGGCATTCCGGCGGCGGCCCCGCCGAGGCGGAGCGGCCCAGCCAGCTTGGACGACGTCGCGGTCGACACCCCGAACATCCCGAGCCGGCCGGTGGAGCGCAGCGCCCGGTAGCTCTTCTTCCAGTGCGTGCCGCCGAGCGGATCGGTGATGAGCGAGACGCCCTTCCCCCCGGTAAGGCGGTCGACCTCTTTCGTCCAGTCAGTCTCGCGATAGTCGATGACCTCGTGGACGCCGCGCTCGAGAAGGAAGGGGTGCTTCCCCTTGCTGGCGGTTCCGTAGATCGTCGCGCCGACGTGCCGCGCGATGTCGATGGCGGCGAGCCCGACGCCGCCGCCGGCGTTGTGGATGAGCACCGTCTCGTCGGCCTTGAGTGAGCCCATCACCACGAGCAGCTGCCATGCGGTGAGGTACGCCACAGGAAGAGAGACGCCGGCCTCGTGCGAGAGGCCTGTCGGCTTCGCGAAGACCTGCCCCGCGGGAACGGTGACGACGTCCGCGTAGCCGCCGAATCGCGTCAGAGCGATGACCTCGGTGCCGACCAGGCCAGGGTCGACGCCCCTGCCGACGGCGTCTACCGTGCCCGACACCTCGTAGCCGACGACGACCGGCGGTCGCGGGGCGTCGGGATACAAACCCCGCCGTGCGAGGATGTCGGCGAAGTTTATGCCGCTCGCTTTCACCCGGATGCGCGCCTCTCCGGGGGCCGGCTCGGGGTCAGCGCCCTCTCGAAGCTGCAGCTTCTCGGGACCCCCGTGACCGACGATGACTGCGTGCAGCATGGGACGCTCCCTCCGTCGACCGATCTTCCATGGCGCCGGCACTCGCGCGCCGACGACATCGGGGCGAGCCTACGCCGACGGCAATCGCCGCTACAGAACACGCCCGGGAGGCGTGCCTCCGCTGCGCCACCCATGTGCCGACACGGGCGAAGTACTGCTCCCCGGGCGTGATCGCGCATCGCGATCGTCCCACTCGTGCGGGGTGTGCGCGAGCGCGGCTCCTGTGCATCGGAAGCAACTTCTCCGGCACTCGCCAGCATCGCGATCACGGCGGTGATCGCTGAATGTCCGGGGGGCTTGTTACCGTCACCTCCGTGGCAATATCCGATGCACTCGCCGGGCTGGATCCGGCACAGCTTGCGGCCGTTGAGCACGGCGAGGGGCCGCTTGTGGTCGCCGCGGGCGCCGGCACCGGGAAGACGCGGGTGCTCACCGCCCGTGTCGCGCGGCTGCTCGAGGCGGGGGTCTTGCCTGAACGGATGCTGCTGCTGACATTCACGCGGCGCGCGGCGTCCGCGATGCTCTCCCGCGCTGCCGTCATGTGCGGCGACGCTCAGGCTGCACAGCGCATCGCCGGCGGCACATTCCATGCCGTCGCGCACCGCATCGTCGCCGAGCACGCACAGCATTTGGGGCTGGAGGACGTCACGGTCATCGATCCCGACGATGTCATCGACCTGATCGACCTGCTGCGCGCAGAGCACGGGCTCGACGGGACCGAGGTACGACTGCCCACGACACGCGCCATCGCCGACATCGCCTCCCGGGCGATCAATACCGCAACCCCGGCCCGCGCGGTCATCGAAGCGCAGTTTCCCTGGGCGCTCGAGCAGGCCGACGCGATCGCCGGCCTGCTGCGGCATTACCGCGACCGCAAGCGCGAGCGTGGGCTGCTCGACCTGGATGATCTGCTCATCGCCTGGCGCGCGCTGGTCGCTGATCCCGATGTCGGAGCACGGCTGCGGGCGCGCTGGGACTGGGTGCTCGTCGACGAGTACCAGGACGTCAATCAGCTTCAGGTAGACATCGTGCGCGGGCTCAGTCGCGACGGTCGCGGGCTCACGGTCGTCGGCGACGACGCACAGGCGATCTACGCTTTCCGGGGCGCGAGCGCGGGCCACCTGCTCGATCTCGTCGAGGCGTACCCCGACGCCACCCTCGTCCGTCTCGAACGCAACTTCCGTTCCACGCAGCCGATCCTCGACCTTGCGAATCAGGTGCGCCCCGGCGAACTGAGGCTGCGGCTCGTGGCCGACCGGACGCAGCCGGGCGCCCGGCCCACGCTGGTGACCTGCCGCAACGCCGACGACGAGGCTCGTACGATCGCCGACCGCATCCTCGCCGCGCACGTCGACGGCACGCCCCTGCGTTCGCAGGCCGTGCTGATGCGCACCGGATCCCACAGTGCCCAACTCGAAGTCGAGCTCAAGGTGCGGCGGATCCCGTTCCACAAGTTCGGCGGGATCGGCTACCTCGAGACGTCGCATGTGCGCGACCTGCTCGCGAGCTTCCGAGTGGTTCTCAATCCCGCAGACGAGGTGTCCTGGTACCGACTGCTCACCCGGCACCGCGCTATCGGCAAAGCGAGTGCGCGCGGACTCGCCGGAATCCTCGCTGACGGGGGCGTCGATCGCATGGCCGACGCGGTCGCCGCGGCGCCGGCGAAGGCGCGCACCGGGCTCGCGTCGACCCTGTCGCTGCTCGGCGCCATCGACTCCACGACTGCGGTCCCCGAGCTCGTCGAAGCATGCCGAGGCGCGGTGGATCCATTGCTGCGCGCGCACTACCCGGATTGGCACCGCCGGGTGACCGAAGTCGACGGCATCGCGCAGGCCGCCGCTCAACAGAGCGATCTGCGCGCCTTCGTGAGCGAGCAGGCGATCGACCCGGTGAACGTCGCCGGCGACTGGGCGAAGCAGCCGCATCTCGACGAGGACTGGCTGACACTGTCTACGATCCACTCTGCGAAGGGTCTGGAATGGGACGCCGTGCACCTCATGCGGACGAATGACGGCGCGATGCCTTCCGACATGGCTCTCACCTCGCACGCGGGCCTTGCCGAGGAGGAGCGGCTCTTCTACGTCGCGCTCACCCGCGCCCGGGACGCCCTCGACGTGTACGTGCCGTCGCAGCTGCCCACGCACCCCACCGCGTTCCTGGCCAAGCACGTCGCGGCGAAGCCCAGCAGGTTCTTGACCGAGTCCGCACGCGCTCTGATGGAGTCGGTCAGCACCGCCGCCATGACCCCCGAAGCCGCGGTCAAGCGGGCCGTCGGGCCGCCTCGCGTGCGCACGGACGCTTTCGACGAACTGTTCGCCTGATCAGCGGGTTGGGCAGGGTAGATGCTGCACGTCAGGGTTGGCTCATCAGCATCCACTGACACCCCATACGGTATGCGGGAGTTCGCACTAGTGGACAAGAGCGGAAATCTGCTTCGCATTGGAGCACCCCTCGCCGCTAGCGCGTAGAGCGACCCGCTGGCGACAGACTTGGCCTTTGCCGCCGCGGGCGCTGCCATCCGCGTTGCGCACGGAAGATCTCATCGATCGCTTGGAATTTCTGCGGCAGTGAGATTGCTTCACCAGGTGTGAACAACGACGTCAGCGAGGCCCTGCACCGAAGTCAGCTCATCGACCTGACGACGACCGGTCGCCGTAGCGGGCTACCGCGCCGCATTGAGATCTTCCTGCACGACGAGGACGGCGTGCTGTTCATCACCGGGATGCCTCGAAGAGACCGCACAAGGGACTGGATACACAACATCACCGCAGACCCCAACGTCATTGTGCACTTGAAGAAGGGCATCGAGGCCGACGTTCCTGCCACGGCGCGGGTAGTCACCGATCCCCGCGAAGCGCGGCCGCTCATCGAGGCCGCCGCACGTCGATGGCGCAGAGACGATGTCGACGACATGATCGCGCACAGCCCGCTCATCGTGCTGACTGCGGCTACCTCGCCCGCCTGACGGCATCCCGAGTCACTGGCCACGCGAGGAGGCCTCAACTGTCAGAAAGGCCCTTCGAGGTCATGACCTGCAGGTGGATCGCGGTCGACAAGGCAAGCGAGATCGCGCCGGTGAGATTAGTCGCTCTGATGCATCCAAGCAAGGGACGTGCCCCCGCGGAGCTGCCGGAGTTGACTCCCCGGCGTGAGCGGTCTACCTCGCTATGTTCTGTTCGAGACTCGTGACCACGGTGAGATGGACGAGTCCATCCGCCGCGTGTACGGCGCGGGGGTCCGACTGGAGAATCCGGGCTCAGGAGTTGTCTTCCGGCAAGAGGTTCTTGTCGACGAACAGCTTTCCTATGGGCGGATGCAGATCGACGCGACCCTGATCGCCACGCAAGAGGGCTTCACCGACTTCGTCGTTGGACGGCTTCGGGGAGGCGGCTACTCACGCTTGGTGTTACTGCGCGCCGCGGCAGTGCCTGGAAATCTGCCGCCTCGCGAAGGTATCTCAACCTAAGTGCCGCTCCGCCTGCCGATCATTTGCGGCGGGCCGGCCCCGACCACCCGGTCATCAATCCTTGGTGGCCGTGGTTCATCCGTCCTGCGTCGTGGAGGGCGGCTTCGTGGCCCGCCAACTCCTGCACCCACAGCGGCTGCTGGTCGATCGTCACCGACCCAACGCCCGCCGTGAAGTAGGCGACGATCGGGGGGCTCGATACGAACTCGGCGGCGAAGGTACCGACCCCGCTGACGCGCACCAGAGCGTCGCGCGAACGCAGATCCCGCATGAGCAGAGCGAACGCTTCGGGATCGTCGGACGCCGGTGCCTGCGGTCCCACCGGGAACTGCGAGCGCAGCTGGCCTAGGATCTCTCGGCGCTGCGTCTCTGAAAGCCGAGCGAAGGCTGCCGCGTAGGCGTCGTCGGCGACTTTGGTGGGAACGTTTCCCAAGACATACGCATATCGCCCGATCTGCTCGTCTTCGCTGATCGGGTGCTGAGCCCGTCGCATCTTCACGGCTCCTCCTGCCTGATGAGGCTGAGCGTACGCCGACTGAAGCGGCCAGTCGATGGGCGCACTGATCGCTGACCAGGCGTTCGCCGACGCCAGCCCTCGTGCAGAGAGGACTCTCGCGGTGCCTGTGGCGGATTCCGAGCGAGGGACTGGGAAAGTACCGTGGCGACTGAGAACGTGACGCATCCTGCTCCGCTGGGGGACGGGCTTCCGGGCGTGCCCGAAGTCTACGCAGGCTCATTCACCGTTCGGCAGAACTGTTGGCGAGGTGGCGACAGGGCTGAGCGGGCCGGGTTGACGGGTGGCTGTTAGACGACGACGCGGATGAGGTTGGCGAGGAGGAACCCGGCAACGAGGATGCCGATGATGGCGCCCGCCCAGCCGACGGGAGCACCGGCGAGCTTGGCTCGCCTGGCGTCTAGGCCGCCGAGCACGCCGAGCACGGTCGCGACGACGGCAAGGCCGAGGACTGTGGCCAAGAGGCCGACGGTGAAGAAGACGGGGGCGAGCAGGAGATCCGCCGTGAGGTCCATGATTCCCGCGGCCGCCGTGGTGTAAAAGGTCATCACGGCGGCGGCGAGGGCGAGGGCGAGGGACACGGCGGAGAGCGTGCTCATCCGGCGCGGCGCGCTTCCAGCGACGGTGGTGGGACCGGTATCGGTTCGGTCGCTCGGGATGGGCTCGCTTGTCGTCATGGCGCTCACTCTAGGGCCAGCGAGACATGCCTCATGGGGATGTTCGAGAGGCCGAGTTCTATTTCCTCCCCCCAGTCGGCGATGGCCCCTCCGCGCGGGCCGCGGGCGCGGATGCACGCAGTGCCCCGGCGATCGCACGGACTCGAAGCGAGGTAGCCCGGCCCAGGAGCTCGCCGCGGAGCTCCCCGGAGAGCCGATCCTGCTCGAGCGCCCGCGGTGGTCCGCATCTGGGCACCGCCCGCTGCGGTGTCCTCGCGAATACGTGAGCGCACGAGCACGAGCGCTTACGTGCATCGCGGGGATAGGGATCGCGACCGCGCGCGTCGGCCGGGTTTCTGCACCTTACCCGGATAGTGATTCCCCCGCGGTCCGACCGACCCGCGGTGATGACAGGGGTGACCGCTCAGCCGCGGTCCGATGAGCGGTCGTTCCGAGCGCCGTCGTGGTCGTCGCCACCCCGGAGCAGGGCGGGCCGCTGGTCGATCCCGTGGCTTGTGAACGCATAGAAGATGGGCAGGACTAAGAAGATCACCGAACCCACGAGGGGGTGGATGAGGACACCGGCCAATCCCGCCACCAGGTAGAGCACGACCCCGATCAGTGCGCGCGGGCGCTCCCGCGCGAAGTACGAATCCTCCACCTCGTCCCTGGTGAGGTCGGGATGCCCGGCCAAGTACGAGAAGAACACCAGCCACGACAGGCAGAGCAGGGCCCCGATCAGCGCGTAGAGGCCGACCGCGACGCGCTCGTCCTGCAGGTTCCCTGTCCTGGCCGTCTCGGCGATCACAGCAGTGGGCCACGGCACCAGCGCGAGCGTCGCGAGGAGACCGAGGTTCGCCCACTGCAGACCGATGTCCATCTCCTTTATCCGGGTGAAAGCGGCCTTGTGGTTCATCCAGATCACCGCCAGATAGGTGTACGAGGCGGCGTACGCCAGGTACGTCGGCCACTCGCCCAGCAGGCCCGCCAGCAGCTCCCCCTCCTCGGACTTCGGCGGCCTCAGATCCAGGACGAGGAGGGTGATCACGATCGCGATGATCGCGTCGCTGAAGGCGATAGCTCGCCCCGGATCCGATCGGGTACGCTTCGTCTCTTGCTTTCCGTGGCTGTCAGCTCGTTCCCTTCCGACCACTTCCACTGCCTCCCTAGGGCGCAAAGACGGCGCGGACGCAGCCGTCCTGCTTCTCCTTGAACATCTCGTAGCCCTTGGGAGCGTCATCCAGCGGCATCACGTGCGTCGCGAGGTGCTCGGTGACGAGTTCGTTGCGTGCCATGCGCTCGAGCAGCATCGGGATGTAGCGGTGGCCGTGCTGCTGCGCGGAGCGAAGCGTGAGGCCCTTGTTCATGATCGGGCCGAGCGGGAACTTGTCCACGAACCCGCCGAAGACGCCGAGCACGAAGACATTCCCGCCCTTGCGTGCCGCGAAGATCGCCTCCCGCACGGCTGTCGGCCGGTCGGTCTGCAGCCGCAGCTGCTGCTTGAGCTGGTCGTAGGCGAAGTCGATGCCGTCGTGGTGCGCCTCCATCCCGACGGCCTCGATGCACACATCCGGTCCACGGCCGCCGGTGAGTTCGCGCAGCTCGGGGAGCACCTCGCTGGTCTCGTAGTTCATCGTCTCCGCGCCGATCACGTTCTCGACCTGGGCGAGGCGCTCCTGGAAGCGGTCGATGACGATCACCCGTTCGGCCCCGAGCAGGAGCGCGCCGCGCGCAGCCATCTGCCCGACGCCGCCGGCCCCCCACACGGCCACCGTGTCGCCCGGCTTCACCCCGCCGAGGTCCGCACCCATCCAGCCGGTCGGCGCGGCATCCGAAGCGAACAGCGCCCGCTCGTTGCTGACACCATCCGGGACCGGGAACGCGCCCTGGTCGGCGTACGGCACCCGGATGTACTCGGCATGACTGCCCGCCCATCCGCCGAGGGCATGAGAGTAGCCGTAGCAGCCGCCGGGCGCCTGACCCCACAGAGCCTCCGGGATGCCGGCATTGGGGTTGCCGTTGTCGCACAGCGAGTACAGCTCGTTGCGGCAGTACCAGCACTTCCCGCAGCTGATGAACGAGCACACGACCACCCGGTCGCCGACCTGATGCTTCGTCACCGCGGACCCGGTCTCCACGACCTCGCCGATGAACTCGTGCCCGAGCACATCCCCGGCGCGCATCGTGGGTACGTAGCCGCCCAGCAGGTGCAGATCCGACCCGCACGATGTGGTCAGGATCACCCGGACGATGATGTCCTGGGCGTTCAGGATCTGGGGGTCATCGACGTTCTCGACCTCGAGCTTGTTCACTCCGGTCCAGCACACAGCCTTCACAGCACACCTGCGCCCTTCGCCTCGTCCTCTGCCTTGTCGACGGCGGCGCCGAGCAGAGTGGCCGGCCGATGGCCGTGAGGGCGGGGCGTCGCGCGAAGGATCTCTCCCGTCTCGAACAGCTGCTTCGCGTCGCGCAGGGCCGCACGCAGGGCCTGTTCCGGGTCGTCGTCGCCCAGAACGCTCGAGGTGTCGGCTCCGTCGCGCACGCGCGCGTGCACCTCGAATCCTTTGTCGGCCGGCGCAGGATCCAGGCGGATCTCCAGCACGTTCGCGATCCGCTGCAACGGCTCGGGGTAGCCGTCCTGGGTGAAGGCGGCAGCATCCCCGAGGACAGTCACCGCCTTCCATCCCTCCGGATGACGGCCGTCACCATCGGTGTCCTGCTTGCTGCGGACCAGCGATCTGGTCACCAGTCCCACGGCCACGCCGGCTGCCCCAACGGCAACCGCTGTCTTCACGCCCATCTTTCCTCCTGCCGATAAGAGGGCGACGGCCTCCCAAAGACGCCCTCGGATTGAATCCGGACATCGTCGTCATACCCCTTCGATTGATGGAGGGGGGTTCACGAAATGGAAGGACCGGAGGACAATGCCTCCCGGGGAAGCCGCGTGACTGGCCTGGACAGTTGACGCGCGCTAGCCTGCGCGAGTCTTCCCAACGCAGATGTACACCAACTCCCTTTGGGATCGAACGCCGGCCGAGGGTCGCGCTCCAGGCTCCGCTTCCTGGCGCAGGATCGGTAGCCGGATCCCTGCCGCAGGATCTCTCGTTCCGGCAATTGGGACGCGCGCTCAGGGATGGTCAGCGACGAGACCCTCCACCGGCACCAACCGCCGCGAAGGTGCAGCTGCTTCGGCCGATCCCCAGCGTTCGCGCGAGAGGATGAACTGTGTCCTCTTCCGGCAACCCATCGGGGGTGCGCCGCCGCGGCGTGCTGACTCTGGCCTTCGTCGGCTATCTCGTGCTGCTGGCCTGGGTTGTGCTGTGGAAGCTTGAGGTGCCGTGGATCGGCGAGGCCGCCGCGCTGGCTCGGCCACTCAAGTTCGTGCCGTTCGTCGCAAGCGGCGACGCGGGCGCCAGCGCACCAGCCGAGGTCATCATCAACCTCGTGATCTTCGTCCCGTACGGGCTCTTTATGGGTGCCCTGGCGCCGACATGGGCATGGTGGAAGGCGGCCGGGATCTTCCTCGGCACGAGCATCGTGCTCGAGACCACCCAACACCTGATCTCGACCGGGAGCTTCGATACCACCGACCTCATCGTCAACACCGCGGGCGGCCTCATCGGGTACTCGGTCTTCGCCGCCCTGCGCCGCCGCCTCGGCGCTCGCGCCCCGGTCATCGTCGAGCGGGTCTGTGTGATCGTCACCGCGCTCGCACTCCTGGCCGTCGTGGCGTTCATCGCGTCACCGTTGCACTACGGCCCGCAGCGCGACGTCATCGTGCAGCACCGAACGTCACAGGGATAGTCGCCCCACCCGGGCAAATCGGCTCGACCCATGCCCGTCGACGACTCAATCAGTCGCCCTGACTCAACGGGCGATCCCGGATCGAGATCTACGAGCATGCCCGCTCAGGGATTCGAATCGCCCGCACGCGGCCGTCCCTGATTCGGGCGCTGCCCGCAAGAGGATCGGTTTGTGTCCCCGGCATTGTGCAGGCAGCGCCCGGACGCCGCGAGCGTAAGCGGGGCGTAGAAGTGTCGCATTGGCAAGGGGTCGCAGGTCATGCGCGGTCCGCGGGGCGTGCCGTCAGGGATGCGGTGTGCCGAGCGCATCAGGCAGCCTCTCGAAGAGGCGACCACGGGCAAGGCGCGCCTGACGCGTCATATAGCCCAGGAGAGGTCGCGGGGCCGAGGCGGTGACGGTCTCGGTGACGTGCGAGCCGCCGGCAATCTCGATCGAGCGGGCGCTGATGTGCAGTCGGCATCCGGGGGCCGGGCGGACGACACTCGTCATCTCGGCCTCGGATGTCCGTATCGTTCGCGTCGTGAACTGGAGAGGGTACGAGAAGGGGCCAAGCCGCGACGTCTCGGTGACCTTCCAATCCGTCCAGGGACCCGTGTCACTCGATCCCTTGGCGACGATCTCGGCGTGCGTGAAGTAGGGATGCACTCCCGGATGCCGATCGAGCCGGACCAGGAAGTCGATGGCGTCCTCCGGCGCGACTCCGACGGACGCCTTTAGGTCGAAGGTTCGTGTGGCCATAGCACGATGATCCTCGATCACCCTCTGCCGGGGCTTCGGCGCGCGTGCGCCGCTCAGCTGTGGAAACCCCGGGAAGCCGGCCAGCGAAGACCGGCCTCCGCACATCGATCATGTGGACAGCTGTCGTATCTCTCGCGGCTTGTGCTCTCTGTGGGATTGGCGTGTCGGAGATCCGCCATGGGCAGGGGCACTGCCGTGGGCCTTTCAATTCGGACCCGACATCACTGCAATCGAATGAGTGATTGACTACTCACTCCCAGTGAGTGTACAGTCACTCTCATGACCACTCGAAGCTCCGTCCTCTCCACGGCCGATGTTCGCCGGCCGTCCGTTGCCGCCGCAGCCCTCACCGAGTTCGCGCGCGGAGGGTTCCACGGCGCGACCGTCGCGGACGTGGCCAGGGCGGCGAAGATCTCTCCGGCTTACGTCTTCAAGCTCTACCCGCGCAAGGAGGCGCTCTTCGTCGCCGCACTCGACGCCTGCTTCGACCAGATCCTCGCCGCCCTCGAGGCAGGAGCCGACGCGGCAGCCGACCACTCGCCGCGCGCGGTGCTCGACGCGATGGGAGACGCCTACGCCCACCTCATCCGAGACCGCGCCCTGCTGATGCTCCAGGTGCACGCGCAGTCCGTCGCCGACATCCCGGAGGTCGGCGACGCGCTCCGCGCCGGGCTGGCGAGGATCACGGACTTCGCCAAGCAGCGCTCGGCGGGAACCGATGAAGACGTGCAGCTCTTCATGGCCTACGGCCAGCTCTGCCACCTGCTCGTGACCGCGCGCATCGACGAGATCCCTGCTGAATGGGCGCGGATCCTCTCGGCTGGCATCAGCCACCCGGAGTAGCCCGCAACCCATCGGCTCGCACTTTCGCATGCCCATAAGAGTGAGTGACTGCTCACTCGCTGCGATTGAAAGGAGGAGACATGAAGAACGAAATCACCATGCGCTGGGTCGCACTCGCCCCCCTCGCACTCATCGTCCTCGCGCTGTTCAGCGCCTGGAGCTGACGATCGCCGCAGCGGCATCCCTCGACTCATCCCCACAGAAACGGACGACCAATGACCAGCAGCATCCTGCCCCCCACGACCCCGACACCTCCCGCAACCGTCAACGACAAGGCAAGGAGAGGTGAGGGGATCGCCTGGTGGGTCACCTTCGGAGTCCTCACCTTCGCCCTCGTCGCCATGATCAGCCTCTGGAACTGACCCGCACCACAGGGAGCGGCCGAGACCGTCGGCCGGTCCCCCACCCTCACGAAAGGAGCACCACCATGACCACCTTCACTGCCCCGACTCCCACGTCCGCCCCCACCGCTCGCAGCAGTCGACGCTGGCTCGCCCTGAGCATCCTCGCGCTCGCGCAGTTCCTCGTCGTCCTGGACGCATCGATCGTCAACATCGCACTCCCCGTGCTCGGCCAGCAGCTGCACATGGACACGACAGCTCTGGCCTGGGTCATCACCGCATACGTGCTCGCGTTCGGCGGGCTCCTCCTGCTCGGCGGACGCCTCGCCGACCGCTACGGCCACCGCCGCGTCTTCCTCATCGGCACCGCCGGCTTCGTCGCCTCCTCCGCACTCGCCGGACTCTCGTTCTCCAGCGAGATGCTCCTGACCGCCCGGGCCCTGCAAGGCGCGTCCGCCGCGCTGCTCGCTCCCGCAGCCCTCGCGCTCCTCACGCATTTGTTCCCCGACACCAAGGACCGCACCAAGGCTCTCGGCGTGTGGGGCGGCGTTGCCGGTATCGGCGCGGCCGCGGGCGTCCTTCTCGGCGGAGTCCTCACCGCCGCCTTCGGATGGCAGTCGGTCTTCTTCGTCAACGTCCCGATCGGTGCGATCGTACTGATCCTCATTCCCCGGCTCATTACCCGCGACGTCCCCTCCGTGCGCGGCAAGCTGGACCTGCCCGGAGCGGTGACCATCACCGCATCTCTCGTCTCCGCCGTCGGCGCGCTCAGTGCCATCGAGCAGGTCGGCTTCGTGCACCCCCTGACGATCGGCCTCGCCCTCGCAGCGGTCCTCCTCGGCGTCGCCTTCGTGGTCATCGAGCGCCGCACCGCCGAGCCGCTCGTGCCGGTCGAAGTCTTCCGCAACCGCAACCTCTCGGTCGGAAACATCGTCATGCTCCTCGTCGGCGCCGCGATGGTCGCGTTGTTCTTCGCCCTGTCCGTCTACATGCAGGCCGTCCTCGGCTATGACGCGCTCACGGCCGGCCTCACCCAGCTGCCGCTCGCCGCGGCACTGGTGATCGTCGCCGGCCTCGCCCCGGCGATCGTCGGCCGCATCGGGGTCAAGACCACCCTGATCGCGTCGCTCCTCATCCTCGCGAGCGGCCTGGTGTGGCTCTCCTTCGCCCCCGCCGACGCACAGTTCATCACGCCGCTCCTCGGCCCCACCCTGCTCATCGGAATCGGCATGGGCGGCGCATTCGTCACCACCACGCAGCTCTCGGTCGACGGCGTCGAAGGCGGAGAATCCGGCCTCGCCGGCGGCCTGGTCAACACCAGCCAGCAGATCGGCGGCGCCCTCGGCCTCGCCGTGCTGGCCACCTTCGCCACCCTCCGCACCGACGCGCTCCTCGACGCCGGAACGCCCGCGCCGGAAGCCCTCACCGGCGGCTTCTCCCTCCTGTTCCTCGGAGCGGCGGCCGTCTCAGTGATCGCCGCGATCGCCGCCGGCTTCGCCCGGAAAGAGTAGGTCTGCACTCGCCGTTCTGCAGCACACTGACCAACGGCCGACGAATCCGCCCCATGGACGCCATGGGGCGGATTCGTGGGTCGACACGACCACGGAATGACGGGCACGAGTCGCGCCACGAGTGCATTCGACTCCCTCTGCAGGGGACGCCGAACGCCCGACCCTTCTCACGACTCGGCGCGACGCTAGCTAGTGGCTGGGATCACGCCTCCACCAGCTGGAGCGAACGCCCGCTCAGGGATCCGAATCGTTGGCGTCGTTGGGATAGGGCGACGCTAGCCCGATTTCGAACGGCCCACCCGGCACGGCCGCGGCCCGCTGAGGGATCGGGAGGGATCATCGTCTCCGCCAGAAATGGCGCGGAACATGACGGCGATTTCACGGTGCGGGTACTTGCAAAACCTGGCGTACCTCTTCACCTTCCGGGTCGAGTACGCATTGGACGACGACGTTTGCGGGCCCCGACAGGGTGAACCTCGATACCAGCACGAATTCGAGCGCCTGCCCCGGCTCCAGAACCGTCGCCTCTGACGAAGTAGCGGTCAGTCGTTGCCTGTCGAGCGTCGTGAGGCCTTCGATTCGAACGTCTCGTACAGTTTCGAGACCCTCGTTGATCAGCAGCCAGCTCTCCCCAGCGCCGTGTCGGATGGTGAAGTTGACGGCGTTGGCGGGGCTCGTCGGAAGAATGCCGGCGCGGTGGCCAGCCTCATCCTGGCTGGCAGCGGCGAGAGAGGCGCGCTCCTGGTTGTCCCGCGAACGCCTGTTGTTGGCGTAGGTGAGGTATCCGAACAGCGCCGCCACAAGAACCGCCAACGCGGCCGAGATCGAACCGACCCACTGCGCCCACAGCGATGCAGCCTCGTAAGGTGTCACGATCGCGAGCGTACCGGGACGACAGGCCAAGGGGCCCGACAACCGTCCACCGCCCTGCCCGCTGAGGGATCCCGTGTGGTGCTCGGCGTCACACCACCTCGTGAAGGATCTTGTCGATCACCGCACGAGAAGCCTTTGCCTCGTCTTGTGGGTTGTGTGAACCAGCTGCGGCGGTCAGGAGGAGCATCGCCTTCCACAGTGCCCACGCCCGCCCGCGCACCCACACGTCCTCCTCCCATGGCAGTCCGCGGCGGAACACCTCGCGGGCAGAGTCGTCGAACATCGTCCATGCGATCGCCAGGTCGCATGCTGGATCACCGACGCCGGAGGTGCCGAAGTCGATCACGGCCGTCAGCCGCCCGCTCTGGACCAGCAGGTTGCCGGGAGCGACGTCGCCATGAAACCAGACGGCAGGTGCGGTGATATCCGTCTCGAGTGCAGCGTCCCACAGCTCGCGCGCCTTGTTTGTGTCGATCTCGCCGTCGAGCTGCTGGAGCGAGCGCCGCACTTCCTGGTCGTAGACCCGCGGGTGTGCGCCGCGCCAGAAGCTGTGCGGGCCCGCTGCTGGAGCGTCTTCTGTCCCGACGACGGCAAGAGCAACAAGAAATCGGGCCACGTCGCCGGCGAATTCATCGAGGTCTGCGATCATCGCTCTTCCCGCCGGCACGCCTTCGATCCATCGGTACACCGACCAGGGCCGCTCGAAGTCCGGCGTCGGTGCCCCGAGCGCAACCGGCTGGGGCACCGTGAACGGCACACGACGCCCGATCACAGGCAGCCAGCGCTGCTCCTTCGCGACGGCGGGTGCATAGCCATCAGCGCTCGGGAGGCGCACGAGCAATTCATCACCCAGCCGGAAGCTGCGGTTGTCCCATCCCCCCGGCACCACTTGACGCACGGTCATCCCACTCCACTGGGGAAACTGCGTCGCCACCAACCGCCGAACGAGCGCCTCGTCGATCACCACTCGCCCAGTCTGTCTCACCTGTCCTGTTCCACCCCTGCGCGCGAATAGGCATGCCCACTGAGGGATCAGTGTCGAGACGTCCTCCGCCGCCGGCGTTCAGGGTGTGAACAGCGCGTAAATAGTGTCAGCCTGTGGGTGATCGACGCGAAACGGTACAAGGGTAAACGGCCCGCGTTGCACGTCGAGGGCGGAATCCTCCGTCCGCGCGTCGAGTCCCTCCGCATTGGCGGACGAGACGGCACCAAACTCGTCGACGGCGTCCGAGCACAAGCCAATCTGGTCACCGCAGCCCTAGACGGCACCGGGACTCCCGTCATCGGAGTGCTCTGTTTTCTCGAGGCAGACTGGCCACTCATCGGCGGCTCATTTGCCGTCAGCCGGATCCGAGTCGTCTGGCCTCGCCTACTCATCAAGCAGATGGCAGTCGAGACCGCGGAGACCCGCGACATCGACGCCATCCATGCACGCCTAGCCGCCGCCTTCCCGCGGGCCTAGAGTTCCTCCACACTTTGGACGAACCCCTTGACCGGCCGCCGGCCCCGTCACCGATCTGCGGCAGGAGATATCGGTGCGCGCTGGAGAGCGGGAAATAGGGCTCGACCGCAAATCGGGCGATCCGACCCTGCCCATTCACCGATCGGTTCGCGTCCGGCGAGCGCTAAGTATGTTCTACCTGTCTCGCGCAATGGAGGTCGGATCCGGCGACCGTATCCGAGGGCAGCCTGCGCCTGACTATGGTGCGATCGGCTCCCAAATCAACTCGGCCACATCCAGCACGACTTGGGGGCCTGCCTCGCGTGCGGCATCCGGGAATCGCACCTCGCCGACGCATACACACACCGCATGGTTCAGTCGTCGGTGGCTCGGATGGTCGCTCACGTGCAGCACCGAACCGACAATCTGTCGCGCCCCCGCAGGGTAGGCCCGACCGAAGCCGTGAATCTCGAACAGTAGAGTTGCGCCGTCGTCCGTTTCGATCGCGCCACGCATATCAGGACAGAACGGCCCAGCCTCGGTTCTCCGCATGGGGAAGTTCGCCCCACGCAGCCGACCGCTCACTCCCCCCTCGCACGAGCCGTCGGCGAGGTAGAAGTGCTGCTGCCAGCCACCCTCGAGACCAACCTCCCATCCCGCTGGGTACGAAAAGCGCATCCGATAAAGGTGCTCGAGCCGCATGGCGCCAGTCTTCCACCACTGATTCAAGATTCCCTCGCGCAGACGAATAGTCCGCGTCCACCAGCACCAGTTCTGCATAAAACTGAGCGCGGGCAGGGACGGCCAGGTGATGTCTCCCGCGATGCAGCGCCGCCGACGGCCGCAGACCGATGACGCGCGACCGCGCGAAGCTGGCCTGAGCCCGATCATCGACCAGCATTCGAGCTGAGCGCCGCGTCCCCCGAACCTGCTCGCCGACGACCGCTGTCATGTCTGATCACGAGACGCATCGCGACGAAGCCCAGCTCGAGCATGGTGCAACCGCTGCGGGCGGTGAGAAATTGTCGTACCCCCTTCGCGCCGGCCATTGCTCCTCACTTCTTACGGGCGCATGGCCGGCCGTGTGTCAGTGCGAGCCTTCTCCGGACTGATCGATCGCCGCTGCGGGGCTCGGAACCTTCACCCAGATCGGCGGGTGCGGTTTGCGTCGCTCCCGATAAAGCACAAACGCAAATGGGGCCCAGATGATCACCGCAAGACCGACGCCGACGAGCATCCCACCGACCGTGTCGGAGATCCAATGCGCCCCGAGGTAGGTGCGGCTCAGCATCATCAGCAGTGTGTACGCGGCTCCCACCACCCACACCCACGTGCGCCAGAAGATGATTCCCAGCGTCGTGGCGATGAGCGCTGCATTCGCGCTGTGGCCCGACGGGAAAGAGCCGACGTCGGCCGTGACGAGGATATCGGTCGGACGCGGACGACCAATGAGGTTCTTCATGACCAGGACCACCAGCGCGCTCGCGATCGTGGCACAGACGAAATAGAGCGCCGCCCACGGTCTTCGCCAGATGAGCAAGCCGGCGATGATGACGAGCGGAACAATCGCGATCCCACTGATTCCGCCGCCGACCCAGTTCAACACGAGCGCGAGGAACGTGAACACCGGGAGACGAGCCTCGACCAGTTCTCCCATCCACTCCACCTCGAAACCGAACGGCTTGTCCGCCTGGCGATAGAAGATCACCGCGCCGAGCAGCACGACCAGCAGCAGCGCCGCCGCCGCTGAGACCACCCACCACAGCCGGGCGATCTTCACCGGTGCGGGCGCGGGGCCCTCGACCAGATCCGAGACGTCTTCGTCATCCATCTGCCGATAGTACGTTCAACAGTCGCGGGGAGGGCCCACGAACACCGACGACGGTCCAACGCACGACGTCCCCGTTCCGCGACGCAGTCAGGGCCCATCGTCCCGCAGGCAAGAAGATGTCCTCTTTCGCGGATCAGTGCGGAGCGATCCATCCCGCGTGAACGGGACACGATTGCTGGTCGTCAACCCCTTTGGCGCAACACCATCTCTGAGGGACGCTCGGACGATCCAGAAGGGGCAGTCGAGACGATCCGGGAGAAGGAGAGGCCATGTCGACCAACTCACCCGAAGAGGCGCACGAAGAGACCGAGATCCCGTGGCCCGCGCAGGTGCAAGAGCCCAGCTCTGACAAGGATCCCGGCGAGCAACCGAAGAAGGATGCCACGGCCGAACCCGATCCGAACGGCGAAGCGATCGGCGTGTGAGCGAAGCGCTGAACCCCTCACCATCCGACTGCTCCCAACCGGACAGCTCCCTCCCCCGCCACCGTGAGGACCTTTACCCGGCAACCGGGGATGGCGCTGGCGATCCAGGGAGAGTTGTCTCGATCGGGTCGAGCGACGGCCGGCGTGCGACCCAGCCGCGCGGGGGCCGCTCCGGACAATACCCAACAGGGCGGAACGAAGTGCTCGAGTGGTGATCAGGCCGACTTGTCGTTCGTTTCCTCCGCGGCGGTCGTCAACTCGAGAATGCGCGCTTCGAGCGCACGCAGGAGTGGTTCGCGTCTGGCCGTCTTCAGCACTTCGCTGATGTAGGACTGCGCGAGTCCTGTGGCGACAAGGCCGGCGTAGCGGCTGTCTTCGATTTCGACGACGAGATGACTGACGGCGTCGACGTCGTCGGCGACCATCGCGCGGAGAAGTCGCGCTGCGAGAAGATCTGGTCCATCCATGTCGGATCGCTCCCTTCGCTGCGTGATTCTAGAAATCCATCGGGCGCTTCTCAAGGCCGGCGAGAGCCGCGCACCAAATGTTTCGCCCCTGGGATGGCATCATGCTTCCGCTGCCGCCCCCGCCCACATCGGCAAGCAACGGCCCAGTCACGGGGTCATCCCGAGAGTCTCGGATAGCGGAGGGGGTTGTGTCCGGCGGTGAGGCTCGAGGATCCCGGAGGCTGGCGAAGCCGGTCGCTCGCCCACGGGTCCTGATCGAATGCCCATGATGGTTCCCGATTCGGGCATTGCCGGCAGCGGGATCGGTTCCGAAAGAGCTGCGGAGTATTCTCCCGACCATGGTCGAGGAAGATCCGGTGACAACCAACCCGGCGCACTACCGCACGCTTTTTGAGAACGAGTTCGTTCGTGTCTTGGAGTACAGCGACGAGCCCGGTGAAAGCACAACCCCTCATGTGCATCCGAACAGCGTGATGGTGACGCTCACGGGCTTCCAGCGGCGACTGCGTACCGATGCTGGAGAACGCCAAGTAGACATCGCCGCGAATCAGGCGATGTGGCTCCCGGCTCAACGCCACGCGGGCGAGAACATTGGCCGGTCGACGACGCATACGATCTTCGTCGAACTGAAGGGAGACGCCGCGGGCATCGTCGACGGCAACGTCTTGGGGCCCAGCACCTGACCAGGCCCTGCCCACAGAGGGATCCGAATCATGTGGCGTAGTTGCGGTAGGGCGACGCGAGGCCCATGGATGATTTCAGCACTCCCCCAACGCAAGCCGACACTCGAACGGGGAAGCAACCGAGCCTCGGAATGCCCGCAAACGAGTCCCCTCCGCGCAATACCTGTTTGCGGATCCACCGCGAGCGCGCCCGCCTCGAGAGAGCTCTTCAGTCTGCTGGTGGGCGCCGGTCGGCTATCGCCTGGCGGATCCGCCAGACCGGGAAGCCGCTGAGCTGGGCTATCAAGTCGACATCGAATTGGTGCACGACGTAGGCTTCCCGCACCGCGCGGATGCGGGTGGGATTGTCGGCGAACGCAAGAGCGAATTCGGTGGCGTACCGCTCCCAGACGCTGACTTCATACCCTGGTACGGTCACGCTGCTCCACCTCTTCACAGGTCTGCACGCTCACAGAGCGGTCGTGTCTTCGCTGTGATGCTACGACACCACTGTTAAGGGTGTGAGACGCGCAGATGACAAGGCCAATCCCCGTGAGGGAGGCGCCGCTGCCTCAGCGGACGAGCTGCTTCAGCGGACGAGCTGCTTCAGTTGGTTCCTGGCCTGCTTCTCCACGAGGACTTCAACGAAGTCGCGCACACGCACACCATCGAATTCGGTGTAGCTCTGCGCGACGACTTCGCGGATCTTCGGTGTCGGATAGTCCGCAAACTGGGCGGCGAGGCGTTCAACGATCTCAGAGATGATCAGTTCGGCGTCGGGTGATTCGTGGGACATGTTCGGGTCTTTCAGGCGGGGGTTTGAGCAAGGTTATCGCTTTCCCAGGCCCCACCGCGGGCTGCCCGCGGCCTAGGCGGGAGCGGCCTCAGAAGTGAGTTCTTGATGGTGGCTCGTGCGCTCTCCACCTCCGACAAGTGGCGACATGGAAACCCGTTTCATCGCCACCAGTACGCTCCTTTCGCACCGCTGCATGCGGCGACGTTCCTTCCCGGGGTCAGCGTCACGGCCGGATGGTCTGGAGCCCCTCGTACAACTTCATGACCGGCTTCGCGACCATTCCCTCCGCGTTCAACTACGCGCCACTCAGCGCTGGTGCAATCGGGAAGCCGACACCTGGTCGGCGTCGGGTCGATGAGAGGCCGCCATGATGTCACCTCTGCACAGGTTCACCGTCGTCGCCGCGCTGGCGGCGCTTATGCTCGCTGGCGCATCGGGGGCGCACGCCGCAGGCCGCGAGAACGCCGGGGACAACTCAGCGAACCCCGTGACCGTCGCCGTGATAGGTGATGTCCCGTACGGCCTCGAGCAGGAAGCATCCGTCGGTCAACTGGTTGAAGCGATCAACTCGGACCCCCATGTGCGGCTTGCCATTCACCTGGGCGACATCAAGAGCGGCAGCACGACGTGCACCGACGAGCGCTTCGCCGCCGCGTTGGCCACCTTCGAGTCGTTCAAGGACCCCGTGGTCTACACGCCGGGCGACAACGAGTGGACGGACTGTCACCGCGTGAACAATGGCGGCTACAACCCACTGGAGCGCCTTGCCGCGGTGCGGGCGACGTTCTTCGCTGCCCCCGGTTCTTTGCTCGGCGGCCGGCCGGCGACGGTGGACTATCAGTCCGAGATGATCGAGAACGTCCGGTGGATCGAGTCGCGAGTGGCATTCGCCACGCTTCACGTCATCGGCAGCAACAACGGCCTGAGCGCGTGGACCGGCATCGGGAACACCGTCCCAACGGTGGAACAGACGCGGGAGGTGGACGCGCGGATCGCTGCCGCGATCCACTGGGTCGATGAGACGTTCGACGCGGCGGAGCAGCGGGGCCTTCGCGGGGTGGTGCTCGCGATGCAGGCTGACACCTGGTCCCCCCTCCCGAGCAGCGCACAACAGGCCATCGTCGACCGGATCAGGACTCGCACAGCCGTTTTCGACGGAGAAGTCCTCCTGCTGCAGGGTGACTCGCACACCTTTCTCGCCGACAATCCGCTGGCACTGGACAACTTCACGCGCATCGTCGTGCACGGAGAGACGTTGCCCTTCGAGTACTTGCGTCTCACGATCAACCCGGTTCAGGGCGAGCTCTTCACTTGGGAGCGCGTGCCCGTCATCGAATGATGCGACGATTCGCCTGCTGTCATCAGCGTCCAACCGGTGATCTCGAATACCCGCCTCCATCGATGGCCGTCGTGGAGGAGCGAGGGCGTAGGTGACCGCGGCGAGCTTCGTGTACTGGCGCCCACCCACAGGCGGTCAGTCGCATCGGGCGGCCGGCTGGCGATGACGTAGAGTGCGTGACGTGGACAACGGTGTCGGCGAGTGGTTCCTGAACCGTGCCGAATGGGCGAATCCGCACACTGCGGTGCATGGGGGTGGTGCGGGTGCCGCGCCGTGGTCGGAGGGCAATCTGGTGCGCCCGCTCGTGCACGGGGCTGCCTATTTTGAGCGGCTTCACAACGAGCTGTCGGACCTGGGGCCGGGAGACCGCGTGTGGTTCACCGACTGGCGCGGCGATGCCGATGAGCGGCTTCTGCCAGACGGGCCGTCGATCGGCGAACTCCTCGCCGGGCTGGCTCGTGCCGGCGTAGAGATCCGTGGTCTGATCTGGCGATCCCATGGTGAGCGGGTGTCTGCGCCGATCAGTGGCCGTTCGAATGTCCTCCTCGGCCGCCTCGTGAACGATGCGGGAGGGGAGGTCCTGCTGGATCAGCGGGTGCGTCTGTTCGGATCGCATCACCAGAAGTTCTTCGTCATCCGCCGCCGCGATGACCCCTCGCGGGACGTTGCGTTCGTCGGCGGGATCGACCTCTCGCACAGCCGCCGCGACGACGCACATCATGCGGGAGACCCGCAGGCGCTGTCGATGAACCGGCGCTACGGCACTCAGCCGCCGTGGCACGACGCCACCCTTGAACTGCGGGGCCCCGTGGTCGCCGAACTTCTCGAGGTGTTCGCCGAGCGCTGGAACGACCCCCATCCACTGGATCACCGCACTCCCTATCGCATGCTTCTGCAACGACTCGCGGACATGCCTCGTCACCCCAAACCGCTTCCCGAAGCCGCACCGCCACCGCCTCCCACGGGTCCCCACGCAGTTCAGCTGCTGCGAACCTACGGGCCCAAACGGCCGCCATTCCCCTTCGCCCCCACGGGCGAGCGCACCGTCGCGCGGGCCTACGCAAAAGCGTTCGCCAAGGCCCGCTCGTTCATCTACATCGAGGACCAGTACCTGTGGTCCACCGAGGTCGCCGCCGGAATCGCCGACGCCCTCATCGCCAACCCTCGGCTGCAGGTGATCGTGGTGCTGCCGCGATACCCGGACGCGGACGGGCCCCTCACCGGACCGCCGATGCGGCTGGGTCAGCTGCGGGCCGTATCGATGCTGCGGCGCGCCGCACCCGACCGAGTCGGCGTGTTCGACCTGGAGAACGCCGTCGGCACTCCGATCTACGTCCATGCCAAGGTCTGCATCGTGGACGACACCTGGTTCACCTGCGGGTCGGACAACTTCAACCGGCGCTCATGGACGTCGGACAGCGAGCTCACCTGCGCCGTGCTCGACACCACCGCCGAAAGCACCGGCGCGCACGAAGCCGGAACCGACGAGGGGCCGAGGCGTGGAGTCGCCCACGACCTGCGCCTGCAACTCTGGTCTGAGCACCTGGGCCTCGCGGCGGACGACCCTCGGCTGCTCGACACCCGCTCGGGGCTCGCGCTCTGGAACTCCACTGCGGACGGGCTCGATCGATGGCACGCCGGCGACCGCCGCTCCGCGAGACCCATCGGACAAGTGCGGCGTCACAGCATCCAACCGGTTTCGCGAGCTCAACGACTATGGGCGGCGCCGCTCAATCGCCTGATCATAGATCCGGATGCCCGGCCCCGTCGTTCGAGAGGCACCCCGGTGTTCTGAACCGGCGACGATTACTCGCAGCCCGCTTCTGGTCTGAGAGCGCCCGTCAGCGCAGCGCCACTACGATGCGGGCATGCCCTTGCTCCGAACCGTGGTCCTGCCGGGGCTCGCTGTGATCGCCGTGTTCGCCTCGGCAGGGCGGGCGATGCGGCTCCTCGGCGGCGACGACCCGCCCGAGGACCGGGCCGTGCGTGCGCTCCAGGATGCGTTCGGCCACCGGCCGGACGACGGCGATGCCGCCGTCGCGTCTGACCGCGCCGACGCCACTGTGCCTCGCGAGCCGATCGACCGGGTCACCGAGCCGCTCTCGTGGTACTCCGGAGTGCCGCAGACCATCGCGAACGGGGCGATCTGGTGCGGCATCACCTGGGTGCTGACACGCGACCGGCGCTCGGCGGTCGCCCCTGCGGCGGTGCTCGCCCTCGAGACCGCGTGCTTCGTCGCATCCGCCGCGTTCGTGGGACGGCCACGACCCGAGGGGGTGTGGCGCCCGGAGCAGCCGCACGCGACGTCATCGTTCCCCTCCGGGCACACGGCGGCAGCCTTCGCGCTCCACGGCACGCTCGCGGACCTGCTCGACAGCCACGGCGCCGGTGGCACGAGACTCCTCGGCCCCCTCCTTCGGTACGGGATACCTGGAGCGATCGCGTTCTCGCGGATATACCGGGGCCAGCACCACATCTCAGACACCGTCGCAGGCGCCATCCTGGGACGGTGGAGCGCCGCTGTCGTGCGGCGGGAACTGATCTCGTCATAGGCGGGCATGAGGCGCCCACCCCACGGTCTCGCAGGTCTCGCAGGTCTAGCGATCGGGTCCGATCGCGACCCTCGGCCTAGTACCGTCGAATGACATCCGCCTGCTCGCGCAGGCCTCATCCGGAGGTGGCCCGTGCACGGTGTCAAGGAAGAGTCGGGCTGGACCAGGTTCTGGAATCGGGCGCGTTGGTGGAAAGCACTGATCCTTGCTGCCGCCTACCTGGTCCTCTACAACCTCGCATCATTTCTCATGCTGCCGTTCATCTCCGCGGCCAGCGACCCGGACTCGGCGTCCTACGTCTTCGTGCTTTATGTCGTGCCGATCTTCCTCGGTGGGGTGATCCTGGTCGCGTTCGGAGCATCAGTGGGGTGGCTGAGAGACCTGTTCCGACCGCAGCCGATCGGCGGTCGGGGGTGGATGTGGATCGCCGTTGCGGTGGTGCTCGTCTTCAACCTCCTGCGGTTCGTGACGATCGACTACCCCGCAGCGGGCATCGAGTATGTGCTGACCTGGCTCCTCGCCGGCCTGTTCATCGGATTCGCCGAAGAGGTCCTCACCCGCGGCTACGTCGTTCGCATCATGAGGAAGGCGGGACATCCTGAGATCGTCGTGGCACTCGTCTCGGCCGCGCTGTTCGCCCTGCTGCACGCGAGCAATCTGCTCACCGGGCAGGCCATCCTGCCGACCCTGCTGCAGTTGGTCTACACCTTCTTCTTCGGCATCTGCATGTATCTCGCGCTCCGCGTCACTCGAACACTGATCGCGCCGATCCTGCTTCACGCGAGCACCGACCCGAGCATCTTCCTGCAGTCCACCTTCCCCACTGCCGGCCCCCTCGCCGCCGTCGCCGGACTCGGCAACATCGCCGTCATCTTCGCTGGCCTCGTGCTGGTCTTCTTCATTCGCGGCCGAGTCCAGCCGAGCCCCTACCCGGATTGACCGGAACGCAAGCGACTCTGTTCGTTCATGGGCGGACGCGAAATACTCGAGGGATGCGTGAAGCAACCAGTCCGAAGCGACGCTATGAGCCGATCTACTCCCTGGCGATCGGTGTCGGGCGATTCTTCTTCGGCGGGATCCTCCGCCTGCGGCCCACGATGTCGGGCGTGGAGTCGATCCCCGCATCGGGTCCGGCCGTGCTGGCGATCACACACTTCGGCTACATGGATTTCGCCTTAGCCGAGTGGATCACCTGGTTGCGAACCCGACGCCGGATCCGGTTTCTGGTGACCAGACGGGCCGCCGACAAACCCGTGGTCGGCTGGCTTCTGCGTCAGATGCGGCACATCCCCGTGGATATGAGGGCCGGTTACGACGCCTACACCCAGGCGGTTCGGGCGCTGCAGGAAGGGGAACTCGTCGGAGTCTTCCCTGAAGCAGGCGTCAGCGCCTCATTCACTGTGCGCGACCTCAAGACAGGGGCGGCGCGCATGGCTGGCGCCGCGGGCGTACCCCTGATCCCCGTCGTGGTCTGGGGTGGCCAGTTCCTGCGAACCAAGAATCATCGACCCCGGCTCCGCGAGGCCTTCCAAGCTCCGATCCGCGTTGCGATAGGCGTCCCGATGGAAGTGAGTTCGTCCAAGGAATCCGCAGCGAAGACAGCTGTGCTGCGATCGGAGCTGCAAGCACTCCTGGACGAAGCACAGGCAAACTACCCCAGATCCGGGGAGGGTCAGTGGTGGCAACCAGCCCATCTCGGCGGCGCGGCACCGAGTCCCGCCGAGGCAGCCGTCGCAGAGGCGGAGCGCCAGCGGCGAAGGTCGGCCGAACGGGGTGGGCCAGAGAACGCATGAAGCGAGCCCTGCAGCCCCTGTCGGGGCGTAGCGTGACAGCGTGCGAGCTCACAGACGGGCAGACCCGGGCGCGGGCGCGGGCAGGATCGGCTGACGATGGATGCCTCTGCCCTGGCCGAACTGGTCGAACTGCGTCGGCGCGCGTACAGCCGGGACGCCGACATCACCGGCGACTGGGTTGCGCTGGAGCGTCTCGCCGAGCTCGAGCAGCTCGCCCTCGCAGGCCGGCTTGAGGCCGCGCTCGCGCCGTCGCAGACGGCGGGCGCCCCACGGGCCGAGGCCCCGGCATCCGATCGCCTCACTCAGCCGGGGCTGCCATCCGATCCCGTCACTCACCCAGGTGTGACATCCGATCCCGTCACGCCTGCAGGCCCGCCGGCCGACGGGCCGAACCCGGGACGACCCTCGTCCCGCCGCCGTCTGATCGTCGGCCTCCTCACCTCGGTCGCGGTGCTCGCGGCGGCCCTCGGCGCCGCGCGCGGGTTGCAGACGGCGTGGGACCCGACCGGCACGGGTGCCACGACCGCATCTCCGACGGCACGGCATGCCGCGGCCGATCTCACCGCGAGCGATCCCGTGACCATCCGCCTGATCATCGACAGCGTGACCGGCGAGTTCATCGACGTCCCCTCGCAGCCCGATGCACCCGTGTTCCTCGCCAATGGCGTGACGACCTGGCGGCAGCCGCTCGGCATCTACTACGGATGGGCGCTCTGGGTCGGCGGGGCATGGAATGGGCAAGGACAGAAGAACTGCCTGCTGTTGACCAACGGCGCCGCGACCGAAGCGCAGTGCATTCCTCTCGAGACCACCGCCGACCGGCGGCTCAGGGTGTCGCTCGCCTACGACACGCTCACCGAACATCAGCGGCCCCCGGACATGACACGCGCTCAGCAGGTGACTTTCGGTTGGGGCGGCGGGGCCTACATGACCATGGAGATCACCGACAGCGGATGAGCCCCTCTCCCCCGCCCTCCTCTGCGGTTCGGCGTTAGGCAGGACGGCGAACGAGTAGGCGCGACTCATTCAGGGGCGTCAGCCCCTGAACGCTGTTACGGGATCACTTGGATGGCGGACTTCGCGGCCAGCAGTTCCAGTGCGTTCAACGGATCACCGGTCGAGCAGGTGACGGTGATCGCCAATCCGAGAAGTGGACCAGTGAACGCCCGAGCGGCCGTGACCGATCTACCTCCGGACGCTGACCCTTCGATGAGTCGCATGGCGACCAGGTCGTTGCCGGGCACACCGAGCGCGAACCCCTGGTCGACCGCATCCTCGGGAGCAAAGCCGTCGGGGTCTTCGGACCACAGCGCAACGAGCGCGTCGCTGGCCTCCCGATCACCGGGGGTCGCGCTGTCTTCCTCCAGCCGCGACTGCTGGAAATCGGCCGTGCAGTCACCGTCACCGGATGCATAGGACCAGCTGCCATCGTCAGGCTCGCCATCGTCGAGCAGGCTCGGCTGCAGGCGTGGCCTCGGGCACCGCACTGCCGGTACACCCGGCTAGTACTACGGCCGCAGTGATGATCAGACACGCCCCAACCCCGTGCCTGCCGCCCATCCTGATCTTCATTGTCTTCCTTTCGGGACGGGACCACGAAGACTCATCAGCGAGGCTCGCCGGCAATCACAGCGCACACGACAAGGTCCCAATGTGTGCGTATGACCGATCCCCAAAACCAGCACCCCGCGACGCGACACGTTGCGCGCCTGGCGCCAGTATGGAGTGGGAGCGTCACCGCAACAAGGGGGGCCGCGAGCAACCCCAATAGTCTGCGAGATGGACCGGACGGACGGCGAAAGGGGGCGCCCCGCAGTGCGGAGACGCCCCCTCGTGGAGAAACCGGCCGCTCAGCCCTTCTTGGCGGAGGGATCGCGGGTGATGACCACAGAGTCCTGCACAGTGCCGATGGTGTCCACGCCGGTGGAGGTGACGAACTTGTCGGCGGTGGCGTTGGTCGGCTGCGCGGGCGCACCCGAAGCCGGCTGGTTCGCGTTGTAGACACCGTTGCCGTCCGTGTCGACGAGCGTGCTGGCCCCCTGCTGGGCGCCGCACCACGTTTCGCGGCCCTGGGTGGTCGCCTTGTTCGGGTAGTCGCAGACACCCGCGACCACGTTCGACACCGTCAGCGACTTCGACGTGACTTCCACCTTCAGGTACGTTCGCACGTTGTCCTGGTTCTCCACGGAGTTCGCCCAGTGAAGCGCGTGCGTGCCAGCCGGGGTGCCGTTTGCCGGGTTTGCGCCTGCGGCGGCATACGGCATGGTTTCGAGGTCGTACCGACCGTTCAGGGTGGCGTCGCTGGTGGTGCCGACGCGCGGCTCCGTGAGGCCGTAGTACTTCGAACCCGATGCGGAGTTCGTGGTCACGTAGACGACGCCGCCCGGGCCCTCGAACACCGAGTCCGCGCCAGCCTGCTCGGCTTCGTTCTGCCGCTCGGCTCCCGCGCCGCCATTGCGCAGCACGTACGAGCGCGAGTACGAGTGGTCGTGACCCTGCAGCACCAAGTTGATGCCGAGGTCGGAGAAGCCCTGAGTGAACGATGGGCGGCGTCCGACGGCGTCAGCGTCATTGGCGTGCGATGCCGGCGAGTAGATCGAGTGGTGGTACGAGACAACCTTCCACATGGCGTTCGGGTTGGCCTCGACTGCCTTGCGGACGAAGTCGATGTGCGCCGGGTTCTTGGTTGTCGACTGCGCGTTGGAGTTGATCACGACGAAGAGCACGCCCTTGTAGGTGTACCAGTAGTCGCCTCCCGCGGCCGTCTGCAGGTCGGGAGTGGTCACGTCGTTGTTCGGCGGCGTGAAGTGATACCGGTAGCCGAGGTCGGACGAGTCGTGATTTCCGATGGCGGCGGCGTACGGGATGCTGCGCAGCTGTTCCGGCTGGAACCACGCGTCCCACTGCGACTCGACGTTGGCCGTCTCGATCTGGTCGCCGGTGGACGTGAGCAGTTCGAGCGGCAGGCCGTCGTTGGCGGCATCCTTCTGGAGGACGTTCAGGGTGTCCACCCAGCCGGCGGCGTCTTCCTTCATGTCGGCGGAGACCGACTCGCGGTTGTTGCTCGACTCTGCACCGATCTGCGGGTCCCCGAAGGCGGCGAAGGTGAATCCCCTGCCCACTCCGAACGAGCTGGTCTTGAAGGTGTAAGTCGGGGAGGCGGTGCCGTCGGAGGCCAGCACGCGGTAGGAGTACTCCGAGTTCGCGTCGAAGTCCTGGAGCAGGGCGCTGCCGCGGAAGGGCGAGCGGGCGACGTCGCCGGACGAGGTGCCGGTGGTGGCGATGATGTCGGCGGGGACGCTCACGGCGTCCTCGTCGAACGCACCGCCGTTCAACTCCTTCGTCTTCTCCAGCTGGACGACCGAGGGCGTATTCCGGTCCGCGTACCAGGTGACGTATCGCGAGTGGTCGTCGGCGCCGACGCCGAGGACGATGGTCTTGATCGTGACGGGCGTGTCGGCAGCAATCGCCGACTGAGTCGCGAAGACGCCGCCGGAGACGGCGCTGACGCAGAGGGCGATCAGCGCGACACGGGCGACCGCTTTGCTGCGCGAGATATTCTTCTTCATCTGTTCGGATCCTTTTAGGGGTCGAGTGAATAGGCGAACACGTCGAAGCTCGCAGGACCGGGCAACGGCCGAGTGAACTCTTGGCCCTGTGCAGGTGTCCGACGGGCGATGTTTCCGGCTCTCCGCTTTCCCGCCGCGTAGCTTGGACTCCGGGGCGCCCATGGCGGCGCCCCTGTATACCCTGCGAACCGCATCCCCTGACGAATGGATCTGCTCAGTGCCCGTGCTGACCCCCCGAGGCGCCCGCCGCCCCGCCGTGATGTTCATGCTCGCGCTCGTAGGAGCGGCAGTGGTCACGGGCGCATGGCTCCTTCTGTCTACCGAGAACGACGACGCGGAGGCGGTGTCGGCTCTCCCGGGGTCGCACGCGACAGGCGGTCTGGCGGAGGGTTTCCATGCTCCGGACGTCGACACGTACTACAGCGGCCAGGTGGTCGAGCCGGATCCTGAGACGTGGTCCGACGTGCGCCCGCCAGCCGGCTACCGGGTGCTGGTGCTTGCAGAGGGCGGAGATGAGAGCACTGCTCGCGACCCGCAGGTGAAGATCCTCGTGGATGCGGCGCAGCGATGGGCCCGCGAGGAGGACCGTGTCGACCTCACCGTGCGATACCTGGACGACCCGCACACGCACATCGACGAAATCGATCGCGCGGCGATGTCGGGGAGCGCCGACATCATCGTGACGGCGGGCAACGGGCTGGTCGACCCGGTCGCGGTCGTGTCCGCAAACTACGCCGGTGAGAACCCTCAGCAGTTCCTCGTGCTGGGGGCAGAGGTGGCAGAGCCCACAAGCAACATCGCAGCCACCGACTGGGAGGGTTCGGTCTACCTGGGCGAGGGAGTCCCCGAGGCGGACTACTACGACCCGGCCGCGGTGACCGCGCCGCGTGCATACGCGGCGCTGCGAGCCGGGGCCGCCGCCGTACTCAGTGGCTACACCTCGCTGATTGTGCGCATCCCCGCGGATCGCTACTGACCGGCCCCTCGTGGCGGGGGCCGGTCGCACCGGCCTTCCTCGAGCATGGGCTGGAATGCCGTGATCCACCAGTTCCGAGGGTTCGACCCGGCATCCGCGGCTCGTCTCAGCGACCAGCCTGACGCCTCACCCGAGCCCGAACAACCGCTGCGCGAACCAGATCAGTCCCATCAGCGCAACGCCGGCAGCCGTGACGACGCCGACGAGCAACCCCGCACGCGGCGTGCGACCTCGCAGCAGCATCAGCAGCGGGAAGACGACCAGGATGATCGAGAGCTGCACCGCCTCGATGCCGAGGTTGAAGACCAGCAGCGACCCGAGCAGGGGCCAGGAAAACTGCTCGTCGATGCCGAGCGCACTGGCGAAGCCGAGCCCGTGCAGGAGTCCGAAGCCGAACACAACGCCTAGTCGCGCCAGGTCCAAACGGTCCAGGCCTTTTCGGTTCGGGGGTGCGAGCAGCGCGGACGGATTGCTGCGCTCGAGCCAGACGCGCCACAGGTACCACACGGCGACGACCGCGATCGACGCGGCGATGAGCGGCTCGACGATCCTGGCGGGGACCGTCACGAAGCCGAGCGCGGCGAAGATGAACGTCACGGAGTGCGCGACGGTGAAGGCCGTCGCCGCAAGCACGATGTCGCGCAGACGACGGGAGCCGACGATCAGGGCGAGCAGGAACAGGATGTGGTCGATGCCGAACAGCAGGTGTTCGGCGCCGAGTACGAAGAAGTGCCCGAAGCGCTCGAGCACAGGCTCCTCGGTGCTGAACACGGGGGTCTCGGCGTTGAGCGTGGCGCTGCCGGCCTGCCCGTCGAGGTCGTACTCGAGGATCGTGACGGTGCCCTGAACATACGCTTCCTCATCGGGGAAGAGCGAGCTGCGGAACGTGTGCGCGGAGACCGGGTCGCACGTGAAGTCGAGCGTCACTATCGCGTAGGGGACGTCATTCCGCAGGGTCGCATCAAGGTTCCCCTTGCGGTCGGAGGTGCATGCCCTGTCACCGGCCGTCACCTCGAAGCGCTGTGACACGTAGGCCGTGATGTCGTCGGCGTACGCGTTCAGGGCGGATGCCTCGTCGCCCGTCTGAAACACGTCCATGCCGTCGTCGAAGAACTGCGGGACATCCTCGAAGTCGGCGACGGAGACGACGAGAAGGTCGTACTCAAGTTCGATCGTGGCGCGCACCGCGCCCTTCGGCGCGCCCGCCGGCTTCGAGGCATCCACGTACACGACGCTGGAGAACCCGTGTGCGTCGGCCGATGCGACGGGGACGAGCACGGCGAGCAGTGCGACCGCGAGGGCGACGATCGCGAGCCCGAACGTGACGACGCCAGTGGAGGCGGAACGGCGGCCGCGGTGAACGGTGATCATCTGGCTCCTTCAGGGCACGCCGATGGTCGCCGAACCAGTTGAACGGGAATCGGACGCCAGACGAACACCGGGCGAACCGCATCTCAGGCGCGCCGTCGTGCCCCCCACCGTCCGCCCTGGCAGAAGATTGCGACGACGGCGGACCACCGCGTCCCGTGCGATTCCGAACCTGCAGTTCTCTGCAGTCCGGCGGTACGGTCAGCCATCAGGGCCGGGTGAGGCGAAGAACTCCTAGAAGTTCCAGTCGTCGTGCTCGGTCGCGACGGCCTTGCCGATCAGGGACGACGAGCCCGGCCCCGAGAACAAGTCGTGGTTCTCGTCGGCGTTGGAGAGCGCCGACAGGATGGCGGCGCGATGGGGGTCTACTTCTTGCCCTTGCCCGGCTGAGTGGAGGGCGATGTCGGCGTCGGGGTGGTCGGCTCTGTCGGCGCCTCCGGTGTCGGTGTGGGCGCCGTCGCCGTCGGGTCCGTCGCTGTCGTGGGCGCCAGGGGCGGCGCGTCGATCACGCTCGCGTCATAGCTCTGCGCCGTGGCCGAGCCGCTGGTCCCGGTGCCGGTCGTCCCCGTTCCGGTCGTACCCGTTCCGGTCGGCCCGGCGAGGGTCGTCGCGCCGGCCGGGGCCGCGAGGGTCGTCGTGCCGGCCGGGGCCGCGAGGGCCGTCGTGCCGGTTGAGGCCCCGAGGGTGGTCGTGCCGGCCGGGGCTGCGAGGGTCGTCGTGCCGGCCGGGGCCGCGAGGGTCGTCGTGCCGGTTGGGGCTGGACCCGGCGGGGCGTAGCCGTCGGTGCGCACCCTCAGCCAGTCGAACGTCGCCGAGCCCGCGGTGACGACGAGGCCGATCCTGCCGTCGGCAAGGGCGGCGTAGTAGGCCCTGGACCTGACGAACGCGCCGTTGACAGTGACCGAGACGGACGCGCCCTTGATCGTGACGAGCAGCGCGTACTTCGTCGCCGGCGCGAGTGCCCAGGCGATCGACTCATCGAGGATGGTCTGGGTTCCGGCCACATGTCCGAACAGGACGGCCTTCGCGGTGAGGTCGAGCACCACGAATTTGTAGTCGGTCAGCGAGTAGAAGTCGTAGACGATGCCGGCGCGTCCCCCCGCCGTCAGCGAGACGACGGTCGAGATCTCGAGGAAGGCGTTGGCGGCGAGCGTCGCGCCGATCCCGACGAGCGAGACGGCCGGCGCGGCGGTGGCCGTCGTGCCCGTCAGGGCTCCGGATGCCGCCGCCCACGTGCCGCGCACTCCCCCGACCGTGCCGGTGCTCGAGGCGAACTCCTCCGTCACGTCGAGGGTGATCGCCGGTGGGAGCACCTGCACCGAGATGTTGTCGAACTTGCCGCGCGCCTGATCGGAGCCGACGCCGACGAAGCCCTTGTTCAGTCCGTACGCGACGCCGCCGATGACCCGCGGCGCGAAGGTGTACGTGAAGGCGGTCTTGCCGTCGAGCATCACGGTGACGGTCGTGCCGTTGACGGCGACGAGCATCGTGTACCACTTGTCCGACTTGACGCCGCCGGTGACCACCGACTGCACGTCGACGATCCAGCCCGCCGCCGTCCGACGGCCCATGACGAGCTTGCTCGTCGACTGGTCCACGCCCGCGAACTTGAAGTCGGTCGGCGTGAAGTAGTCGAAGATGACGTATGCGTTGGCCTTCCATCCGGCCGTCGGCTTCGTCAGATAGACCTGCGCGCTCAGCTCGTAGTAGATCGGCAGGTACTGATCGATGTAGTAGACGGCCGCGGCATCGCCGCTCGACGACGCCGCCGTGACATTCAGGGTGCCGCCGGCGGCCGTGAAGGCTCCGGAATCCGCGAAGAACGCGTCGGCGCTCGTGTCGAAGCCCGCTGTCCGCAGGACGTCGCGCTTGCCACCGGGCACGTTTCCGGGCTGGGGGTCGCGCGGGCCGCCCGTCTGGTCCTGCCAGGCGTCGTCCTTCTGGATGACGAGGCCGATCTCGCCGTACGGCTCGCCGTTGCGCGGCACCGAGATGGCCCCGACCGTCTGTGCGATGGTGAAGTCGGCGCCCTGCGCCGCAGACAGCTGGTAGAGGAACTCGTACAGTCCCGGCGCGACCTGGCGGCTGACGGTGCCGAGGCCGAAGGGCGCGAACGGCACGATGAAGCTGTTGAATTCTCCGACCCAGTCGATCAGGCGGTCGCCGCCCGTGTTGCCGATGAGGATGTCGAGCCCGGCGCCGCCGTACGCGCGGTCCTCGTACGACACGTTCGTGTCGGGCTGGTTGTTGAGCCCGCCGTTCGTCGTCAGGACGTCATCGACGTTCAGGAGGTCGTTGCCCCAGCCGCCCCACAGCGTGTCGCGGCCGGTGCCGCCGACGAGCCAGTCACTGCCGTGGTCGCCGAAGAGGACGTCGTCTCCGTCGGTCAGCACCCCGCTGTCGGCGCGGCCCTCGGTGCTCAGGAAGTTCAGCAGCCACTCGTGCCCGCCGTCGAGGACGACCTTCGTCATCGGGTTGTACTCGTCGTAGTTCGCGAACTCGCCGGCGGCGTCGCTGTACCCGAGGAGCGTCCCATTGTTGAAGGGCTTGGTGAAGTCGCTTCGGATACCGCGCGGGTCTGTGCTGCTGTAGCCGTAGGCCTCGACGAGGGCTTCGCCGCCCGAGATGCCGTCCTCGCCCGAGCCTCCGTGGATGAAGTCGTCGTCCCAGCCGCCGTAGAGCAGATCGCTGGCGTGCTGTGCGTCGAAGAGGGTATCGGTGAAGACGCCGTTGACGGCGAAGGGCGTGAGGTCGACGCGCTTGTTGAGCTTGCCTGTGGGGAAGAGGACGGCGACCTGCACGCGGCCGGGTGTCGTGATCTCGATCTGCACGGTGGCGGCGATTGCGTTCAGCGCCTCGGCGGTGCCGTTGCGGCTGGTGAAGATGCGTCCGTCGTCGCCGAGGATGCCGTCGATGCCCGTGCCGCCCGAGATCCAGTCGGAACCCCAGCCGCCGATCAGGTCGTCGTCGCCGGCGTCCCCGAAGACCACGTCGTTGCCCCGGCCGGCGTAGACGGTGTCGTCGCCGCTCTCACCGTGGATCTCGTCGTCGGCGCCGATATCGGCACCGGCGGCAGGCGTACGGTCGAGCCCGCCCGGCGTGTAGTCCAAGAGCGTGACCGCACGCGGCACGAGGCGGACCTCGCCGGGTCCGCTGTAGTTGTCGTACGCGAACCGCTGGTATCCGAAGACCCCGTTCACGGTACCGACGAGCCGGACGATGTCTCCGTTGTCGCCCACGATGTTGTCGGAGTCGACCCCGTGCAGGGCGTCGGTCAGGTTGCGCGCAACCGAGGATCCCGCGCCGCCGAGGATGAGGTCGGCGCCATCGGGGCGCTCGTTCGCCGAGGTCAGCGAGAAGAGGCTCGAGCTGCCGCCGATGATGTCGTCGCGGCCGAGGTTGCCGAAGATGACGTCGGCTCCGCCGCCGCCCTCGATGTAGTCGTCGCCGTCGGTCTCTGCGATCGCCGCCGAGGCGATGATGGTGAGCAGCCCCGTGAGCGGGTCGCGCTGGGCGCCGACGAGCTCTCCGTTCGGACCGCGGAGGTCGATCGAGCCGTCGCCCTGGATCGTGTCGACGCCGAGCTGGCCGAAGATCATGTCGTTGCCCGCGCCGCCCGCGATGCGGTCGTCGCCGTAGCGCGAGGTCTCGGTGCCGAGCTCGTGATCCAGGATGTCGATCCCGAAGTCGCTCCACGTCGCGGTGCCGGTCGGGTCGAGCTGGTTCGCTCCCGCGAGCTGCGCGAGGCCCTCGGCGCCCAGCGCGGTCGCGTAGATCTGGGTGCCGCCGAGGAGGCGGAACCGCGGGCTCGTGAAGAGCCCGAAGGTGCCCTGAGTCGCGGGGACGTTCGTGCGACCGGTGCCCGCGGTGCGGTCGAGCGTGACGTTGTCGCCGAAGATCAGGTCGCGGCCCGTGCCGCCGTCGATCGTGTCGTTCTCGGTTCCGCCGATGAGGACGTCTTCGCCGCCCTCGCCGCGGATGACGTCGCGACCACCCACCGCCCTGGCGATGACCTCGATGCGGAGCACGCTCAGGCCGCTGGCAGGAGAGGGCACCGGCACGGCGAGCGTCAGCGTCGCGTGGTCGCCGACGACGATGTCGCCGCTGTCGCCGGCCCGGACGTCGTCGTTCCCGGCGCCGCCGAGCACGAGGTCGATGCCGGATCCGGTCGTGACGGTGTCGTCGCCGCCGATCAAGGAGTCGGTCGTCTCCAGGACGCCCGCCGTGAGCGGCAAGGCGGCCCATGCGGGCGAGCCGGTGAGGGGGCTCGTCGCGACGAACCGCCCGTTGTCGCCGAGGACGACGTTGCGTCCGTCGGCGGCGGCGATGATATCGGCGCCCGCGCCGCCGATCACCAGGTCGTCGCCGCGACCGGTCGTGATGCGATCGTCGCCGCCGTGGAGGGGATCGATCGACGTCACGATGTCGAAGTCGGCGGGCGCGGCATCCTGGCTCACCCAGTCGATGAGACCGTGATCGCCGAAGACGAGGTCACTCGTGTCGAAGAGCGTCCCGGTCTCGTCCCGGTTCGTCGTGATCGTGTCGCCGGCGGCGCCGCCGAGCACGATGTCGGCGCCCACGCCGGTTGTGATGATGTCGGCCCCGCCGATCGTCGGATCGATCGTGCGCACGAACCCGAGCGGCCGCATGGCACCATCGGTGCGGTCGCCCGGGCCGCCATGGCCGGACTCGGCCACGACCAGGCCCGCCGCGTTCACCCACTGCACGATGCCGCGGTCGCCGAGGATGATGTCGCCGCCCGTTCCGCCGTGCAGCGTGTCGTTGCCGATGCCGCCGAAGATCACGAGCGGGAGGGTCGAGGTGTGGCCGAGGACCGTGTCGTTGTCGGTCGTCCCCCCGGGAAGGAGGGCGCCCGTCGTCGGCATCAGGATCGGCGCGAGGGTGACCGTCCGCGTGACCTCGACGAGGACGTGGGCGGGGTCGCCGTTGCGCTGCGGCGGGGTCGCGAAGACGAGGTGGGTGCCGACGAGAGTCACCTCCTCGGGGTTCAGGAGCCTGCCGTTCACCCAGACCCGGTAGCCGTGAACGGCGCCCGTGCCCAGCTCGGCCGAGGATGACCAGCTGGTCAGGTGGAGGGTGATGCTCACGACGTCGCCGGGTGAGAGCGAGTCGAAGAGCCCCACGAGATCGAGGCGCGACGACACGACATAGCGGGATGCCGGGACGACGACGCCGTTGACGCGCACGCTGTCGACGACGTCGGCGCTGAGCGGCTCGTCCCCGTCGTCGAGGTCGGCGCCGAGCCCGAGCACGTTGTCGTTCGGGCCCTGCGTGTTGAGGACGAAGAATCCGTCGGTGCCCGCCTTGAGGTCCACCGTGACCCTGTCGTCGCCCAGGCCGGTGTTGAGCCACGTCGTCGTGCGGATGGGTGCGGGGCGGTTGTGCGTGCCGTCGATCACGATCGTGTCGGCGAAACCACTCGTCCAGATGCGGATGCCGTCGGCGAAGGTGCCGTCCGCGGCGGCCCGCCACGAGATCGCCCGGGGCGCGAGGCCGACCACGAAGATCTCGCCGTTCGCCGCGAGTGCCGCATCGCGCTGCCGGGCGGCGGCGGCGACATCGGTGATGAGCACGCTGGTGTCGCCGGCAACGGCGTCCTCGTCGCTCAGGAGCAGCGTGTGGCGGCCCGCGCCGAGATCCAGGTTGAGGGTCCCCCGGATCGCGTCGAGGTCGCCCGCGAGGAACTCCGGCTTCTGCCCGAGGCCGACATCGGCCTTCGACGAGATGTAGACCCGATCGTCGCCCGCGCCGAACGAGACGTTCGTGACCGGGAGCGTTCCGCGGACGTTCAGGACGTCCGCCCCGGATCCGAGCGCGATGTTGAGCGTCTCGAGGCCGTGGTAGCGGATGCCCGATCCGCTCGCGACGTCCGTCGCGACCGACGTCGCGCCGACGGCGGCGAGCTGGATGCTGACGGGGTGCGCCGGGTCTTCGTTGACTTCGCCGCGGAAGCCGATGAGGTAGGTGCCGTCGACGAGCCAGACGTACACGCTCGCGGCGCACCTGGTCCGGTCGCTCGTTCCGCAGCGCGCCGCGTCAGGGAAGAGCAGCGCCTGGAGGGCGGCCCGCACGCTCTCGGCGCTCGCGCCGGTCGAGAACGTGACGGCGCCGATGCCGGTCTCCACGGTTACGGGGCCCTGCACCTGCCGCTGCGAGAGGAGGATCGTGAACGCGCCGCCCCGGGGAGTGACGGCGAAGAGGCGGTCGAGCGGACGCTGCAGTTCGTCGAGGCCGGGACGCGGCAGCAGGTCGTTCGCGGTGAACGAGTCCTGCGTGAGCCAGCCGAGGAGCGCGTCGGCGTCGCCGTCGTCGCGCAGGTTCGCCGTGTCGGCGCCGACGCCGCCCTCGAGCACGAGGAGCGCCCGGAGGAGGTCGAGCAGGCCCGTTGCGGTGCCGATCGTGAACGTGTCGTCGTCCGAGCTGCCGAGGAGCGGGGAGCCGCTCCCCGGGCCGCCGACGATGCGGGTGTGGCCGTCGATGGTGCGAACGGTGATCTTGTCGTCGCCCGGCCCGGCATCGATCGTCGTCGTGCCGGCGTGCGTCGACTCGACCGTGAACGTGTCGTTGCCGTAGCCGAGCAGGATGGTCAGGTCCTCGAACTGCGTGTAGCCGATGCCGCCGAGGACGGGGCGCCCCGCCAGCGAGTAGTCGCTCGCCATGCCCAGGCCCGTGATCCGCCCGTTCGTGAGGGTTCCGACGTCCTTCGCGGGACTGTCCTCGTTGTGGACGACGAGGACGTCGACCTGCGCCGCCTCGATCGCCTGCGCCGAGGTCGCCGTGACGGGAAGCGGGTGACCTGACGTCTCTCCGGGCAGCGTGATCGGGAGGTAGCCGTCGAGTCCCAGTGCGACGGGCGGGTTCGGGTCGGCGCCACCCGAGACGAAGAGCGGTCCCTGGATGAGGTGCAGGCGGCGGGCCGCATCGGCGAACTCCTGGATGTCGCCGCCGTCGATGACGGCGTCGTCGATCGCGCGGATCGTGACGATGCGCTCGGTGGCCCAGTTCGCGTTCGTGAAGCTCAGCTCGAGGGAGTCCTGCCAGGTGGAGCCGACCAGGATCTCGAGTTGCCGGCCCGCCGGGACCCCGTAGCCCGTGAAGGACGAGATCGCATCGATGGTGACGGTCACGGTCTCGCCGGCCGCCGGTGCGCGGGTCAGGCGGACGGTGTACGTCGCCGTCGAGCCGAACTGGCCGGCCGTCGCGCCCTCGACGAGCCGGATGTCGCCGCCGGCGGGCGTGATGACGACTCCCGCGCTGTCCTCGTCGTGTACGAGCGCCGTGACCGGCGCGATCGCAACCCCGGGGATCTCGGCGACGTAGAGCTTCGTGACGCCGGCGACGAGCGCGCCGGCACCCCACGCGTCGGTCACGGTGATCGAATTGCCGACATTGAAGGCGATCGTGCGATAGGTCGCGGTGCCGTTCGCCCCCACGACCCGCAGGAGCGCGCCGCTCAGCGAGCCGTCGGCCGGCGTCACGGGGAGCCCCGTGAGTGTCACGGTACGGCCGTCGCCGGAAATGGTGCCGACCGTGCCGACGACCTCGGTCAGGACTGCCGGCGCCGTGTACCCGATCACGATGAAGGCGTCGCCGAGCTGCGGCGCGGCATCCCACTCCCCCTCGATCTCGATCGTCGAGGCGGTGTTGTTCCAGATGCGCACGATCTGACCGGCAGCGGCTCCGCTCGTGAAGCGGAGGAGCTGGCCCTTGAGCGAGCCCGCCGGGATGGGTGTGCCCGGGATGCTGAACGCGAACTCCCTCGCGAACCCGCCGGTGCCCGTCATCGTGCCGGTGCGCGCGTCGCTCGAGACCACCTGCGCCGAGATCGCCAGCACATGCTGGCCCTCGACGTCGGTGTCAGCGGTCGCTCGGACCAGTACCGTCTTGACGCGGACTCCGGCCGCGAAGACGAGATCGAGCGACGAGCCCCACACGCCGCCCTCCGACAGCTGCAGGCCGGCGGCCGCCACGAGACGCACCGTGACCGTCGCCCCCGCGGCGGGCGCCGACGAGATCCGCACCTCGTACTGCGCCGGCGCTCCCGTTGCGCCGTTGCCGGGCTCGAGGACCCGGATGCCGCCGTCGGGCAGGACGACCGACACCTCCGGCGCCTCGTCATCGAGCACGCGGACGAACGTCGTGGCGACGAGCGCGCCCTGGTAGTCGCCGCCCGTCACGATCGCGTCGATCGGCGAGAACCACTCACCTTCGGCGGCATCGTCATCGATGGCCCGCACGAAGACCTGGCGCTGCCCCGTGTCGCCCGCCGCGAAGTCGAGCCGCACCGACGTCTGCCAGTCGACGCCGTCGAGCGAGAGTTGGATGTAGCGCGCCCGGGTCGGCGCCGTGGGGTCGATCGCGGGCCCGGTGAGGACGACGCGCACAGCGCTCGCCGGTGCCTTCGTGAGCCGCACCGTCACGAGGCGGGACGGACCGCCTTCGGTCACGACGAGCGATCCTCCGACCGGGGCGACGACGACCGTCGGCTCATCGTTGTCCATGATCTCGGTCGCGATGCCGTCGACCGGGATCAGCGCCCACAGCGAGTTGGTCACCGAGCTCTCCACCGAGTGGCGGATGAGGCCCGTGTGGCCCAGCAGGTCGTCCGCCTGCACCCAGGGCGCCTGGCTGCCGACCTCGACGCGGTCCGAGCCCAGCCCGCCGAAGATCGACAGCTCGACGGCCGGGTTCGTGGAGAGGACGTGGAAGACGTCGTCGCCCTCCATGCCGTAGATCGACACCTTCTCGACGTTGATGTAGCGGATGACGCGTCCGGCGCCGTAGACGCCGTTCGCCGTGATGACGAAGACGTCGTCCGCCTCGGTTCCGATGATGACGACGAGGTCGAAGCCGGATCCGCCGTCGATGTTGACCGGAGCGTTCGACGCGTACTGGATGAAGTTTCGCCCCTCACCGGCGTTGAGATCGGTCGCCTTGGACTCGCCGATGAACGACCGGATGACGAAGGTGTCGTCGCCGGCGTCGCCGTACAGGTTGAGCGTCGCGACGTTGCGGAACACCTCGAAGACGTCGTCACCGGTACCGCCGCGGACGGTCGCCGTGTACGAGACGCCGCGGGTCAGGAGTCCCCGCGAGGAGGCGAAGAAGTCCGTCGCCTGGATGCCGAACTCCGCGTCGCCCGTGTAGCCGGTGTAGAGCTGGCCGAAGCGGAAGACGTCGTTGCCCGAATCGCCGTTGACAGTCAGGACCGAGGAGGTGTCGTCGAACGCGAACGCGTCGTCGCCGCCGAGCCCGTTGACGATGACGCCACCGGTCATCTCCTCGTCGTACGTGACCTTCTCGGCCGAAGTGAATGCTCCGCCGGCGGTCGTCCGCGTGAGCAGCGCGACGAGGGCGCGCTGGTCGTTCCGGCGGAAGAGAAAGGTGTCGCCGGACGCCGATCCGTTCAGGACGAGGACATTCGTGCCGCCGTCGGACGCGTCGTCGATCGCGTTGATGCGGCTGCCGCCCACGCCGAAGAGGTCGATCAGGAAGTAGTCCGAATCGGCACCGCCGTCGAGATCCAGGGTCTGGCCCTGCATGGGGTTGACCGAGACGGGATCGTGCACGGCGTTCACGACGAGCCAGTCGTCCCCCGCCTCGCCCTTGATGGTCGCCCTGCCCGAAACGCTCTCGATGAAGATGCGGTCGTCGCCGTTCCCGGCTCGGACGGTCGTGGCGCCGGAATGGGTCGAGTCGAGGTTCAGGATGTCGGAGCCCGACCCCAGCGTGACGTCGAGAGTCTCGAAGGCGGCGTAGTCGACGCGGCCGTCGGTCATCCCGAGCACGCGGGTCGTGACGATGCCGCCGCCCGCCGCGACGAGCGGGTGGTCTGCGACGGTCGCGATCGTGAGCACGAGGCCGCGGCCTGCGGCGCCTGCGAGGGAGCCCGTCCACGCGACGACCCAGCTCTCTCCTGCCTTCGTCACGACCACGTTCGCGGATCCCACGAGTGCTCCGAGCGCAGCCTGCACCTGCGCAGCCGTTGCATCGAACGCGAGCTGGCCGGTCGTCTGCCCGCCCACCTTCAGGGTGAAGCGCCCGTCGACGGCCCCCGGGACCCTCACCACCTGGACGAGGCTCGGACTCGGCATCCCGCCCGTCATCCCGAGTCCCGAGATCGACGCGCCCGTCACGACGCCGATGCGGTCCAGGATCGTGGATGCGTCGTCGAGGTACAGCGTGTCGGCGCCCGATCCGCCCGTCAGGGCGAGGGGCGCCCTGACGCCGACGACGTTCCCGCCGATGCCCGTGAGCGTCGAGCTGATCCGCACCGTGTCGTCGTCCGCTCCCGTGTCGACAGTCGTCGCACCCGAGACGGACCGGACGATCACGAGGTCTGCGCCGACGCGGGTCGTGAGCGCTGTCGTGCCGGCGTGGGTCGAGCTGATCGTGAAGGTGTCGCCGCCCGATCCGAGGTTGATCGTGAGCTGCTCGAACGCCGCGTACGTGATGCCGGCGGGGGCCATGTCGAGGCCGGTGATGGTGGTCGCCGTGAGCTCGCCGGTGTTCGCGAACGGGTCGCCGGTGTCGTCGATCGAGAGCAGGTCGTCGCCTGTCGCGGCGGCCGGACCCGAGCCGCCGTCGATCGTCAGCGCCGCATCGATCGCGTTGACGTCGCCCCCCGTGTTGGTCCAGACGGAGTTGGTCGTGCCCTGACCGGCGGCCTGCGTGCCGACCGCGACGCGGTCGATGTGCTCGCCCGTGTAGATCTTGTGCTCGACCTGGATCGCTCGCACCGCGACCCGGTCGCCGCCGAGGAGCGTGCGGATCTCGACGAGTTCGATCCCCGTGTGCGTCACGGTTGCACGGACGTTGGCCGGCGCGGGAGTCGAGCCGAACGAGACCCGCTGGATGCGGTTCGCGTACCCGCCACCGGTCGGCGACCCGTCGACGTCGACGATCAGGTCGTCGGGTGCCGATGTGCCCCACACCTGCAGAGTGTCGCCACCGGCCGAGCCGGCTACGTGGACGGCCATGCCGGCCGAGTCCCTGAGTTCGATGCGGACGAGATCGCTGCCCGGACCGGCATCGACGAACGCCGTGCCCGTCCACGAGTCAGCGGCGCGGGCGCTCCCGGCCACGAGCACCGAGCCGTCGGCGTCGCCGATGAGGATCGTCGTGGCGTTCGGACCGGTCGAGGTGAGACGCGCGATCTCGAAGAGGCCGCCCAGGTCTTCCGCGATGGAGCCGACGCCGAAGTTCACGCCGACCGCGAGACCGACCACCAGGAGGTTGTCGTAGAGGCCGAAGTCGCCCGCCGCGAACGACTCGACGAGCGTATCGGTGCCGCCGGCGTCGATGAACACATCCTTGCCGAGGCCGCCCGTCACGGTGTCGTCGCCCTCGCCGGAGTCCAGCACATCGTTGTAGCGCGAGCCGATGAGGGTGTCGTTGCCCGTCCCGCCGATGAGGGTCAGTGCGAGCTGGTCGGCGGCGAGGGCCGCGGCATCCAGCCTGTCGTTACCGCCCTGGCCGTCGATGACGAGCGAATCGCCTTCGCCGCGAACGCCGCCTTCGATCCATACGGTGTAGGCCATGGCAGTCGAGCGGACGACCTTGGTGCGGACCGGGGTCGTGCCCTCGGTCGAGACCGTGAAGTCATCCGCGATGCTGTCGGAGCCGCGGATCGTGACGAAGTCGGTGCTGCCCGTGCCGACCAGGATGCGGATCGTCTGGATGCCGGGGTTCTGCGCGGTGTCGAAGCGGGTGATGTCGGTGAGCGTGATCGCGTCCGCACCCGTGCCGGCGTCGATCACGAGGTGCTCGAGGCCCGTGGTCGTGCGGGTCTCGCCGGCGAACGTGTGGCTGAGGATCCCGGCCGAGGTGTTCGTGATCGAGAGGATGTCGGAGCTGCCGGTGAGAAGGAGCGTCAGCGTATCGGTGCCGGCGCCGCCGTCGACCACGAGGTTCACGAGCGACGAGAAGACCGCGCTGGTCGCCGTGATCGTGTCGTCGCCTGCGCCGCCGTTGTACTGCTTGGCGGGACCGGAGAGCGTGTCGGCGCCGCCCTCGCCGTTGAGGGTGTCGGTCGCGTTGCCTCCCGAGAGCCGGTCGGCGCCGTCGCCGCCGTTCAGGGTGACTGTTCCGGTGCCGACATGGCTCAGGATGTCGGCGCCGTCGTTGCCGTTGACCGTGGCGCTGCCGGCTCCTTCGACCGTGATCCTGTCGTTCTCGGTGCCGCCACTGAGTGTCGATCCCGCGGCAGATCCCTTGAGGAGGATGACGTCATCGCCCGATCCGCCGTCGATCGTGACGGGGATCTGGACGCTCGGGTCGATGAGGATGTAGTCGGCGTCGTCGTCGAAGAGCGCGGAGATCCGCTCGACGTGCGCGTAGGTGCGCGAGTAGCCGAACGCCGTGATCCGGATCGTCGCGCGATGGTTGGAATCGAGGTCGCCGATCTGCTCGATGAAGACGGACTCGTTCCTCTGGGTCGTCGAGACCGTACGGGCGGTCCTGTGATCGAGATCGCCGACGTTCAAGACGAGGTGGGTATCGAGTGGGCGCCATTCCTTCAGGTTGTTGAAGTGGCCCGCCGAGTAATCGCTGCGTCCGTTGCTCGCGAGATAGGGCGTGGGCGGGAACTGAACGGTCCCGAGAGTGATCGACGCGCTGCGCGAGTACCACGAGCCGAGCACTTTGAACCGCACCGTGACATCGAACACGAGCGGCGTCTTGCCCTCAGCGTCGGCGTTGCGCGAGTCGGCGGTGACGGACAGATCCAGGCCCACGCCGAGGCTGATCTCGAACAGCTTGAAGTCGAAGTAGACCTCGACGCTCGCGCCCCCGCCGACGTGCAGAAGGTAGTAGACGATCCCGTTCTCATCGAATTTGCCGAACGCGATGTCGAGGTGGAAGTCGCCGCGAATCCCCATGAAGTCGGTGCCGAGCTGCATGTGGCCTGCGAGATGGAGCTCGAAGGTGCCGTCGGAGTTGAGGAACACCGTGCCGGAGAGCTTGAAGATGAACAGGTCGAGGTTCGCGTAGGCGTCGAGGTACCAGTCACCGGCGGAGTAGTCGTCGTCGTCCGGCCCGGTCTTGCCCACTTCGATCGTGAAGCCGGCGTTGAAGCTGATGATCTTGAGCAGCGTCACCGAGCCCGTGAGCTGAAGCTTGAAGCCAGGGTCGACGCCATCGCGGGCCTGGCCGATCGTGTTGATCCGCAGCGTGCCGCTCGCCGCGAGGCTGAAGATGAACGCGTCGGCGGACGCGCTCACCCCCACCTCCATCACGAAGCCGTCGTCGTAGATGCCGGCGATGCCGCTGGCCTTGAACTTGAGTCCCGCGAGATCGAAGTCGACGCCGAACTTCATGACGAACGCACCGGACGAGATCCGGATCTCGGCGAAGCCCGTGCCGCGGGCGAAGGTCAGGAAGTCGATCGAGCCGTCGAGCCGGAGGAGGAATCCGGGGGCGACCTGGCTCGATCCGAACGTCGCGGTGGCACCGGTGGTGTTGAGGGCGAGGACCGCACTGGCTGAGAATCCGATGCCGATGCCGCCGCCGAAGCCCGCGTCGAGCGAGAGGTCGAGCCGCGCGACAAGCCCCTTGCCATTGATGCGGAAGCCGCTGTCGCGGATGACCAGGTTGCCGAAGAAGTCGAGGGAGGCCGTGCCGTTGACGATGAGGCTGATCTCGCTGGCGCCGATGGTGAGGACGACGTGGCCCGTGATGTCGAGCACGTCCATGACGCCCAGCGTCCCGGACATCTCGAGCCGGAAGCCCGCGACGACGTTGATCACCGTGTTCTCGACCACGAGCTTCTGGTTCGCGTCGCGCTTGAAGCGGCCGAACACGGTGACCCCGTTGACCTGCGTCGTTTCGATCGCGAAGGTCTGGACCGTCCGGGTCGTCGAGAAGGTGTTGATCTCGAGGAGGAACTGGCCCGCGAGCGTGAGTCCCGGGATCGCGTTGACGCCGAGCGTCAGCTGAACGCGCCCGACGACACCCGTCTGGGCTCCGACGTAGATCGCAAGGTTGACGGCGCCCGTGAGGGATCCGAGGTACGGGATGGTCGTGCCGACCAGGCCCGTCACCTCGAGCACGCTCGTCTGACCGACCGCAGCCTTGATGCGCAGGAAGCCCGTGAGGGTGAAGGCGCCGCCGATCGTCAGCTCGGCTTCGATGGCCGCGACGACGTAGGCGCCGACCGTGGCGTTGGGATCGGGCTCGCCGTCGATGCCGGGGGGCGCGGCCGGGATGTAGAACACCGGCGACTGGCCCGGCAGAAGCAGAGGCAGGAACGCCTTCGGCACGACGAAGGTCTGGTCTGCGAACGTCGTGTTGAAGATGACGCTGACGGATCCCGTCGCCGAGAAGAGCGAGCCGATGTTCGGCAGCCCGATGCCGACGCCCGCCGAGACGCGGATGCTTCCCGCAACGCCGGGGATCCCGCCGTTCCCTCCGGTCGAGATCATGAGCACGCCCGTGACCGAGCCGTACTCAAGCTGCGCCGCCCCCGAACCGAACGAGAGGCGACCGGTCAGGAACACGTCCATCGAGGGGTTCGGCGGGTTCAGCGAGATGTTCAGGTACAGGCCGCCCTGAATGCGCATGATCTCATTGCCGCTCGGCGCGACGATCGCCTGGCCGAGGATCTGGAAGCCGAAGCTGAAGGGCTGCAGGACGAACGTCTCGGTGAGGTCGCTGCCGCCGGCGCCGACACCCTTGAGGGTCAGCGTCTCGGTCTTGACCTCGTTCGTCAGGTTGATCCGCAGCTGCGCCGAACCGCTCAGGTGGAGGCCATACTTCTCGAGCTTCTCGAAGTTGGTCTCGATCGTGGCGACGCCCCAGAACTGCGGGACCGGGTGCATCGGATTGGTGGACTCGTCGCCGATCAGGAGGACGAATCGACCGGATGTCGCGCCCAGCGTTCCGAGCTCGATCACGTCGATCTGCCCCGCGAAGGTGAGGATGAAGAGCTTGCGGTTCGCGTCGATCTCGAGCACGACCTCGGCACGGATGTGCATCAGCGGCTCTTTGGTGAGGCCGGCCGCCTGCAGGAGGATGCCGCCGGAGAGCTCGATGTAGAACGACTGACCCTGCTCGATCAGCCGGAAGCTCTGGCTGCCGCCTGCCGAGAGGTTGCCGGCGGTGTCGGCCCACGCCGCGGCGACGAAGGTCACGGTCACAGTGCCCGAGGTGAACGAGGAAGTCGTCGGCAGCGTGTACATGTAGCGCGCGATGCCGTCGGCGAAGAGGACTTTGACGAACGACAGCGCCTCGGTGCCGCCCCCTGTGAGGGTCAGGTCGTCGCCGCCGAGCGAACCAGCCTCGACCTTCGTGCCCGACGTCGGGGTGAGGCGCACGCCGATCCACGTGCGCGGAAGGGTCGTCCCTGCCGACAGGTCGAGCTCGGGCGTCGCGGCCGCGGTGCCGTGCGTCGCGTTGGAGAACGGTGTGCCGTCCGCGTTCAGCCAGCTGCCGTCGATGCGCGTGATGACAAGAGCGCCGCTGAAGTGTCCCGAGAAGAAGAACCGGTATGTCGTGCCGCTGACGAGCATGCCCGAGCCGATGACGATGAGGTCGACGCCGTCGGCCTTGATCGAGATCTCGGCATCCGCGTCGGTGATGGACGCGCCGTCCACGGCCGCGCCGCCGAACGTGTTGAATGTGATGTCGACCCACCCGCGTCCCGCGAGATCCTTGACGTCGAGCACCGAACCGGGCGTCGGGTCCGAGAGGGACGACGTCGGCGCCGTAAGGGTGAGCGTCTCGGTCTCGGCCGAGTTCAGGCGGCCGCCGACGTCGGCGAACCGGCCGGCGAGGAACGTGATCGTGTAGGCGCCGGCGGCGAGGTTGGCGGTGAACGCGTAGCGATACGTGTCGCTCGTGCCGATGCGGACCGGTGCCCCGAGGGCGATCAGCTCGCCCGCGGCATTGCGGAACTCGATCTCGTCGCCGTTGATCGTGGAGTGGTCGAGTGCGAAGCCCGCCGAGCCGCGGAAGCGGATCTCGAGGTACTTCAGCGCGTTGAGGAGGTCACGGCCGAGGCTCGAGCCTGAGACGGCGACGATGCCGGCCTCGTTGACCAGGGGTGTCGCGGGGTCGTCCTCGACTGGGCGGACGACGTCCGCGGTCGAGCCGACGACCTGGAAGGACTGGGTCACGGCGACGATGACGCCGGCCGGAGGCCCGCGCGGCGGCAGCACCCCGATTTTGGCGAGGTCGAAGACGACGTCGACGCGGCCGGGAGAGAACGTGCCCCCGAGCAGGTAGCGCCATGTGTTGCCGCCGACGTTGACCCAACCGAGGATGTTGACGCCGCCGGCGCCGGGGCCCCCGAGTGTGAACTCGTCGCCGTTGATCGTGCTCGCGTCGAGCGTGTAGCTCTGCCCGATGATCGCCGCCGGCGGGGTGAACGTCACATCGAGGTAGGTCATCGCCCGCTCGACGGCGGTGAGCGGCACGTCGATGACTTCACCACCCGAGCGGCCCGCGATGGGCTGGGGTCCGGTGTACGCCGTCGAACCGCCGGGGAGCGTGTAGGTCCACCGGCCGGCGATGAACGTGACCGACACCACGTCGCCGGGCAGCAGTTCGAAGCCGTCCGCGAAGGAGTAGCGCACCCACAGCGTGCCGTCCGCCGTGGGCAGGATCTCCACCACGCCGAGGGTCACGCTCAGGGTGACGCCGTTGCGCGTGACCGACAGCGTGAACTCGGCATCCGGATCCGTGATGGATCCCTGGTTGATGAGCAGCCCGGTCGGCGCGACGAAGGGGATGTCGATGTAGGTGCGGCCGGGTGCCTGAGCGTAGTGCTCTGTGGATGCCTGGGGTCCAGCATCCGTGAATCCGACCGCCAGGGCACCGAGCGTGATGGCCGAGCTCGCGTCGTCCAGGTCGGCCCGCTCGACGATGATCGGCACGATGAACTGGAGCGGGGTGCCGCCCTGCCTGATCGCCTTGGACGTGTCGCGGACCACCGACCAGTCCGCGACCGTCGGCGTGAACGTCAGAGCCTCCAGACGGGCGGTGGCCGAGGCCGCGTCCAGCTTGTAGCCGGCGGCAAACCCCATCGAGGCACCGCTCGGCAGCGTCACGACGAGATCCTGCTTCCACAGCTTGCCGGTCTGCTGGGTCACGGTGGGCGCCGTGGGCGTCACGGACTTGAGGTACGACCATGAGCCGGGCACGAGCGTCAGGGTGACCGCGCGACCGGTCTCGTACTGCCCCGTGAGCCAGAACCGGAAGCCCTGGCTGCCCTGGGGCGCGCCCGCGACCGCGACGGGTGCACGTGTCGCGTCGAGCGCGATGGTGCCCAGCCCTTCGCCGTACAGCTCGAACTCCGCGGCGAGATCGAGGATCGACTCCACGTCGAGCGTCCCTCCGTTCACTGACGTCAGGAATTCGAGGTAGATGTATGCGGTCGGCGCGACGGCGATCGTCTGCATGGGCTGCGTGCCCGCCGTGACGGTGCCTCTGAAGCCCAGGACGCTGGAGGTGAGCCCTGCGGTGAGCGCCGCTGCCGAGCCCGCCTTCGCGACGACGACGGGGATGCGGAACTCCCCGGCCGCGCCGGTTGCCGTGATCGGGGCACTCGTGTCGACCGTGAGCTGCCACGTGCCGCCGCTGAAGGCCAGCCCGGCGAGCCGCTTGATGACGGAATCGGTGTCGATCGTGAAGCCCTCAGGAACGCCGATGTAGCCGCCTGTCCCACCGGCGAGGAAGCGAACGCCGACCGAGGTGCGCGCTTGACCGGGAAGGGGGACATTGTTCGCGTCCACCGGGACCTGGGGGGCGTCGGTGATCGTGACGGATCCCGTGACTGTGAAGAGGTACGCCCAGCTGCCGGTGAGGAACGTGAGCTTGACGTCGCCCGTCGTCGCGAACCGCCCGGTCAGCCAGTAGCGGTAGGCGAGCTCGGTGTCGGTCTCGCTGAGCAGTTGCGGGGCCTGCGTGCCGTCGAGCTGGATCGTCCCGAGTCCGGGTCCTGAGAGCTGGAACTCTGCGCCGAGGTCGGTGATGGAGGCCTGGTCGAGCGTGAAGAGCGTCGGCTTCGGGAATCGGACCGTGATCCAGGCGCGCCCGTTCATGACGTTGACGTCGACCGAGGCGCCAGGCGTCGGGTTGGTGACGCTCGCGGTCACGCCGGTCACGGTGAACGAGAGCTTCGTTTCCGCGCTGCTCGCTCCCGTCGTGGTGCCGGCGTCCGTGGTCAGGTCGGCGTTCTTGACCGCTCCAGGTGCGAAGCGCACCTCCCAGCGCCCGATCTCGAGATCCGTGCTGCCGATCGCGTACCGGAACCTCGTCGTGCCCGCGGTGCGCACGGCGGCCTCGAACAGCGCGTCTGCACTGCCCGTGAAGCCCTCGGAGCGCAGGACGTAGACCTTCTCGACGACGGGCTGTTGGTTCGGCGCGACGAGGTCACCCTCCCTGAGGTCGTAATACACGCCGATGTCGTCGACGAGCAGCCGGACGAACTTCATGCCCGTCGGCGTCGTCACGGCCACGATCGGGACGGGCCTGTCCGTGGTGGTCGCGCGAGCGGTGGTCTCGTTGCCGTACCAGAGGGTGAATGTCGCCCGGTTCGGCCCGAGGATGCTCGACAGGTCGAGGCTCGCGCCGGCCGGCGACGTGTAGGTGACGTCGATGTGCTTCGTCGAGCCGGACGCTCCGTTGACGACGCTGACGTCGACGGTGCCGCCGTTCGACGTCGGCGCGCCGAGATCGATCACGGGAGCGGTTCCCGTTGCGATGGGGTCGAGCCCCTCGACGACGTCGAAGGTGACTTCGTTGCCCGACGAGTTGCGGAAGCCCATCTTGAGCTTGCCGTAGAGGGTCAGCAGGCGCGCCTGGTCGGGGATGTCCGCCAGGAACAGGATGACGACATTGCCCGTCGAGACCTTCGACAGGTCGGCGTAGAGACTTCCGCTGAGCGAGATGTTGTTGTCGGCGAAGTTGAGCGTGCCCACGATGAGGATCTTGCCGTCTGTCGAGATCTTGAAGATCACCTGGCCGTTGAAGACTGCCTGCGACGTGTAGATGGAGTAGATCCGCGCGGAACCCGTGATGACCATGGGCGCGGTGAAGGCCGCCTCGAAGCCGCCAAGGCCGGGGTTCTTCGAAATCGTCTGGGCCTGCAAGGCGACCTGCTGCTGGAGCTGGAGAAGCCACTGGTCGGCGGCGACGGCGGTTGGCAGCTGCCGCGCCGTTGACCTCAGCGCGAACGGGTCGTCCATCGAGGGCAGGGTCTTGAAGAACTCGACGCCGCCGGCGAAGTCGTTGATCGTGAGACCGGAGGTGGGTTCGAGCAGGATCCCGCCCGGGACGTTGACGCTCAGGAAGACCTGCAGCGGTCCGAGCTCGGACAGGCCGAGACGGATGCCGAACCCGGCCAGGCCCGCGATCGAGATCGTGCCTTGGAGCCCGAGGTAGAAGACCCGCTGGTGGACGACCGTCGTGGTGTCGAACACCCCGATCACGCCGTAGTCGGAATTGAGCTTCAGGATGCCGCCGACGAGGCCCGCCGACACCTCGCCGCCGAACATCTTGCCCTTGACGGTGACGCCGATCGCATCGATGCCGATGATGGGGAACTTGCCCTCGATGAGGAGCGACGGCTTGATGCGGATGCCCTCGATCGAACCGGTGATCTGCAGGCCCGAGAGCCCCTTGATGCCGGTGACGCTCGCCGACAGGATCAGCTCGAAGTCCTCGGGCGCATCCTCGATGTCGTCCCACCGGATGCCGATGGCGTCGAGGCGGACCGGCAGGAACGAGGGCCACTTGAAGGAGTCGCCGGTTGCCGAGCCGACGGAGAGGAAGACGCCGAAACCGTCCAGCGCCTTGAAGTCACCGTCGCCCGTGATGGCGAAGAAGCGACCTTCGCCGGCGATCACGAGACCCCCGACCACGACCTTCGCGCCCACGGATTGGAACTGCACCATGTAGTTTGAGCCGGTCGCACCGGTGTCGAGGCGGAAGTCGCGCGCTGTCAGCGTCACGAACGTGCCGAGCCTGATCTCCAGCGTGTCGACCGTCAGCTGGAAGGCCTGGACCTTGCCCTTGACGAACGTCAGGGCGATGCGGAACGCCTCGTCGTCGAGAGTCCCGTCCGGCCGCCGGTCGTCGACCGTCAGACGATCGGTGAGGGTCGCCCCGTACGCCTTGCCGGGGAAGAGCTTCGCGCCGCCCGTCGCGATGTAGATCGATCCCGTGAAGTCGACGTCGGCCTCATCGTCTGACCCGGCAGGGGGGAAGCGCACGGCGAGTCCGGAGACGCCGACGCGGATGTCGTCGAGCTCGAGGATGCCGCCCAGCGTGATCTTCTTGTCGACGGCCGTCGGAGCCAGCGCATTGCCGGCGTCCGCAGTGCCGGCTGTCGGCGGGAGTCCGTATGCGAGCTCGGCGGTGCCCAGCTTGAAACCGTTGCCGTACACGGTCATGCCGGGGACGAGACCCGGCGTCAGCGCCTCATCGTTGTTGAACGAGATGTTGGACTTCGCCGTCGGATTGTAGGGGCGCAGCGACCCGGTGATGCCGAACTTCGGGACGGTGATCGTCGCGGTGTTGATGCGCACCAGCTCCTGGTCGAACGGCGCCTTGGGGTCGTAGGTGACCCTGATGCCCGTCGCCTGGAGCCGCGCGACATCCGGGATCTGCGCGTCGAGGGCCGCCACATTCAGGCCCCACTTGCCCGTGAGTCGGATGTCGACGTTGCCGCCGAGGAGGCCGAAGACGTCGACGGCGAGTTCGAACGAGCCGCTGAGCCCGATGAGATCGACGGTGATCCCGGAGCGCGACTGCGCCCCCGACGGCGTTCCCGTCGCGGGGGCGCCCCCCAGGGTGAGCGACGCACGCTGCACCCCGAGGATCACCGAGACGACGACTTTGCCCTCGACGAAGCCGAAGCCGCCGAGGCCGACGGTGGGTCCCTGCAGCGTGAGGGGTCCGAGCGCCATCGGACCGCCTTCGACGATCTCACCGGGCACGGGCGCGGTGAGACCGAAGCTCAGGGTCTGGGGCGTGTTGTAGGCAGGCTGCGCGATCGTGCCACTGGCGACGCTGTTCGCCGCCAGGGTGATCGTCACCGTCCCGTTGCCGCTGAAGAGCCCGAGCGTGTTGTTGGGGTTCTTGTCCTTCAGGAAGTAGCGGTACGTGACGATCGTCGCGTTCGGGTCGGCCCCTGCGATGAGCAGGGTGCCGATGATCGCCGGAACACCATTGACGAGAAGGAGGTCGCCGATCGGACCCGAGATCGTGAAGGGCGCGATCGGGTTGTTCTCGATGAGGTTCTTGAGGATGGGTGCCGGTGGCGTGTTGAGGGCCGCCGGGAGCGAGGTGTAGGTGATGTCGATGTAGCCCTGCGCGTTCAGCTGCGTCTGGCTGACCGTCGCGAGCACGAGGGACGCCACCGGCCCCGGCTTGGGGTCCGGATTGTTCGCCGTGGGGACCGGCCGGAAGACGTAGAACGTCTCCTGTTCGGCCACGAGCGGCACCGGGTTTCCTCCGGCCGTGCGGACTCCCCCTCCGACGAACGAGACGGTGACCACTCCGGTGGAGGGGAGCGCGCCCTGCCCGCTCGCAGTCAGCGCGTAGCGCCAGGTGTTGGGCTTGCCGTCGACCTTGACCGCGGCACCGGGCATCCACGTCTCGCTCGAACCGGCGACCGAGATCGTGAACTCGGCCTCCGTGTCGGTGATCGACCCGGGATCGATCGTGCCGTCGGTCGTCGTGAACGTCACGTCGATCGTTGTGAGTGTGGAACCGCGGTAGACCGATCCGCGCAGGGGTGCGGCGAGATCGGCCGTCACGATGACGGGAAGCGTCTCGGTCGCGGGAGCATTGACGACATCGGTCGGCGGGAAGAGGGCGAAGTCCGTGACGCGGAACGATCCGAGCTGGAAGCCCGTGATCGGCGAAATGGAGAACGTCGCGAAGCCCGCAAGACTCACGATCCTCTCGCCCCCGCTCTTGACGAGCGCCGTGGCGTTCCACAGTGAGATGTCGAGCGTTCCGTTCGGCTGACGTGTGAGGCGCATCGTGCCGCCGAGCCTGACGACGCCGCCGGCGTCGATGACGACGTTCTGGGCCATGAAGCTGAACGCGCCGGGCGCCATCGCGCCCGTCATCGTGCCCAGGTTGTCGAGGGTGAAGGTCTGCGAATCCGAAGCGTTGATCTGGAACGAGACCGTGCCCGAGATCTCCAGACCGTCAAGGCCCAGCAGCGCGAGCTCGCCCATCGCGCGCATCGCCCAGCCGCCTCCGGCAGCGGTCGCCTTCTCGAAGTAGATCTCGGCATTGCGGATCAGGACGCCCATCGCCTTCGGGTTGGGGATGCCGTCGAGCTTCAAGGGACCCGAGCCGACGAAGATCTCGAGGCCGCTGCCGTGGAACGTGTTGCCGCTGAGGGCGAACAGTCCTGCGCGGATCTCGACGAAGTCGCCGAACTCGAAGTCGAGGTCCTGGACGATGAAGAGGAAGGGGTCGTCCGTCAGGTCGAGGACCAGGTCGGTCTCGCCCATGTCGATCGTCTGCTTGACGCGCACGCCCGTCGTGTTGATGGCGAAGCCGACGCTCGCGTTGAGGGCGAACTTCGACGATCCCGCCGAGGCCTTGCCGGTCAGCATCCCGGCGATGCCCCCCGTCGTCGTGGAGGTGGGCAGCGGGGTCGTGGTGGCGTCGGTCACGGTGCTCGGCGGGAACACCACGAGGATGCCGGAGGCCTCCCTGAGCCCGGGATTGTTGGAGCCGATGTTCTGGCCCGAGGCGACGCTGGCACCGGTGAACGCGATGCGTGTGATCGCCGTCGGCGCCGTTCCGAACCGGTCGAACGCGATCGCGTCGACGTGGATCGTGACGGCCTCGATCACGATGTTGATGTTGTTCGCGACGACTCGGACGAAGGGGCCTTTGGGAAGCGACAGGACGCGCACGTTGGGCTGCAGCGCCACCTGGTTGCCGTTCGCCTTCCACGTGACGGTGTAGACGCCGGATGCCAGGGTGACATCGACCAGGTCGGTCGCGGCATCCGAGTCGATCAGAGCCTCGATTGTCGAGTCGACGACCGATTCGGCCGCCTCGACGTCGACGACCGTTTCCGCCGCCCCGACCACGATCGGAGCGCTGATCTCCCCCGGTTCCAGCGTGCCGTTGCGGTTCGCGTCGAAGGCAAGCGTGAACGACCCGGCCGCGGTCACCGCGATCGTCTGCTTCTCGACGCGCCCGGCATTTCCGTCCTGGGTCGTCGCGACGGACACGCCCGCGAACTGGAAGATCTCGTTGACCGCGACGCCCTGCGTGCCGGCCTTCAGCGTGTTGAGCTGGAGCGTGACCTGAGCGGTGAAGTCGAACGGGAGCCCCACGAGCGCGATGGCGCCGGTCACCTCGCCGGCCATGCCGGCGGGCGTGATGATGAAGGCGCCGTTGCCGTCCGAGAGATGCAGCCCCACATCGTCGACACGCGCGCCGATCGGATCGACAACGGCGTTGGCGCCGATGTCTCCGAGGAAGAGCGTCACACTCGTGAAGGCGAACCGGACGATCTTGGCGCCGGCCGCCGTCTTCTTCTGTTCGAGGTAGGCGACGCCCTTGAGCGTCTGCCCCATGATGCTGATCGTCGCCACGTCGCCGATGCGGCCGACCTGCACCATCAGCGTGTTCTTCGGCACCGAGAGCGTGACCTCGGTCCCGCCGAGCACGACCTTGCGCGATGCGTCGGCCGTCGTCGTGTTGACCTGCACGATGACCTTGACGCCGATGGCGAAGAGGTCGGACGGCAGGACCGCGGTGTTCACCTCGACGCCGGCCGCGAGCGCTGCGACGATGCCGGTGCGCGTCACGAGGATCGTGCCATCGTCGACGGTCGCGGTGACGTACGTCGTCGTGCCGTCGCCGAGGGCGAGCGAGACGTCCCAGAGCCTGATGATCGTCTCTTGCGTCGTAGCGTCCTTCGCGAAGGCGAAGTTGCCCTTGAGCCGCTGCCCGGCGACCTCGAGGGTGACATTCAGGCCCGCCACGGTGAAGCCGCGGGCGACATCGACGCTGTCGACCTGGACGGTCGCACCCGTCGTGTTGATCTCGACGAGCAGCTGGCCCGAGAAGGTCACGCCCGGAATCAGCACCTCGACGGTCGCCTTCATCCGGCCCGCGATGCCGCCCTTGAGGCTCCCGTCCGTCTTGATGATGTCGAATGCGCCCGAGCCGCCCCGGACGATGACGATGTCGCGATCCGGGGTCCCGATCCGGAGGCCGACGTTGGCGAAGCGGATCTTGGTCACCGGCAGATCGGTAGCAGTGAGCTCCCCGTCGTCGCCGACCGGCGTGGACTTCTCGAACGAGACATCCGCCGTCAGGACCTGGCCCGCGACATCGAGGACGAGTCCCGTGACGCTCACCTTCAGGAACGGCCCTGCAGGCAGATCGAGCGAGTAGGTCACGCCGTCGACGATGAACTCCTCGTCGACGGCGACCGGGACCACCTTGTTGCTGACGGTGCGGCGGATGTCGCTGATCTCGACCGTGACGGTCGCCTTGGCCTGGAGACCGTCGCCGAGCCGGATGGATGCGGTCGCCGAGATGGAGCCGGCAAAGCCCTCGCCCGTGAGCAGAAGCAGGGCCGTTCCGTCGCTCAGCCGCATGCCGACGTCATCGGTCTGCTCCGCGGTCCCGGCATCCTCGCCGACGAAGAGCCGCACCTCCGTGGCCGCGATCTTCAGGATCTTGATGTCATCGGTCGTGCCGGCGCGACGGTCAGGTCCTGCACCCTGCACCTGCTCGAACATGAAGGTGCCCGAGAGCTTCTGGCCGAACACCGTGATGTCGCCGCCGACGGTGACGCGGACGAACCGGCCCGCGGGAAGCTTGAGGGCCAGACCTCCGACGCTGGTGTCGATCGCGACCGGGGCCGTGTTGATCTGCAAGGCGACGTCGAGGCCCGTGCCCAGGTCGAAGTCGAGGTCGTCGAGTCCGACCAGGTCGATGGTCGCCTCGATGTCGACGGCCATGCCTGCCGAGGTCAGCAGGAACGCGCCGTGTCCGTCCTTCAGCAGGAGGCCCACGTCGTCAGCCTCGCCCGCTTCCTTGGCATCGCCGAGGAACATGCGCACCTTCTGGGCCGAGACCTTGACGACGCGAGCCGTGCCGCTCCCCGCCTGCTCGAAGGTGAAGTCGCCGCTGAGACTCTGACCGGCGACGGTGAGCGCGAGACCCGTCGCCCTCAGCGCGAAGAGCTGCGCGCCGCCCACCTGGATGTCCTCGCCCCCGACCGTCACGGTGACCGGCGTCGGGAAGGCCGTCGTGTTGATCTTCAGTGCCATCGTGGCCTGGAACCCGACACCGGGAACGTGGAGAGTGACCTTGCCGCTGAGGCTGCCCGCCATGCCCTTGAGCGGCGTGCTGCCTCCCGAGGAAGCGAGGGCGAAGCGCCCCGTACCCTCGGTGAGGGTGAGGATGTCGGTGCTGCCGTCGCCGATCCGCAGAGCGACGTTCGACAGTGCGATCGTCGTCGTCGTGCCGGACTGCTCGAAGGCGATGTCGCCGGTGAGGCTCTGGCCGGCGATGGCGAGGGTGATCCCGGTTCCGCCGACGCGGATCGCGAGGTTGCCCGCGAGGTCGAGGCTCACGGTGCGCCCGCCGAGCGTCACCGTCTCGGTCACTCGGGACGCGGTCTTGTTCATCGCGACGGCGAACGATCCGCCGATCGTCACGCCCGCCGGCAGCAGCGAGCCGAGGCTCAGAGTGCCACCGAGCGACATCGCCATCCCGGCGGGCAGGAGCACGATGAGCCCCTCGACGCCCTCGAGGATCGCGCTGCCGCCGAGAGAGACGCGGCCCCCCGCCACGGCGATGACCGTCCGCGTCTGGCCCGCCGTGTTGGTCGTCTGCTGGACGAGCAGCGAGGCCGCGATCTCGACCGTGCCGACGGTGATCTTGGTGCCCTCGCCGACGATCCGCAGGTAGGGCCCGGCCTCGAGCCTGCGCCCACCGGACAGGACGACAGCCTGAGTGGACCGATTGATCTCGAGCCGAAGCTCCGTCGCCGAGAGGGATGCCCCCGCGCCCAGGGCGATGCTCGTCTTGACGATGCTCAGCGCACCGGCGAGACCGGCCGGACCGATCTGGAGGGCTCCGGAGAACTCGACCTCACCGATCGGGGCGCCGAAGTCGGCCTTCGCGCTGATCGACACGTTGACGATCTTCGGGAGGCCCGCGCCGCCCGTCTGGCTGAAGGCCACCACTCCATCCGTCAGCTCGAAGCCGCCGATGGCGATCTTGATGTGGGTGCCTGTGATCTGCAGCGACGAGGATGCGGTCGAGATCCCGACGTTGAAGTCCCCCGTGACGAGGATGCCCGGCAGCGTCACCGTCACCTTGCCGCCGATCGAGCCCGTGAGCGTTGCCGTAGGGCCGCTGCCACTCATCAGGATCGTGCCGGTGCCACCCACCAGTGTGACGAAGTCCGTCGTACCGTCGCCGAACGCGGCCCGCGCGTTCGCGACCGTGATCGTGGTGGTCGCGCCCGACTGCTCGAAGCTGAAGTCGCCGGAGAGGCTCTGATCGCCGACGACGATCTTGACGTTCGTGCCCTCGACCTTGAGGTACCCACCGGTCGGCGGCGCGGCGGGCAGCTTGAGCACGATCGTCGTGCCGTCGAGCTGGAAGTTCTCATCCACCGCGGCGCCGGAGTTGATCGAGATGGCGAAGGTGCCGCTGAACTCGACGCTCTCGCCGGGCACGAGGATCTCGACAGTCCCGCTGACGCGGCCGGCCAGCCCTGCGGCCTTCATGACGAACACGGCCTCACCGTTGGTCAGTCTCACGCCGGCGGTGCTGCTGCCGAGCAGGAGCGTCAGACCGGACGCGATGACGACCGTCGTGCTGGGCGCCGGCGTGCCGGCGGGAGCGCCCGGGGCGAGAGCGCCACGCACCTGCGAGAAGACGAACACACCGCTCAGGGTCTGCCCTGCGACCGTGAGCCCCGCCGGTGCGCCGAGCGTCCCCACCTGTACCAGCACCGAGCTCGGCGGCAGAACGATCCCGCCGACGGTCCGCGCGGAAGTGGCGGTGTTGATCTGCAGGCGGATGGAGCCGTCCGACAGGATGAAGTCATCGCCCGCGTTGAGCATGAGCTCCGCTTCGAGGACCGTCGCGACGCCCGCGGGTGTGATCTCGAGCTCTCCCGTCGCGACGGTCGCCACCACGACGCCGTCGCCCAGACTCAGCGTGAGTGGGGTGCCCCCGCTTATCGCGGCCGCCCCGAACTTGAGCCGCAGCCCGCCGCCTGGAAGCGTCTCGAAGGCGAAGGTGCCCGTGAGCTGCTGGCCGGCGATGCCGAGCGTCAGGTCGCCGATCACGAGGATGTGCGGTGCTCCGGCGGCGCCTGCCGCGACCGTTACGGACTCGTCCTCACCACCGCCGCCGAGCGTCTCCTCGATCGTCGTCTCGTTGTAGTAGATCGTGGCCGTGCCCGCCACGGTGACACCCGGGATGCCGACGAGCTCGACGCTGCCAGAGATCGCGACGACACGGCTGCCCTTGATCCCCTTGGCGAACCCGTTGACGTTGGTGAGGTACAGGCCCTTCGCGAACGGGTTGAGTGCGTCCCCGTCGACGAAGCCCGGGCCCTGCCCCACGAAGACGCGTACGTTCTTGACTTCGATCTCGTCGCCATCGACGCTCAGTCCACCGACCACCTCCACGAAGTCCCCGAGCTTGATCGAGCCTGAGATCGAGAGGGCGATGTAGGGTCCGGCATCATCGGCGACCTGCTGATCGCTGAACAGCAGAGGCACCGACACGCCGCCGACGACGATCGTCTGATCGATCTGGCTCCTCGTGCCGTTGTAGCGCACGGCCACGGTGGCACCGGCAGCAAGGTCTCCTGCCGCCAGGGCGACGGCCCCCGAGAACGTGCCGACGATGCCGTCGGCCCTCAGCAGGAAGGCACCGACGCCCTCAGTGATCTTGAGCGGCGACTTGCCCTCCGGCGTCAGCGAGACCGTCACCTGGCTGAAGGCGATCGTCGTGACGGGCGTCGTGCCGGTGGTCCGGCTCAGGAGGAAATTGCCCGAGAACGATGGTCCGCCCGTCACGACGAGGACGCCGCGCGTGATCGCGATGTGGAGGAACGGCCCCGCGGGGACGTCGATGCCGAGGTCGGGACGCCGGACCGCTGCCGTGCCCGTGTTGATCGCGAAGGCGACGTCGCCGCCGATCTCGAGCTGGTCACCGAGGTCGAAGACGCCGTCCGTGCTGCCCGAGAAGGTCGCCGCGATCCCGGCGCCCGCGACGAGCAGGGCCCCCGACCAATGGTTGTCGGAGGTGACGGTCACGACGCCGCCGAGATCGAGGGTGATGTCGGTGATGCGGAAGGCCACGTCGCCGGCGAGCGTGCGGCTGATGGATACGAGGGATGCTCCGAACGACTGCCCGACGATTTCCAGCGACGGGTGGTCGATCTCGATCCGCAGGCCCGGCTCGATCGTCTTGCCGCCCACGACGACGCCGGCCGTTCCCGAATTGACGCGCACTGACACGTCGCCCGTCACCTCGACGTCGGGAATGGTGACCTCGAGCTTCGCCGAGACCGCGCCCGCCATGCGCGCGGCCGTGATGACGAACGTGCCCTCGATCTCGGTGACGCTCACGAGCGGCGAGGCCTCGGTCCCGAACCGGATGACCCCGTTCGCGATCGTGACGGTGAGGGTCGGCGTGACGCCGCTGCTGTCCTTGACGACCTCGATGTCGCCCGAGATCGTCTGTCCGCCGACCGTGATCTCGACATCCGTCCCCGTCACCCGGAGGTAGCCGCCGAGGCCGCCCTGCGGCAGGAGGATCGAGACGGACCCGGCACCGACTTTGAGCGTCTCATCGACCTCGGCGTCGGTCGTGTTGAGCTCGAGTGCGAGGGTGCCGGTGAGAGTCACACCGGGAACACCCGTGAGGGCGACCGTTCCGGTGACGCGGCCCGCGACCCCGGTGGTGCCGACCAGGACGAAGAGCGCCTCGCCGTTCGTCAGCGAGAGCTTCGCCGAGCCGGCCGCGATCGTGATGCGGACGTTCGCAAGCCCGACCCGCACGACGGTCGCGTCGTCGCCGCCGCCCGGTGCGCCGTCGGCGCCGTATGTCGTCGCCTGCTCGAAGGCGATGTCGGCCCGGATCTCCTGCCCCATCACCGTCAGCAGGATGTCGGTGCCCGCGACTCGCAGGTAGGGGCCGGCGGGCACCAGGAGCGAGACGGTTCCGGTGCCGACCTGCAGCGTCTCGGACACCTCGGCATCCGTGGTGTTGATCTCCAGCTCGAGCGTGCCCTCGAGGTCGAACGGCGGCTCGGTCTCGCCGGAGGGGATGTCGATGTCGACGTGGACGGACAGACTGCCGGCGACGCCCCCCGCCGTGACGACGAAGAGGCCGGTGCCCTGGGTAGCCTGGAGTGGACCCAGCGTGAGCGTGGCATCGGCGACGCCGATACGCACGACTGTCGCACCGTCGGTCGTCGTCACCTGCTCGAACGTCAGGTCCGCCTCGAGCGACTGCCCGAGAACGCTGATGGCGAGATCGCTACCGCTGACCCGGATCAGTCCGGGCACGAGTCCCACGCCGAGCACCGTCTTGGGCGTGGCGGTGGTGTTGAAGGCGATCGCGATCGAGCCTTCCACGGCGATGTCGTCGATGCCGAATTCCAGCCCGACCGTGATGCTGCCGTAAGTCCCGTCGGGTGCGAGCGTGAACTGTGCGACGTCGCCCGTCTCGCCCTCGGCGGGCTGCGAGAGCGTGAGGAGCGGTGTCGTTCCGCCCAGCACGAGCCTCGTGTTGCGCAGCGTGACGCTCAGACCGTTGACAGTCTGGACGAGCTCGACATCGGTGGTCAGGGTCTGACCGGCGATCTCGAGTGCGACATCCGTCCCCGCGACCCGCACGTAGCCGTTCTGACCACCCTCCGGCAGCTGCAGGGTCAGGGTCTGCCCGTTGATCGTGAACGACTCGTCGGTCGCGGCGACGGCCGTCGAGAACTCCACCGCGAGGTCGCCCGAGAACGCGACGCCCGGCACGTCGAGGGCGAGCGTGCCCGTGATGCTGCCCGCGACGGCGGATGCCGAGCCCCCCGTCAGGACGATGAGCGCCGTTCCATGGGTCACGGTGAGAGTGCCGCCGGCGAGGCTCAGCGAGACGTCGGTCGCAGCGATCCGCACGAGCGTGCGCGACTGGTCGGGGAGGCCGGCATCCGTCAACGGCGTGACGCTCTCGATGGCGACGTTGCCGCTGATCTTCTGACCGAGCACGGTGAGGAGGATCCCGGCGCCCTCGAAGCGGAGGTACGGGCCGCCCGCAACGTCGATCGACTGCAGGGCCGTCCCGACGACGATGGAGGCCTCGACATCCGTCGCTCCCGTGTTGAGCACGAGACTGAGATCGCCGTCGAGCTGCGCGTCGTCACCGAGCAGGACCGAGATCGTACCGTCGATGCGACCCGCGATCGCCGAGGCCGTGAGGACGAGGATGCCCGTGCCGTTCGTCAGCCGGACTCCTCGGTCGTCGCCCGCGCCTGCAATGCCCTCGTCACCGAGGAAGAGCTCGACGCCGGAGAGGCCGATGATGGTCGTGGCGACGCCGGCGGACACCAGCCGCTCGATCGCGAGGTCGGCCTCGATCTGCTGCCCGAGGAACTCGAGCGCGACGTCGACGAGCGATACGCGCAGGTAGGGGCCGGCCGGCAGCGTCTTCCCACCGACGGTGACCTCGGACGCCGTCGTGTTGACCGCGACGGACGCGACCGACGCAGCGGCGGGGGCGACGCCGATGCCCAGCGCCTGGATCCTCACGGCCGTGCTCAGCGCGCCCGCGATGCCGCCGGGACGGATGACGAGGTCGCCCGTGATCGCTGTGAGCTGCACCGCGCTGCCGAAGGCGAGTGCGCCGCCTGCGACCGTGATGGTGAGGTCTGTCAACTTGCGGTCGAAGCTGAAATCGCCGGTCAGCGACTGGTCGCCGAAGGCGAGGGTCGCGGCGGTGACCGCGAAGGACTTCTCGGCTCCCGTGAACTTCACGAGGACGCCGGGGTCCGTGCTGACCGGCATCTCGACGATCTGGTCGACCGCAATCCCCGTGTCGTTCACCCGCACGCTCGTCGTGCCGCTGATCGTCACTCCGGGGACGCCGATGAGGCTCACCGTGCCGGACGCGACGAGGGCGTGGCCCGTGCCGATCTCGACGAGCCCGATGGTCGCGCCCGTCAGGAGCACGCCGACGGCGAGCGGGTTGAGGGCGCCCGAGCCGAGGAAGGCAGGGCCCCGGCCCAGGAAGATCGTGACGCCGGTTGCCGCGACGACGCGTGCCGGCTGGCCGCCGATGACCGTGTCGCTGAAGGTCAGGTTGCCCTCGATCGTGACGAAATCGCCGATCGTGATCGAGAGGTCCGAGACCGTGAGGCGGAAGATCTGTCCGCCGGAGGGCGGCTCAGGAAGCGTGAACGGCAGGGTCTGGCCGCCGACCGTCACAGTCGTGTCGATGGCATCGTCGGTCGTGTTGATCTCGAGCAGCACGGATCCCGAGGCCGAGACGCCGCTGCCGCCGACGGTGCCCGTGCCCGAGAGGAAGCCCGCGATGCCCGAGTCGCGGATGATCAGGACGCCCGACCCGGAGTGCAACTTACCCGGCGGCGTCACGATGTCGGCTTCGACGCCCGACATCGCCACGACGATCTCGACCGCGCCGTCAGCTGCCACGGAGCGCGTGAAGGCGAACGAACCGGCGATCGTGCCGATGCCGCCGAACTCCCACTGGAGCCCTGTCGCCTCGACCCTCAGGTACGAACCCGCGGCAAGATCGACGCCGCCGACTTCGATCGGGCTCGGGGTCGTGTTGACCGCGACGCTCACCTGGGTGGGTGCGATCGCCGTGACATCCGGGATGACGATCGCCGCTGTCGCGTTGATGGTTCCGGCGACGCCGGTCGGCGTGATGAGGAACTCCCCGTCGATCTCGGTGATCTCGACGTAGGGGGTCAGCTCGGGCCCGAAGGCGGCCTCGCCGCCTTCGATCGAGACGAGGTAGGTGACGATGTCGTCCGTGACGGACCGCTGGAACCAGATGGTCCCGGCGATCTGGACGTGGGCGACCTCGATGGTGAGGTTCTCGGCGCCGATGCGGAACGTCGACGCGTCGAGCAGACCGTGGTCCTCGTCATCCGTGTTGATCTCGATGCCGAGCAATGGCACATCGACAGTCACGCCCGAAAGCGCAAGCGTCGGCTTGCCCGAAAGTGTGCCCCAGACTCCGCCTTCACCGACCGTCAGGCTCGCGTCGATGCCCGCGATCGACACGGCACCGTCCGCGAAGACCAGCGCCCCGTTGTCGATATCGATGGATGTCGTGCCAGCCGTGTTCTCGACCGTGATGGTTCCGGTCAGCCGCTGACCCGCGACGACGAGTTCGACATCCGCGCCCGTGAGCTGCAGGTAGTCCCCGCCGCCATCCGGCACCACGAGCGAGACGTCTACTCCGCCGACTGCGACCGTCGTATCGACATCGGCGCCCGTGGTGTTGAGCCGAATGACGAGGCCGCCGGTGAACGAGATGCCGGGCAGGGCGACGGACACGGTTCCGGTGAGCGAAGCGGCCACGCCGTCGGAGGTCACGAAGAGCGCGCCGACGGCATCCGTCACCGAGAGCACGTCGGTCGTTCCCGCAGTGAAGACGAGCGACCCGTTCGCCAGGCCGGCGCGGATGACGGTCTTACCTGCCGCATCGACACCGCGCTCGAACGTGACATCGGCCCTCAGGTCCTGCCCGTTCACCGTGATGGTCGTGCCGATGGCCTCGATCCGCAGGTAGGGGCCGGCCGGGATGACACCGACGGACGCCGAGCCGGTGTTCACCGTGACCGTCACGCTGGAGCCGAAGGTGAAGCCGGTGAGGTCGGTCAGGAGCGTGGCCGAGAGGCGCCCGGCAAGGCCTGCCGCCGTGATCGTGAGGTCGCCCTCGACGATGGTCACGTCGAGCAGGTCGGTCGAGTCGCCCGTGATGGCGAACTGACCGTCCTCGACGTGGATTCGCGTCTGCGTCACTCCGCCGGTCGTCGTGCGCGCGACCTCGAAGGATGCGAACCTGATCAGCTGATCCCCGAGCGTGACGTCGACGTCCACGCCCGAGACGCTGACGTGCTTCTGGCCTTCGACAGTGCTGATGTCGAGGGTCAGCCCACTCGAGAAGGCGAGTCCCGGCACCGCGATCGTCAGGGTGCCGGCGAGCGCCGCGGTCACGCCGTCTGCGTCCTTCGTGATCGTGCCGCCCCCGGCGAAGGTTGCGACGTCGGTCACGCCGTCGCCGAACCGCAGCGCCAGGTTCGTCACCGTCATGTCGTAGCCGTCTGTCGATTCGACGAAGACGAAGTCTGCGGTCATCGACTGACCGAGCACGACGAGGGTGAGTCCTGTTCCGCTGAGCGAGCCGTCCTCGTCCGCGGCGAAGGTCACCGCGACATCACCCGAGCCGTTGCCGAACGCGATCGTCTGCTCCACCTTGACGGTGAAGTCGTTGACCCGGGCGCGGAAGGCACCGCTGAGGCTCACGCCGTCCCAGTTCGTCGCCGAGATCCTGCCGGTCGCGTCCAGAGCCACCTGGGTCGCGCCGTTCCGGGACTCGATGTAGAGACCGACGACGGCGTCCGTGACGCTGAGACCGTCGGCGAGTTCGAGGGTCAGGCTCCGTGCGGCGACCGCGACGGCCGTCGTGCCGGCCACGGTGTCGATGTCGACCCGCCCTGCGAGCGTCGCGGTCACGAAGCCGGTGGCGACGATGGTCGCGGCAAGCGATCCCCTCACACCCGAGTCGTCGAGCGTGAGCGCGCCGGACCCGTCGGCGATCGCAACCGACTGGCCGCCCGGGGAAGCGAGGTCGGCGTGCAGACCCTCGATGGTGATCGTCGTCGTCCCGGTCACGTGCGTGATGCGGGCGGTCGCCTCGAGCGTCGTCCCCTCCACGTCGAGGACGAGATCGGCCGCGAGCGCGACGCCGTCGGCGCCGTTGTACGACACGGCGACATTCGTGAGCTCGAGGCTGGAACCGACAGCCGCGACCACGGCCGACGCGGCCGTCAGAGCGAAGTCGACGTCGCCCGTATCGTGGCGGGCGAACAGGTGGAGTGTTCCGCCGGTGATCTCGACCCGTCCACCGAGGCTGGCGTGGACCCCCGACGCATCGATCGTCAGGTCGCTGCCGGATTGGCTCAGAGTCGCACTCTGCGCCTCCAGGACGAGGATCTCCTCTGTCCCAGACGTGACCGTGATGCCGAACTCTGTCTCACCCGGGAGCGGGGTGATCGTGATGACGAGCTTTCCGGCGTCGAGGGTCGCGGCATCCGTCAGCGTATAAGTGGCCGTCACGCCCGCCGTCGTCGAGATCGTCAGCGCGCCGACCGCGAGGTCGAGAGCGAGGCTCGCCGTGAAGCCTGCGGAGCCCGAGTACTTGGCGTTCGTCAGCGACACGGCGTTGATCGTGAGCAGGATGCCGGTCAGCGCCAGCGCGTTCCCCAGGTTCTGGTCGGGGATCGCCTGGTTGTACGTCTGGTTGGTCAGCTTCGACTGCAGCTGCGCGACGATCAGGCCGAGCAGTCCGTCCAGCGGCGAGCCCGAGACGTAGTCCGAGAAGTGCGGTAGGGCCGCCGTCACCGTCCCGGCGCCCGAATCGACCGACGTCCCGATCGCCTGCAGCGACCCGTCGGGCGCGATGTACCAGATGCGGGAACCGGATGCCGCCGCTCCGACCGAGATCGTCAGCACGGGGTCGACGAGGAACTGCGTGATCTCGGCGCCCGTCCGCGCGTCGATCGCGCGCAGCTCGTACACGGCGGATGTCGTCACGAGTCCCGGAACGCGTGCGTCACGGGAGGCGATGACGACCCACGTGTCGGAGGCGACAGCGCCGGAGGCGAACACGAGGGTCGCACGATCGAGGGCGACCGTCCCGCCGTTGGCGGCGGAGATGAGAACCGCACCTGCAGGCGGCGTGATCGCCGGCGTCTGCGCGGGGTTCGAGACAGTGAGTGTCGCGCTCGGGTCGAGGAGGGTGACGGGAGCGCTCTGGCGGATGGTGCTGGTCGAGTCGCCTGCGGGTGCCGGAGGCCCGCGGCCCGCCTGGATCAGCACGTCGTCCCCCGCGAAGATCGGGCTGTTGACGTCGACGGTCGCCGAGCGGTGGACCAGCGGCAGGGCGTAGATGCCGTCGACGGCGATGTCCTTGCCGCCCGCCGAGCCGCCACCGGTCGAGACGGCCGTCAGCGTCACTGCACCGGCAGCCCGAAGCGGCAGCGATGCGCCGCCGAGGCTTGTCGTCGCAGCCGCGAGCACGATCGTCGCGGCGAATCCGAGCCGAGGGGCGTCAGAGATGGCAACGGCCGCTGCCGCCGCAGCGCCGGGCGCTCCGCCGAGGCTCGCGAGCACCGCCACAGCGGCGGCACCCGCCGTGGCCGGAACTGAGATCGGAGTGACGGTCGCGCCCGTGTCGGACCGGCCGTTCGACGCGATGGTCACGGCGCCGCCCGACGTCACGGCTCGGTCCACGGTCGCTGTCACGTCGTGCACGGCCAGGACGAGGGCAGCGCCCGTCCCGGTCGCGCGGGCGGACACCTGCTGCGTCGCGATGATGCTGAGGTCGCCCGTCACCGAGAGGGGCGCTCCCGATCCGGCGCCCGCCGATGTCTGGGCGATCGATGAGACGAGCGCCCATCCCGATCCGCCGTCGGCGCTCGTGCGATGCCGGCTCGACGCTTCGAGCGCGAGGTCGTGGGCGCCCGTGATGGCCGAGCCCGCTGCGACCGCACTGTCAGAGACGTCCCGCACGACGAACGCTGCGATGCCACCGTCAGGTCCTGCCGCAGTTGCCGAGGCGTCGACAGCCGAATCCGCGTCGATCCTCACGTCGGTCGCGTCGACGACGAGCTGGGCTGCCGGCGCGATGCGTGCGATCGTCTCGAGGAAGGCTCGCCCGATGGCGATGGAGCCGGCACCCGGTGCCGCACTCAGCGCGATCGCGCCGAGGCCCGACGCTCCCTGTGCGGGACCGCGCACCCCGGATGCCGAGACGCTGAGCGCACCATCGGCTGTCGCGGCGAGCAGAAGCTGCCCCGCGGCGATGCGGTGCCGCCCGTCGATCACGGCATGCGTGAGGCGCGTGACGTCGAGCTCGGCGAGAGCCACGCCGGACTCGTTGGTCGAGACGGCGGCACCGGTCGCGGAGTTGCGCGCTTCAACGCGGACGGCGCCCGTCGCCGTGATGGTCGACTGGCCGGTCACCCGCGTGATCGCCGCCGAGGAGACCCGTGCGGAGGCCACGGGACCCGAGGCCGAGGCATGCGCTGCGGAGTCGCTGGAGAGGACGACGTCGCCGCTTGCGAGGATCGTCGCGTCGGTCACCGTGACCGTCGCTGCCGACGTCGATCCCCGGCCCCCGGCAGCGGCGGAGCCGGCTGTCGCCGTCACGTCGCCCCCCGCGAGGGTGGCGCCGACGACGGTGACGGATGCCGCGGCATCCGTGAGGCCTTCCGCCGTGTCGCGGGCTGTCAGCGAGATGTCCCCTGCTGTCCCGCCTCCGCGCGTGTCGATGACGGCGCCGGTCTCGACGGCGATCGTGCGAGCGGACACGCTGAGGTCCGCGCCCGGGAGAGCCAGCGGTCCGGAGATGGCGAGCGATCCGCTGGCCTCGATGAGCGCCGCGATTCGCGGCGCGAGGAACGACAGGCTCGCGACCAGCGAATCGAGTCGCAGAAGTCCGCCGGCGCCGCTCAGCCGCGCATCGCCCAGGCCGATGACCCGCAGGAAGTCCGTTGCTCCCCTGATGGCGAGCGCGATACCCACGATCCCGGCGAGGTCGACGGTGAACGAGGCGGATCCGTCCGCACCGCGGACGACGACGGTCGAGAGCCCAGAAGCATCGACGCTCGCGGTCGCCCCGTCTTGGGCGACGAACTCGATACGCCCGCCCCGCAGGCGGAGCGTTCCGGTTGCGGCGTCGGCGGAGGTCAGCGCCAGCGTCGCGGTGCCATCCGCCACGGCCCATCCGCCGACGCCGTCCGCCGCGCCGGCCGCGGCTGCGTCGACAGCGGCCGATTCCTCTGAAGGCTGGCTGGAGTTCGCCGGCTCGCCGGCGCCCCCCACGGGCTGTGCGGGAGCGGCTGCGGGCTCGTCCGGAGTCGGCTCGCTGGGCGCGGACGCGGGATCCCCCGTCGCCGGAGCGGGTTCGGTGGGAGCGGGAGCGGATTCGACGGGAGCCGGCGCCGGAGCGGGCTCGACGGGAGCAGGCTCAGCGGGAGCAGGCTCAACAGGAGCGGGCTCGACCGGAGGGGGCTCGACCGGAGCCGGTGCAGGGAGCGCGGAGGCGTCGACGCCCCACGCCTCACCGGGCGAGAGGGTCTCGTCCATGAGACCCGAGCCGTGGCCTGCGCCGAGCGCGTGCCCGATCTCGTGGCGGACGACCGTCACGAGGTTCATCCGCGACCAGCCCCAGCCCGCCGCGTCGTCGTCGATCGCGATCGACCGGCCGGACGCCTCGCCGAGCGTCGCGCCGGAGAGCGCGGCGACGTGGGCCGAGATGCCGGAGACGTCGGCGCCCGCGGCGGCCCATTCGCCGATGGCCTGTGCGACGGCCCCCGACAGCGCGCCCTCGCTGAGAGCCTGGTCGGGGCCGACGGGGTCGCCCGGCAGCCCGCTGGCCGTCAGCGCTTCGACCTCCGGCGTTGGGGTCGGGGTCGGGGTCGGGGTCGGGGTCGGGGTCGGGGTCGGAGTGGGCGTCGGAGTCGGGGTAGGCGTCGGAGTCGGGGTGGGAGTCGGAGTCGGAGTCGGGGTGGGCGTCGACGTCGTGTCGCTGTCTTCCATGGGGCACGAGATCGACGCCGCCTGGCCGTTCGTGCCGCCGATGGTCGTGCACTGGCTCGTCGACAGCGCCTTGGCAAGGGCCTGAAGCGCCTCCTGCAGCCTCGCGTTGGCTTCGGCCTCAGCCTGCGCCGGCGCCTGCGCCTGCGCCGCTTGCTCGGCGACGAGCACCTGCTCGAGGTATGCCTCCTGCTGCGCGCGCCGGGACTGCACGCTCTGCTGGACCGCGGCCTGTCGTTCCTGCTCCGCCTCGAACAGTGCGTCCAGCGCGGCCCTGGCCTCGTCGTGCGGCAGGCTCTGCACGATCAGCACGCGTGCGTCCCTGAGCGGGATGACCGTCGGAGACGCGGGCGGGGCGGGTGACTCCGCAACCGTCCGATGCTCGCCCGGGGCGGGCGCCGTCTGGGGCGCGGCGTGAGCCGACACGCTTCCCAGCGTGATGACGAGCGTCGTCGCGAGGAGGCTTGCGATGGCCGAGGCCACGCTGCGGTGGAGCGACACGATGCCGGAGCGCGCGCCGGAGCGGCGGGGCGATGCCCCCGCGACCGAATCACTCAATGACACCCTGATCCCCCCGGGCCAGGTCATGCGCGGCCTTCCGAGCTCCCCCGGAACTCGTCCTCACCCATACCGCAATCGACGGGCCTGAGTATGACACTGAACGAATGCTGTGTATAGATCATTTCCCCACACAGCGACACATTTCCGGGGTCCGGCCACCACATTCCCGATCGCACGACACTTCGGAGTGCGGATTGGTTTAACCCCAGGTCAGCGGGAATATTCCGCACACTGCATGCGTGTGATGAGCAGGATGGCCTCAGGATGCGCCGCGCGCGACAGGGCAGGTGTTGTCTCGGAGTGTCGGCGCGGCGGTGTCGGAGACCACGATGCCGTAGGGCACGCCGTCGCAGACCGTCCCGGTGAGCGAGCCCCCCGACGCTCCTCCGAAGATGACAGCGGCGGCGCTCGACCCCGCAATGCGCACCCCGTCGATCGTCGGCGTCGCCGAACCGTCGACCTGCACTCCGACCGATCCGCCCGACACGGTGCTCGACAGCAGCGTCGGTGTGGCCGAGCCGGACGCGGCGAGCCCGATGGTGTTGCCGTCGAACGTGCTGCCGCTCACCGAGCCGCTCGAGGCGTCCAGGAAGAGGACGCCGACCTGTCCGTTGGCCGAGAAGGTCGAGGACTCGATGCTGACTCGGTGCCCGCCGGCGACAGCGACCCCCACCCACTCGTTGCGCTCGAAGACCGAGTCGGTGATCTCCAGGGTCGTTCCGCGTCCCGCGGCATCGACCCCCTGGGCCGACAGGTACACGCCGGCCCCGCCCACTCCCTCTCCGCCGGACGGCGCTCCCGCGACCCGCACTCCGCTGAGCGAGATGGACGCCGAGGGCCCTGCGACCACACCGGAGGAAGGGTGATCCCCGGCCAGTTCGATCGTCAGTCCCTCGAGGCGCACGAGGCTGCCGGTCGCCACGATGATCGCCGCCTCCGTCGAATCGGACCGGATGGTCGTGGCATCCCGTCCCGCGCCGCGCAGCGTCACTCCTTGGAGGAGAACGAGAGTGCCCTCGACATCGACGGTGCCTGCGGGGAGGAGGAGTGTCGTTCCCTCGGGCGCCTGGGCGAGGGCGACGTGGAGGTCTTCCCCCTCCTGCAGCCTGCGCTCGGCAGCATCCTGCCCCACTCGACCAAGGAGCGACGCCTCGACCCGGCGCCAGACGGCCAGCGCAATGGCGGACTCGGGCCGGATTCCCGACAGTCCTTCTTCAAGTCCCCCGGTGAACTCGTCCTCGTCGCAGTCGAGCCGGTCCCTCGTCTCGCGCGCCGCCGCCACGGCGTCCGCGAGTGCGTCGCCTGTCTCGGCTCCCACGGTCGCGCGCGGGGAGGGCGACGAAGCGTCCGACGGCGACGGGCCGGGCGTCGGCACGGTAAGCGGCTCCTCATAGCCCGCGACGAGCTCATCAACGGCAGCGACGATGCCCTCGACCGCCGCTTCGCACTCGGCCAGGGCGGCCACGGTGGTGTCAGGCGTGGGCGCGGCCTCCGGCGATGCCGTGCATCCCGCGAGCAGACCCACGAGGACGAGGGCCACGGCGGCGCGCGCGACGATCACACGCGGAGCCTAGCGCGCGGGGAGGCGCGCGGGTGCGAAGCACCGCACGGCGCGGATCCCGTCGCTCAGACGCTCGGTGACGAAGAGGAGCCCCGAACCTGCAGTTCTCTGCAGATCCGGGGCTCCTCTCAACCCGTCGGGCAAAACGCGACGTCAATGCAGAATCTCACCGAGCGCAGCCTCGAGGGTGGGCACCTTGAGGGTCCACCTCGCTCCCCGGTAGGCGTACCTCATCTCGGCATGTCAGTAGCTGTAGCAGTACCACGTATAGGGGTTGTTGTAGTCGCGATACCCAGCATGGACCCGCCCGTTGTATTGCCGGTACTGCTCTAGGCAAGCCTGCTCCGCATAGAACGGTTTGTCCCCTGCCGTACCCGTGCACCACCACCCATACACGGTGTTGTATCTGACGACAGCGTTCGACGTCGACCCGTAATGCCCCCGGCAATATGTCTGGACACTGATTCCCCCCACGACCGAGCTGGCTTGGGCTGGCGGAGTGACCAAAGCGACGCTGCCGAGCGCGAGCAGCGCACCGAGGATGGCACTCGCGGCGCGGGCCTTTCCGAATCGACGGCGACGTGCCCTGATGCTTCTTGAACCCATGATTGGCTTCCTTTTGATCGTGCCCGCTGGATGACGAGCAGATTCCGAGCTACGTCGCACAATCCCTCTCGATAACGTCCGATCGTGCGTTTCCGGCGGATCCGGATGTGGCTGGGACGTCACGCCCACGGAGTGCAGGTCGTTCCCCAACTGCCCCAAATGCAACCTTGGACGTGTCGCACGGGCGAGTAGATCATCTTCGACCAGGAGTACGCACCGTTGTTGCCGCTGTATCCCTGGGTGTAGCCCGTGTCTTGAACGGCTCTGATGTTCGTGCGGACTCCATTGGTGCGGGCCCAGTTGGTCTGACACTTATCGGACCAGCGGATCTGCACCCATGACGAGCCGCCAGTGCCGTAGACGTACGAAAGATAGATTGTTCGCGCGTCGGCCGCGCACCCGCTGGACTCGGGGTCCTGTCCGGAGCAGTAGTCGCCGTAGCAGCTGACCGCGCTGGCGCTGGGCGCCGATATCGGCGCGACCGCGAGGAGTGCCCCGGCCGCAAGTGCGGCCGTCACTGACGCGATGCGGACAATGTGAGCATTCATGAGGCTCCAACCTCGGGGGGCATGTCGCTGCCCGGTCGAAAGTGTTGTCCCAGGGCGGGACGACAGCATCAGGATGTCGCTCGGGGACCTTGGACGACGCACCGGAAGTGTCTGAATCGGACGCTTCCGGAGTCTCCGGATGCCCACCGTGCAACCCGCATGGGACGGTCACCGTCAGCAGCCGGCTTGTGTCGGCACCGACCTGCCTATGTCAGCTTGAGCGAGTTTCGAGGCGACGGAGCCTTGCACACTCCGCTCACGCGGGGGCCCTCCTTCACGCACCTTCTGAGAGGCCCCGACCTCGTATCAGGAACAGATCGGGTCTCCAAGGCTGATCTCCTCGCCATCGACGGTGATGCTTCCGACCGCACACAGACGCGTAGCCGGCGAGGAACGCACGACCAGCATGGTGTAGGCGCCCTGAACGCCCGGCTCGGTGGCATCTTGACGATCCGGGCCCGTCGGGGCGGTTTCCGGATAGATGGAGACCTTGACCGAATTGCTTTCTGCTTTGCCGTCATAACGGGCTATGCGGGCCCAGCCTGCGTAGCATTTGTTTGACCAGATGATCTGAAGGCGCGTGTTGTTGGCACGATCCTCAGATGCAGCCACTTTCGCATCGTTGACACAAGGGGTCATGGCCGGATCAATCCCGGTGCGCACCACGATCTGGGCATGCGGGTTGACGGGGCCCGCGGCTTTCAGTTCCTTCTGAAGTGCGTTGATCTTCGTGTCGTCGACCCCGCTGGTGACCAGCGTGCCGCCGGCAGCTCCCAGCACAAAAGCGACCACCCCAACCGCGATCGCGATCGACAGGCGAACGGATCGCGGTCGTCGATCGTTCGCGGTGGTCACCACTCTGGCTGATGGTGGCTTTCGCAACAGCGCCTCGCGGCGCCCGAGCCACTGCGTTGCATCGGCGTTGCAAGCTCGGACCAACCCGTCAACGGTGCGGGCAGACGGGAGGGTCTTGCCTGCAAATGCATCGGAGATGACAGTGCGTGACAATCCCGTTGCGTGCTGTAGCCAGCCGAGCGTCGGGCTTCCCGCTGCAACGCGCAGCATTCGGAGGTCGCTCGCGAAGAGGGCAACGGAGTCTGCGTCGTCTCCGGAAGGTCCAGTCATCGTGCATCCCCGAACATGCGATAGCTGATACGACCGGAGCAGATGCACCGGTCCGACATGCATATCAGTACAGGCGTTTCCCGCGTGTGCGAATCGCCTCCCGGCCTACTTAGCGGCACCGCGTTCCTTGGCCTCCGCGGACAGCGAGATGAAGGTCGGGCGTCGTGTTTCGACATGGCGAGAACAACCTGCGCGGCGACGTCCTCCTCTGTCTCTTCGTGAGGCACGAAAAGGAGCCCCGAACCTGCAGTTCTCTGCAGATCCGGGGCTCCACTCAGCCCGTCAGGGCTGTGTCAGGTCGAGAACTCCTAGAAGTTCCAGTCGTCGTCCTCGGTCGCGACGGCCTTGCCGATCACGTACGACGAGCCCGACCCCGAGAAGAAGTCGTGGTTCTCGTCGGCGTTGGGCGAGAGCGCCGACAGGATGGCCGGGTTCACGTTCGTGACGGTCGACGGGAACATCGCCTCGTAGCCGAGATTCATGAGCGCCTTATTGGCGTTGTAGTGCAGGAACTTCTTGACGTCCTCGGTGAGGCCGATCTCGTCGTAGAGGTCCTGCGTGTACTGCACCTCGTTGTCGTAGAGCTCGTACAGCAGCGAGAACGTGTAGTCCTTGAGCTCATCGCGCTGGGCCTGATCGAGCTTCTCGAGTCCCTTCTGGAACTTGTAGCCGATGTAGTAGCCGTGCACGGCCTCGTCGCGGATGATCAGGCGGATGATGTCGGCCGTGTTCGTCAGCTTGGCCTTCGACGACCAGTACAGCGGCAGGTAGAAGCCCGAGTAGAAGAGGAACGACTCGAGCAGTGTCGAGGCGACCTTGCGCTTGAGCGGGTCGTCGCCACGGTAGTAGTCCATGACGATGTGCGCCTTGCGCTGCAGGTTCTCGTTCTCGACCGACCAGCGGAAGGCATCGTCGATCTCGGTCGTGGAGCACAGCGTCGAGAAGATCGACGAGTAGCTCTTGGCATGCACCGACTCCATGAACGCGATGTTCGTGTACACCGCCTCTTCGTGCGGCGTGATGGCGTCCGGGATGAGCGACACGGCGCCCACGGTGCCCTGGATCGTGTCGAGGAGCGTGAGCCCCGTGAACACGCGCATCGTCGTCTGCTGCTCCTGGGGAGTCAGCGTCGCCCACGACTGGACGTCGTTGGAGAGCGGAACCTTCTCGGGGAGCCAGAAGTTGTTGACGAGACGGTTCCAGACCTCGAGGTCCTTGTCGTCCTGGATTCGATTCCAGTTGATCGCCTGGACACTGTCCAGCAGCTGGAGCTTGGGTACGTTCATGTCAGTCCTTTGAGAATCCGGGTCAGGGCATCAGAGCATGCAGCTGACGCAGCCGTCCTGCTCGGTCCCCTCGAGGGCGAGCTGGCGGAGGCGGATGTAATAGATCGTCTTGATGCCCTTGCGCCACGCGTAGATCTGCGCCTTGTTGATGTCGCGCGTGGTGGCGGTGTCCTTGAAGAACAGCGTCAGCGACAGCCCCTGGTCGACGTGCTGGGTCGCGGCCGCGTAGGTGTCGATGATCTTCTCGTAGCCGATCTCGTACGCGTCTTCGTAGTACTCGAGGTTCTCGTTCGACATGAACGGTGCCGGATAGTAGACGCGGCCGATCTTGCCTTCCTTGCGGATCTCGATCTTCGACGCGATCGGGTGGATCGACGACGTCGAGTTGTTGATGTACGAGATCGAGCCCGTCGGGGGCACGGCCTGCAGGTTCTGGTTGTAGATGCCGTGCTCCTGGATCGACGCCTTGAGTGCGCGCCAGTCCTCCTGAGTGGGGATGGGCGTAGCGCCGAACAGCTCCTTGGCGCGGTCCGTCTGCGGCTCCCACACCTGTTCGAGGTACTTGTCGAAGAACTCGCCCGACGCATAGCTCGAGTCCGCGAAGCCGTCGAAGCTCTGCCCGCGCTCGATCGCGATCAGGTTGGAGGCCCGCAGCGCGTGGAAGAGCACCGTGTAGAAGTAGATGTTCGTGAAGTCGACGCCTGCCTCGGAGCCGTAGTGCACGTGCTCGCGCGCCAGGTAGCCGTGCAGGTTCATCTGCCCCAGACCGATCGCGTGCGAGCGGTCGTTGCCGTCCTCGATGGAGCGCACCGAGCGGATGTGGCTCTGATCGCTCACGGCGCTGAGCGCGCGGATCGCCGTCTCGACGGTTCGGCCGAGGTCGCCCCCGTCCATCGCCAGAGCGATGTTCATCGAGCCGAGGTTGCACGAGATGTCCTTGCCGATCTCGGCGTAGGAGAGGTCTTCGTTGTACGTCGTCGGCGTGTTGACCTGCAGGATCTCACTGCAGAGGTTCGACATGTTGATGCGGCCCTTGATCGGGTTGGCCTTGTTCACCGTGTCCTCGAACATGATGTACGGGTAGCCCGACTCGAACTGGATCTCCGCGAGGGTCTGGAAGAACTCCCGTGCGTTGATCTTCGTCTTCTTGATCCGCGCGTCATCGACCATCTCGCGGTACTTCTCGGTGACCGAGATGTCTCCGAACGGCACACCGTAGACGCGCTCGACGTCGTAGGGCGAGAAGAGGTACATGTCTTCGTCGTTCTTGGCGAGCTCGAACGTGATGTCGGGGATGACGACACCCAGCGAGAGCGTCTTGATGCGGATCTTCTCGTCGGCGTTCTCGCGCTTGGTGTCGAGGAACCGCAGGATGTCGGGGTGGTGGGCCGAGAGGTACACCGCGCCTGCGCCCTGGCGCGCCCCGAGCTGGTTGGCGTAGCTGAAGCTGTCTTCGAGAAGCTTCATCACCGGGATGATGCCGCTCGACTGGTTCTCGATCTGCTTGATCGGAGCACCCGACTCGCGGATGTTCGAGAGCAGCAGGGCAACGCCGCCGCCGCGCTTGGAGAGCTGGAGCGCCGAGTTGATGCCGCGGGCGATGGACTCCATGTTGTCTTCGATGCGCAGGAGGAAGCACGAGACGAGCTCACCGCGCTGCGCCTTGCCGGTGTTGAGGAATGTGGGAGTCGCGGGCTGGAAGCGGCCGGCGATGATCTCCTCGACCAGGTCGACCGCGAGCTTCTGGTCGCCGTCTGCAAGGCCCAGCGCCGTCATCACGACACGGTCTTCGAAGCGCTCGAGGTACCGCTTGCCGTCGAAGGTCTTCAGCGTGTAGCTCGTGTAGTACTTGAAGGCGCCGAGGAAGGTCTCGAACCGGAACTTGCGTCCGTAGGCCAGGTCGTTGAGCTCCTGGATGAACTCGAGCGGGTACTTCGCCAGCACCTCGGGCTCGTAGTACTGCTTCTCGACGAGGTAGTCCAGGCGCTCCTTGAGCGAGTGGAAGAACACCGTGTTCTGGTTGACGTGCTGCATGATGTATTCGCGGGCGGCCCGATTGTCTGCGTCGAACTGGATCTTGCCGTCCGGACC